>CALDFV010000102.1 GCA_937942145.1 uncultured Opitutaceae bacterium
GGGTTCACCTTCTACAATGATGTCCTCGCGACTTTCAATTTCCGGAAGATAGGATGTCGAAACCCATATCCTTTCGATATCTTTTGTATTGGAAATTTGGACGAGACGCGCGACTTGATCTGGCTTACTAGTCGCATTGCGACAGGCTATTTCGATCGCTTGACGATCGGATGAAGCGATTAAAGGAACCTTGGCTCCTACGGGAGTACGGGCAGTGAGGGCATTGGTGTAGGTAACGGCAAGGTCGATTTTTTCCGTAGCCCTTGAGGTAATGATGTCGGCATTACCCATCCCAATGGCGTTACCCTTTGTGGCCTCGCTCAAATCGCGAATAACGAGTTGGCCAATATTGGGGGTGTAGTCTCTTTGGACGTTGGTGGCGGAGCGGCCCGTCACATTGGAGTCCATACCGGCCCCGCTAATGTCTTTCCCCAGGGCATCAACCACGAGGACGTCGATTTCCGAAAGCAACATTCGCCCGATTAGCGTTTTAGAGTAGGCCAGAAGCTCTTTCTCTCGATCCAGAATCTGGTCTGCAGGAATGGCCTCAATTTTGGCGACCTGATTTGCAGCGTTATCGACGATGGCGACACCGAATAAGATAGGAGCTTTTTCGAGAAATATTTTGGCCGCATCGGGGAGCGCTGTGTGGAAGCGATGAAAACCCAACTTGTGAACCTCGGTCGTGCCTATATGTTTACCCAGGCCAATCATCATCATTTTTAGGAGGCCACTTTCGTATTCAGCGGCGAAGGCAGTGTGCGGCTTGATCCGGTTACAAACGATAATGCCATCCGACTCGTAAGCCAATCGATCGCAGCAAACGGGAGTTCCTTCCTCGATTTCACCTAGTTTCACAACATCCATCGATGAACGGATAGGAGCGTTCACGGATTCTTCGGTAATGCCTAAGTTCTCAAGTACAGCCAGCTGTCCTTCCGCGGTTGCTCCTCCGTGACTGCCCATAGCGGGAACGATAAACGGTTCTGCTCCCCTTTCTTTGAGTTGAGAGACGAGTGAGCGAACAATGGGGATGAAACCCTTGATTCCTCTGCTTCCAGCGGTGATGGCGATCCGTTTCCCTTTTAAATCCAATCCTGAGAATTGCTGAAACTGGACACGCATTTCAGCCTCAATGTCGCTAACGGTGTCGGTTGGGAACCGTTGGGTTACCGGTACCAGCTTGGGCAGGGTGATGGGAGGTTGATCCGCAATAGTCGGGCAGATATTGCGGACGGTGAGACTAGACGTATAGGAAGGGGAACTCATCTGTAGGTAGATATTAATTACACTTAATAGGTGCTTGTCAGTAATGGTCGAAGGGTTCGCTATTGAACAGCCTCTTGATTCGCTGTTACGAGTTCTTTCATTCCTGCGGCGACCATCCCTCCGTCGGATCCGACGGCGAGAAAAGAGAAACCTTTGGCATAAAATTTTGCAATGTCTGGAGAAGTGAAACCGAGAATACCGCTAGCCTTGTTGTGCTTTTTAGCCGCTTCGACCACTTTTTCTGTGGCGGCAATGTAATCCGGATGGTCAAACTGTCGAGGGATGCCCATGCAAATGCTAAGGTCCATGGGACCAACGAAGAGTACGTCTACACCGTCAACTGCTGCGATCTCCTCCACATTTTCAATTGCGGCAGGAGACTCGATTTGAGCAATAATTAGAGTGTTCTCATGAGATGATTCGAGTCGCTCGGCGAACTTGGCCCCGTAGTGGGCTCCTCGATTCATCAGGGCGACCCCTCGAGTGCCGTGCGGAGGATATCGAGAGTAGGATACGGCAGCTCGTGCCTCGTCAGCGGTATTTACATTGGGCACCATCAAACCATGAGCGCCTAGATCGAGGGCCCGTTTGAAATAGTCGGCCTGATTTGAGGGCAGCCTGATCACAGGGGCTGTATTGGAGCCCTCTAGGGCGATGAGTTGGTGGGTTAGCATGCCCCAGGAGCCCGAACCATGTTCCATGTCGAGTAAGGCCCAGTCTAGGCCGGAGCGTCCCGCCAATTCAGCGAGGATCGCTGATCCTGAGTTCAGAAAGGATCCCAGGAGTTTGCCTCCTTGCAGGGCCCTTTTTCGTATGGCAATTTCATTCATGTAGCGCGCTTTGACGGAATGTCTTACGTAGTGGGTTGCAGCTACCAGCGGGTTGCTTGAAACTTCCATCCCAGCTCGATCTTCTGCATTTCGGCTTCGTCATTCCGGAACGAGAGTCCTGACTTGAGGTAATTTTGATGAAGCCGGTCCAATTCAGCTCGATTGATCGTGACGCCCAATCCTGGACCATCTGGAATTTGGATGGCGCCGTTTTTGAAGGGCAGGCGACCGCCTTCTATGATCTCGTCGGACTGCCACGGGTAGTGTGTATCCAAGTCATAGTCGAGCTGAGGGATACAGGCTCCCAGGTGGACCATGGCGGCCAGCGACACTCCGAGATGGCTGTTTGAATGCATGGAGATTCCCCGACCAAAGGTCTGGCAGATGCGGCACAATTCAATACAGGGCTTGAGCCCGCCCCAGAAGTGGTGGTCGGTCAAAATGACGTCTTCAGAATGGATCTTAATTGCGTTTGGGATATCCTCAAATGACGTGGTGCACATATTGGTAGCTAGCGGGGAATCGATTGCTTTGCCCACTTCGGCCATTGCTTCCTGGCCGCGAACCGGGTCTTCCAGGTATTCAAGAACTGAATCCAGCTTCTTGCCTATGCGAATTCCGGTTTCGACGGTCCAGACCGCGTTGGGGTCGAGTCGGAGGGGAACGTCGGGGCCAAACGCGTCCCGCAGAGCCAGCATAGCTTCGGCTTCTTCATCCGGTGGAAATACGCCGCCTTTGAGTTTGATCGACTTAAAGCCAAACGTATCGATCATGGACTGGGCTTGCTTGACGACGGTATCCGGAGTATTCGCTACTTGCTGTCGCGCGGCGGCCCAGCCTGTGGCGCTTTCGTCCATGCCAAATTCCAGCTCTCCGCCAGCACCCGGTTCCTTGTAGAAAAGGTAGGCGCCGAATGGAACCTCGTCCCGGACCGCTCCGCCGAGCAAGTCACACATCCGGACCTCGAATCGCTTGCCTAAATAGTCGAGGCAGGCGACTTCGAGAGCGCTTCTCAAGTGAACCCAAACTCGATTGTCCCAGGGAGTATCGCCGCGCGAGTCGTCTTGAGTCGTGAGCCGCTCACTCGCTTTTTCCAGAAGACGGGTGAGCTGAAGGGGATCGCTGCCCAGCAGTCCTTCGCAAATATGGGTTAGAGAATCGACAACTCCTTCGGTGCAAGGGATTTCACTGATCCCTGTGAGACCGTCCTCGCAGGATAGCTCTAGCACTACACGAAGCGCGTAGGGGGCATGTAATCCGGATGCGGCACGGAGTGGGGGATCAATTGTAGCTATTGGGGTTATTCGATAATGAGAGATCTTCATAGAGGAACTAAAACGAAGGATTTATAGGCTTTTAAGGAGTGAGTAGAATCAGGATCTCTCTGAATTACAAACCGATCATTTAGATTGCACGAAGAAAGGGACTGGTTTTCCTCGTATTCCACATGAAGCGATTCTTTTTTGCCCCGATATTCGTAGTGCTGTCTCTGTCTTCGGAAATCGGTCTGGGAAAATCTCCCAACGTTATATTTTTCATCTCCGATGATGTCAGTTGGAACGACTACGGTTGCTACGGGAACGCGGGGGCGAGGACGCCCCACATCGACCGTCTGGCTGCGAATGGAATGCAGTTTACGAATGCCTATTTGACGGCGAGCAGCTGCAGTCCGAGCCGTGCCAGCATCGTTACGGGAAGGTATCCGCACAACAACGGCAAAGCCGCGGAGCTTCATTTGGCGATTGCGGATCATTTGCCCTGGCTTCCTGAGGTATTGAGAGAAAAGGGCTACTATACGGCGCTTTCCGGGAAGAACCACATGAAGCGGGAGAATCCTCGAGACACGCCACCCTTTGATGATATTAGTTTAGGCAGAGTCGAAGGGAACCGAGGGGGGCATGCGAACTGGCTTCGGGTGACGCAAGAGCGCCCGATAGACCAGCCCTTTTTCTTCTGGTTTGCATCGAATGATGCCCATCGCGCTTGGGAAGCAGACAATGAGTGGGACGACGCGCTCTACGGTCCCAAAATCGATCCTGCAGCGGTCGTAGTACCTCCCTTTCTTGTAGATTCGGATAAGACCAGGGGAGATCTGGCGTCCTACTACAATGAAGTGACGCGTTTCGACCATTTCATTGGTGCGGTGGTCGGGGAACTTGAGGTCCAGGGTGTTTTAAAAGATACGCTAATCTTTGTTCTCTCAGACAACGGGCGGCCCTTTCCGCGAGCCAAGACTCGCTTGCATGACTCGGGGATGAAGACGGCACTGGTTGCCCACTGGCCAAACGGGATCAGCGATGGTGGTGTGAGCGATCGACTGGTCAGCGTGATAGACCTTGCCCCGACGGCGATTGAAGTGGCCGGAGGAAAGGCTGGGCCTACTTTTCAGGGAGTGAGCCTAGTGCCCCTTTTCTCCAATAAGGAGAAGTCAGTTCGTAACTACGCTTTTTCAGAACACAACTGGCATGACTATGAAGCGTTGGGACGTAGTGTTCGGACGGAGACACATTTATATATAGTCAATGACCGTCCTGAGAAAGCCTGGCAGGGACCGGCTGATTCCGTGCGGTCAGACTCGCATCTGGAGTTGCAGCGAGCCTTGAAGGAACAAACTTTGGATAGTGCCCAGAAAGACGTCTTTCTCGCGCCACGGCCGGTGGTAGAATTCTATGACACAAAGAAGGATCCTCACCAGCTCAACAACCTAGCGGGAAATCCAAAATTATCAAAAACGGAAGCCAAACTGTCTGCGATACTCAAGAAGTGGAGACAGCAAACCGGTGACAGTATTCCTGACCATATTTCGACGGACGAATTTCATCGGGAAACCGGGGTTCGTGTCGTACAGAACGGGGCTTTTCGAGGAGAGACTCCTGGGGAGTCGAAGGGAGCTTCTAACATCAACCGGAGAGGACCCAGATGACATTGAATTTTGTGAAGAACGCTTTTTATGGGCTTATTTTGCTCCTAGGCGGGGTCAATCTTGTTCATGCATTGCCTCCGTACGTGGCTCGAGATGCGGAGCCGCTCTATAAAGAGTTTCTGGATACGGATTTTCCGTTTATCGAAGCTACGGTGGATATGCGAGGGGTGGCTCCTGCGGGAACGGAGGATAACTTGATTCCTCGAGCAATCGTGATACCACTCGAGCACGATGTTTTCGTCTGCTTTGATACAGAGTTACTGAGAGTGGCGGGAATATGGCAGGGAGACTTTCTCTCGCCGAACGGATTGGCGATGTTGTCCTATCCGGTGCCACTTCGGAAGATGGGGTCTGGTCAGTCCAAGCTCCCGCAACCCTTGGGTAAGGTTGTGTTTTCAACCGGGCTTTATCCCGGTTGGCAGGCCGGTCAGTTGAGTTTCGAGGACCCAAGACCAAAAGGTGTCGACCCAAAGGAGCTTGGACGCGGTCCGCTGGATCCCACGATAGGAGAATGGCTGGGGTTGGAAGATGCCGGAAACGAAGCGATTTTGCACTATCGTCTCTACGGAGGCAAGGTTAGGGAGCGATTTCAGGCTAAAGAGATTGACGGTGAAATCGTGGTGCTGCGTGCGATTGAAGTCAACGAAGTCAGGGAAGAGATTCATTTGATCCTGGCAGAAGGAGGCGACGGTGAAGCAGTTACTCGAGGAGATGATCTTGAGACTGATGATGAAGGAAATCGTATCTTCCATCGACTTACAGCCAGCGGGAAAAGGCGGCTGTTGTCGGTCGGCTACAACCTGAGTAAAGTCGGTGTCTCTCTAGTTTCTTCCAAAGAAAGTGAGTTGGGAACAGTGGCGAAAGCGAACTCCCGATGGTCGGATACGGCAGTGGCGGGGATAGAATTGGGAGAGCCTCTAGGCTCGTATGTCGTCGACGAAGCGATTCTTCCTTATCCTAATCCATGGAAACGTCGCATTCGGCCGGTGGCGATTGATTTTTCCTCGGATGGCGAGGCGGTGTTAGTGACTTTTGACGGAGACGTATATCGGATCTCAGG
>CALDFV010000103.1 GCA_937942145.1 uncultured Opitutaceae bacterium
AGCCATTTTTGACCATGTTTCTCATGTGCGTCCGGGAATGCCGGGGCCGGTTTTCTACCCAGAGGCTTATGATCGGCCGATTGAAGGACAGCCGGACCCCTGGTCTCCGACGGATCCAAAGTTCGAGGGATTCTGGGCGGGAGGCAAACATTGGAGCGAAGTAGTGGCGGATAACGCCGAAAACTTCATGAACATCACCAACGAGTCCGATAAACCCTTTTTTATGTATCTCGCTTTCAATGCGCCACATGATCCCAGGCAGGCACCGCAAGAGTATCTCGATCGATATCCTTTGGATCGAATCAAGGTACCGGATAATTTTGCCCCGGAGTATCCTTACACCAAAGGGGCCAATGCAGCAGAGATCCGTGACGAAGTGCTGGCTCCGTATCCACGTACGGAATATGCGGTCAAAGTACACCGTCGGGAGTACTATGCCATCATCACCCATATGGACGACCAGATTGGGCGAATATTAGATGCGCTGGAAGCAAGCGGCAAGGCGGACAATACGTATATCTTTTTCACCGCTGATCATGGTCTTGCGGTGGGACACCATGGTTTTATCGGGAAGCAAAACATGTACGAGCACAGCTTGCGTACGCCGTTGCTTTTGATGGGGCCGAATATTCCTCAAGGAAAGAGGATTGATACCCCGGTCTATTTGCAGGATGTCATGGCTACCTCGCTGGAGCTTGCCAGTGTTCCGCAGCCAGAGTATGTGGAGTTTAAGAGTCTGATTCCTTTGATTGAAGGGAAACGGGACGAGCAGTATGACTACATATACGGAGCTTACGAACCGGATAGCCAGAGGGCGTTTATTGCCAGGGGTTTTAAGATGATTTACTACCCTAGAATCGATACCTATCGTCTTTATAACTTGGATACGGATCCCACGGAAATGAATGACTTGGCCGGTGACCCAAAGCATGAGGGAACCCTGATGACCTTGAAGTCCGAGTTTGCCTGGTTCAAGGGCCGAATGGCGGACCCGCTTAATTGAGGAGGTCTATCCGTTTGAAAATCTATGGGCTTGCTAATTGCTCTGAAACCCAAGGTAAAATCGCGTGTGCCCAGCGACGGTAGCCCTCTTCGGAGAGGTGGAGGAAGTCGGGCATAACCGCTTTGGATAGAGACTCGTCTGGTTCTAGCAGTGTGGAGTGGATGTCGAGATAGGTGACCCGGTCCCTCGATTCGAGCTGCGAAATGATCCTATTGATACGATCGATTCCTGGGCGAAACTTGAAATTCTTGGTTTCACCGCGCGGGAAAACGCCCATCAGAAGGATTTTTGCATTGGGGTAGGAAGCGGTAAGGGCGTCGACTAATGCGATGACGCCAGCGGCGATTGTTTCGGGAGGGTCCTGGGTAAACGCGAAATTGTTGGTGCCGATGAGAAGCATGACTGCTTTAGGGTCGAGGTTTCCTGTGGCTCCATATTTTAGTCGCCAAAGCAAATTCTGCGTCGTGTCTCCTCCAATTCCAAAATTGGCCGCACCGAGGGGAGCGAAGTGTTTTTCCCACAAAGCCTGGCCATTGCCATTCCATCCTTCCGTGATCGAGTCACCGATGAATACCAGAGGAGCGGCTCCTTCGGTCGCGATCGCCACGTCTGCGGCATGCATCTGGTACCATTTGGACAAGGACATCCAGGGGTAGTTGACCATCCGTGGATTGGGTGTAATCGAGTCGGGTACTTTTGCGGTATTAGCGAGGGTAAGACTGGCGATAGGAGTGAACAGGAGCAGGAAGTAAATAAGAGGGCGATGAGATTTCATAAGAAGTGACCGGTATCAGGTTCAGCGAAGATTGAATTGCTAGGTTGTAAAGCGATAAAGAAAGGAGTATCGCTACTTGAAATAGACGATATTGAAGTTAACTTTCATAATTATGGCGGGTGAAGGTGTCCCAGCTACATCAAAATATTGTTTTTGTTCTAATGCCCCACGAATTTTCAAACCAAGACCGCTGGTATGCGGAGAATTTGGAGCCCCATGAGGGGATGCTACGCGCTTGGTTGGGAAGTCGGTTTTCTTCCGATTTGGATTTGGATGATATTATTCAGGAAGCGTACCTACGTGTCTTCAAAGCCCACCAAGTAAAGGAGATCAAAACACCCAAAGCCTTCCTGTTCGCTACGGCTCGGAACATTGCTTTGAACATGATTCGCGCTTCGAATGTGCGTGGGGATCGATGGGTAAATCGAGTGGAGGACTTGGATCTGCTTGACGCAGGTGAAGACATCGTGGAGACCGTTGCCCGAAATCAGGAACTAGAAACACTAACCGTCGCTATTCAATCCCTTCCCAAAAGCTGCCGCCGTATTTTCACGTTGTGCAAAGTCTACGGCATGACGCCCAAAGAAATCGCTGAAGAACTCGGCCTATCTCTCCCGACCGTTTACACACAGTTAGCGATCGGAGTGGACAAGTGTTCGGACTATATGCGTAGCTGGAAGGAATTCTGAACCTCATGAACAGCGAAAAACCAGAGTTCGACGGATCAAGGTTGGACCAAGCAAAGCGTGAAGCTTCCCTCTGGGTGGTGAAGCAAGCCTATGGTTTTTCACCCGAGGAGCAGGATGCTTTTTTCGACTGGTTGGCTGAAAGTCCTGAACATGCGGAATTGCACACCAACCGTCGGAGGGCCTGGCGACATTTGGATGTTTTGGCCGACTGGCGCCCAGAGCATAGCTTGAAACCCAATCCGGATTTATTGGATACTGCTGGACCAGGGAAAAAGCGTTCTGCTTTAAAGATTATATCAGTGCTCGGTGGGCTTGCTGCTATCGTGGCGCTCGCATTTTTGGGAGCTTCCTATTTTGAAAAAGCGAGTCCGGCTAGACTGGCTAAGGGCGCTTTTGCCGAAACTCATGAACGACACGTCCTCGAAGACGGATCGATCGTAAAGTTGAACAAAGGAGCTCAAGCGTTGATCTCCTTCACGGAAAAAAGCCGATATGTGATTCTCGAACGAGGGGAGGCGAACTTTAATATAGCGAAAGACAATAAGCGCCCGTTCATAGTGGTCGCGAACCGGGTAGCCGTTCAAGCGGTAGGTACGATGTTCAACGTACTCATCAATGAGGGTTCAGTCGATGTGATGGTTACGGAAGGACGGGTAATGGTTGGCGAAAAGAGCGCAAAGGATCCAGTGCTGAAAGCGAAGGCGATAGGACAAACGGTTCAGGAGTTAAGAGCGGGGCAGCGGTCGGTTATCGATGTTCGTCAGAAGAACTCACTCCCTGTCGTAGAGCCGATTTCCAAGGTTGAGATTGATAAGCAACTAACCTGGCTAAAGCTTTTCGATTTTACTGCCACGCCACTTTCGGAGATCGTCTTGGAGTTTAATCAGCGCAATGAGCAAAAGATGGTGATTGATGATCCGTCGATCGAAGATCTCGCTGTGAGCGCCTCCATTCAGTCCGACAATATCGATGTGTTTGTTAGCGTGTTGGAACTGACGATGAATATCGAAGCCGAAAAAATCGACGATTCGACTATTCTGCTTCGTTCGAAAAGCGCTGAATTGAAGTGATTTGTTGATGGTTTCGACATCGGAGTACGGTCGCTTGGCCCTCCCATTCGATAGCGAAGGAAACCTCCCCTTGCGGAGTACCCTTCTGACGCCAGTCCTAAGTCCTTTCGACGTCTTGTTGGGCTCACAATGACCCCAGAGGCTTTTCTTTTTGTAATACTATAAAAAAAAACAATGATGCCTTCATAAAACAATAACCCTCGAGTGTCTAAGAGGCAGTACCCCTATTTTACGCCCCATGATACTCGATACCGGCAAACTACATTTATGCTTCGGAAATGAGGTTCTTTATTGGGAAACTCCATGCTCTCTCGCTATTCGTGAGCGTCTCGCTGCTTTGTATCCCTTCGCTAGGGGTATCGGAGAAAAAGCGGATGCACGATGTGCCATCGGGGGAGGCAGTGGAAACTCTGAAAATCGCGGCCAAGAATGGGCGCACCGAAATAGTATTTGCGAGCGACTTAGTTGCTGGATACCAGACGCAGTCTGTCAAGGGCCGCTATACAGTTGGCGAAGCATTGGATTTAATGCTGGAGGGCACTCCATTCGAGGCGGTCCCGGTTAGTGACGGCAAAGCCTACGGAATAATATTGCGAGCGCAGAAAGGAGGTAACGAATCGGCGCGCTCTGAAACCCAATTACCACCCCAAAAAACACCCAACCAACCAATGAAATTAGAAAATAGGAAAACGACACGCACCCTCGGTGCGTTGCTGGCCCTCGCGGCCGCCCCGCTTGTCTCTGCCCAAGATGAAGACGCTGGTAACGAAATCTACGAACTTTCACCCTTCGCCGTTGATGCCGGGGACACTTCAGGCTACACGGCGCGATCGTCCTTAGCGGGTACGCGTTTGAATACGCCGCTTCGGGATGTCGCCTCTACCGTAAGCGTCGTCACGAAACAATTCCTGGAAGACACGAATTCGACAGATCTACAGGAGCTTCTCGTTTACACCGCGGGCACGGAAGTTAACGGGATTGGCGGCAATTTCGCTAACCCGAATGAAAACAGGGTTGTCGGTGCGGTTCAAGACACGCAATTCAAGCGACCCGCCTCGAGCAATCGCGTTCGGGGTCTGGCGACGGCAGACCTGACCCGCGATTACTTTTCCACCATCGTCCCGATGGACTCCTATAATACGGATCGTGTCGTCATTAATCGAGGGGCGAATGCGATTCTCTTTGGTCTGGGAAGTCCGGCGGGTATCATTAACAACAATACGATTCGGCCGCTTTTCGACAATCATGGTGAAGTGCAATTGCAGATAGGAAGCTACGGCTCGGTGCGCGGCTCTCTCGATCTCGAACGTGTTTTGATTGAAGATAAGCTTTCGGTCCGCTTTGCAACTCTCTATAAGGATCGGGAATACGCTCAGGATCCTGCCCACGAAAAAGACGAACGAATCTTTTTGGTTAGCGAGTATCGCCCATTTGAGAACACGAACTTAAGAGCGTCCTACGAACTAGGTGAGATCGATGCCAACCGTCCTCGGACGCTTCCACCGCAAGACATGGTGAGCCGCTGGTTTGACGTGTCGCCGACCGGATCCGCGAAGCCGACCCATGACCCCCACAACAATTTCCAGCTATTTCTCTACGATGATGAAGGGAACAATGTGGATAACCTCTATTTTGGTCCGATCGGGTTCACGTTTGAAGCCGCCGCTGTCTACAGTGACCCGGACCAGGCATCTCCAGGTGGAGCGCTACCGGGTGGCCAAGAAGGATTTGTTCCGATTATTCATCCGCGTTGGGGAGTGGACACCTCTGGAGGTGTGAGTTTCCAGTCTTTTGTCACCCTCCGTGGCGTAGAGCAGCTCTATGGCAATATGTTGGGCGAGCCTCGGGATCAAAACGGCAATCTTAAATCCCTGACCCGCAGTTTCTATGTCAACGAGCACATTACGGACACCAGTATTTTCGATTATCGCAATCTTCTCATTGATGGTCCCAACAAGAATGAACGCGAAAATTTCAGTGTGTTCAATTTCTCGCTCGAACAGCTTTTCCTCGAGGGGAAGGCAGGCTTGGCTTATCATTTCAATAAAGAGGATTACAAAAGCCAGTTTTCGTCGGTTCTCGCCGATGGCTCGCGGTTTCAAGCGATTGCGGTGGATGTAAACGAAACGTATCCCAATGGAGACGTGAATCCCAATTTCGGCCGCCTATTTATTTCTGCGGGAAGTAATGGAAGAACTATTACGTTGGATGAAGTCCGCGATAGCCATCGGGTAACGGGATTCGTGAAGTTCGACGCTACGGAGCAAGCGGATGGACTCGTAGGGCAACTGCTAGGCGACCATACTCTAACGGGACTGTTTGAAGATTCAGGCAGGAACACGATAAATATTAACGCGTTGAATTATGCATGGGGGGCAGACTTCCAAACGGGTGGAACACCGCCGAATGCAAACAACGCGACCGCTGTGGGAACTCTGGTCTATGTGAGCGACGATATATCTGGCCAGTCCAGCGCGGCGGGCGCCAACGCGTCGAATCTCAGAACCAAGCTTAATTTTCAAGATTCATACAACATTACTTATTTTGATCGAAACACGAAGTCCCACGTAGCGTCAGGCAACTTTAATACCAGAAGCAATCTTCCTGTGGGAGCGTCCTTGAACAAAAACAGTATTCAGAGTACCGCGTTTATCCTCAATAGCCGTTTTTTAAACGATCATATCGTAGCGACCTATGGATACCGTGAGGACGAAGTAGATGTATGGTCCATTTCCGATGCCCCTAGGGTGAGTGGGAACAATGGCGCGGGTAGCGCTAACCTTAGAAATATTAGCCCAGATGTCTTCTTCCTGCCAAGCTCGCCGACGTTTAACTCCAAGTCGGATGCGTCGAACTTGGGAATCGTTGCCCACGCTCCCGACAATTGGATGGAGAACTTTGGCGGAATCGGATTAAGCCTGCACTGGGCGGACGCGGAAAATGCTCAAATAGGTACCGAACGCACGAACTTGTTGGGCGAGAAACTGGGTCCCGTTAGTGGTACAACGGAAGAAAAGGGATTCACCCTTTCATCCCCGGAAAACCGATACAGTATCCGTTTCAATTGGTATGAGACCTTACAGATCCAAGATGACTCTGGATTAACGGGGTCTTTTAATGCTGCTATAGGTCGAATACTGGTGAACTACGCGCCGGTGACCCGCGAGCGAAACATTGAAACTAACTTGGGCGAATTTAGCGATATCGATGACTTAGCTAACTACGAGTCCGCGTTTGCCAACGCCCAGTGGGTTTTGGATACGGTGAACGCCCAAGTGACGGCCGATGGAGAGGGAGTGGATCGAACGAATCCCACCGGTTTGACCTTTCCTACCGACCTGAAATCTGAAGGTATGGAAATAGAGGGTGTCGCGAATATCACGGAAAACTGGAGGCTCTTCTTCAATATCACGAAGCAAGAAGTATCGTCCACCAATACAGCTCCTTTATTCGCCCGTTTCATACAGGAAACCGTGGATCCCTTGCTGGATCGTTATGGCAAATTCTCAACCAGCGATGCCCAAGTCGAGTCGATCCTAAGCTGGACGAATCGGGTGGGACTCATCAACGCCAAGACCGTTATAGCCTCAGACGGGGGCATCAAAACTAATGAGGTCCGAAAATGGCGCTGGAATGTGGGAACGAACTACACCTTTTCTCAGGATTCCAAAATGAAGGGATGGAACATCGGGGGAGCCGTTCGCTGGCAGGATGAAATCGGTATCGGTCGTCCGGTTATCAATGACCCAGATCTCGGGTTTGTTCCTGACTTGGCGAATCCCATCTTTGGACCGGATGAAATGATCGCCGATGGCTGGATTGGTTGGGGCCGTCCGCTCAAGCTGGCGGGCCATGATGGGCAATGGAACCTTCAACTGAACATCCGTAATTTGTTTGACGAGGACGACCTCATTCCCGTTGTAGCCAACCCGGATTTGACCATCCCGGTTTATCGGATCCCTGCGGAACGGACCTGGGAATTGCGTTCAACGTATCGCTTCTAAAGTTACAAAAGAGTTAGTTCATTTAGGCCGGGATTTCACGAATCCGGAGTCCCGGCTTTTTGGTAGGGCTAGGACCTCCGGGCCCGCCGCGTCGGTTTGAGTCACTAAGGCGGAGGGACGGGGACGTCCTCGCCCTACCTTTTAAAGTAGCGAAGCGATGACATGGGTCTCCTTCGTTCGAGGTATTCGCTCATTCCTACTTAGTTAGTCGGCAAGGAGAGCACCGCCGTCGCAAACGAGTACTTGTCCGGTAACGAGATCGGATCCGGTAATGATGGATACAATCGCTTCGGCAACGTCTTCTGGCTGAGACACCTTTCCCAGAATTGCTTTTTCGGCATTGGCTTTGAGGACGTCCTCGTACGCATCGCCAAGCCCTTCTGTCAGCCAATCTCCAGCGATGAACCCGGGCGCGATCGAATTGATTCGAGTAGTCGGACCAAAAACTCGGGCCAGTGAAACCGTTAGCATGTGAACGGCCGCCTTTGACGCGGCGTAGGGAATTGAGCTTCCGATACCTCGAAGCCCCGCGATGCTGCCTAAGTTTACGATTTCGCCCTCACCGCTTTTTTCCAAGAAAGGACGGGCGGCCCGGCAGCACTGGAAAATCGCTCGAACATTGGTAGAGAAAATGTCTTCCCAGTGCTCGGTTTGTACCTTTTCGAGGTCGTTGTGCGGAATGAATTGTGTGGTGCCCGCATTATTAACAAGAATGTCTAGGCTGCCAAATTGAGTGTGTGCCTCTTTCATGAGATGGCGACAAGCTTCGTCGTCTCTAACATCGCCTTGTATCGAAAAAGCGTTGACGCCAAGAGCCTCGATTTCGCGTACCGTGTTTTCGGCTCTTTCTTGGGAGCTGCGATAGTTGATGGCGACGTTGCAACCCAGTTTCGCCAACGCAAGGGCGGTCGCCCTTCCGACTCCCCGAGCAGCGCCAGTGATGACAGCAGATTTATTCTTAACAAGCATTGGTGCAGTTTTTTGAAAGATCGATTCAACGGCAAGTTCCTTCGTCGATGAACGCAAATTCAGGTTGAGTTGGATAGCTCTAAAAAAGTGTATTGAGCGGCCTCGCAAAAGGGTAGAGAGGACCGGTCGAGACCCCTGAGTTGTCGGGGCTCGGTCCTGCCTCCTTTTAATGTACCTCGAGGCCTTCATTGCTACCTTTAATATGGCTCGGGGCTCTTGACTCGGGGTAGTTCTGTGAACAAAGAAGGTTGCCGGTGGGTGAATTTCCAGCCAGTCTTGTCATGGAAATCACGCTTCAAATCTATGAAAGACAAAAACACGGGTATGCAAAAAGGTCTCTCGAAGTACGGGGACCAAGCGTTTTCACAATACCTGCGGAACGCGTTTTTGAGAGGTATGGGCTTGTCGAAAGAAGCAACTGATCGACCGATTGTGGGAATTACCAACACCTTTAGCAGCTACAATGCCTGTCACCGTTCGGTACCTGATCTGATTGACGCAGTAAAGCGTGGCGTTCTCATGGCGGGCGGGTTGCCGATGGAGTTTCCGGTGATCTCTCTTCACGAAGCGTTTTCCTTCCCAACGAGTATGCTTCTGAGAAATCAGATGGCGATGGATGTGGAAGAGATGATCAAAGCGCAAGCGATGGACGCCGTCGTTTTGATTGGGGGCTGCGACAAAACGGTTCCCGCTTTGCTAATGGGGGCCTTCAGTGCGAATATGCCGTCAATTTTGCTTGTTACAGGTCCTGCCATGACGGGGAACTTTGAAGGGGAAAGGGTGGGAGCGTGCACCGATTGTCGACGTTTTTGGGGAGACTATCGGGCCGGTCGCCGAGAAGCCAATGAAGTCGAGGCAGCAAACGCACAACTGGTTCCCTCA
>CALDFV010000104.1 GCA_937942145.1 uncultured Opitutaceae bacterium
CCGGTGCTGACTCACGAGGATGCCGAGGCGATCGACTTGCTGATTAGCATTCTTGCTACGGGGAAAAGTTCCCGAATGTACCGGCGCTTGGTCGACGTTGAGAGAGCTGCGGTCAACTCGGCTGCGTTTACCTGGATGCAGGAGAAGGCGGGCCTCGTGGCCGCTTACGCGATTGGAAACAGAGGAGTCACGATAGAGCAGCTGGATAGTCTTATCGAAGAGGAGGTTGAAAAGTTGATCGATACAGGGGTGACGGATCAGGAATTTCAGAAGGCGTTAAACCAAAAGGAATCGGAGATCGCGTCATCTGTCGGCACGATGAGCAGCCGGGCGCAGTCGTTGGCAAACAATCATCTTTGGTATGGGGACGCTGGCCGTATCAATCGTGAGCTTGAAGCATACTTGAAGGTGAAAAAGGAAGACCTGCAGCGGGTTGCGAAAACCTATTTGAAAAAAGATCGAAGAAACACGCTTCATTACCCAGTGCCTGAAAAATGAATACGATGGAAAAATTTCATAACATGAGAACGCCCTCAACGATTTTATTGCTCACTTCCCTTGTTTTAATTCTGGGATGCGGAAAAGTAGACGATGCCAGTTCTTCGGCTGCAGTCGCCAATGCCCCCATTGACCGTTCTAGTCGACCCGACCCCGGACCTGCGCCTGCGTCGTCGTTTCCCAATTACGAGACGCAAAAAACCAGTGAAGGCTTGACCATTTACGTGATTGAGTCCGATCGTCAGCCAACGATTACTTATCGATTGATGTTCCGTTCGGGTGGACTTTTCGATGGTGAGAAATCGGGCTTGGCGGAGTTCGTTGCAGACATGCTGGATAAGGGTGTGAAGGGAAAGACAGGCTATGAGTTAGCAAGCGAGATCGACTTTATTGGGGCCAGTCTATCTGCGACTGCTTCTTCGGATTTCATCGCTGTCTCAGTGTCAGGTCTTTCCAAGTACAAAGAGAAATTGCGGGATGTTTTGAAAAGTGTGGTTCTCGAGCCAGCATTTCCTGAAGACGAGCTTGAGAAACTGAGACAGCGTACGCTTTCGAACTTGATTTCAGAGCGGAGCGAACCAGATGCGTTAATTGGGAAGCTTAGACGTAAGCTGGTCTACGGGGAAGGGGCGTATGGCTCTTTTCAAACCGAGGAGAGCGTCGCTTCGATTACGCGCGATGATCTGGTCGCATTTCACAAGGCGCACTTTCTGCCGAACAACGCATCTTTGGCGATAGTGGGAAGTTTTGATGGTTCGACTGAGTTGGCTCGAGTTGAGAGCGAGCTAGGTAAATGGAAACCGGCGGAACTGCCACCTTTGCCGGAGTTGTCCTTTCCTGAGGTGAAAGGAGGCACGGTTCATTTGCTCGACCGTGAAGATTCGGTCCAATCAACGCTTCGTGTGGCCCAGCAGTCAGTACCAAAATCTAATCCAGACACACCTGAGCTTCGGGTTGTGATGTCCATTCTGGGAGGAGGCTTTTCGGGCCGTCTTTTCCAGAATTTGCGGGAAGACAAGGGCTTCACATACGGGGCCGGAGCATACTCGGCTAATGCCGCCAAGCTAGGGGCGATAATTTCCTATGCGGATGTTCGGAACGAAGTGACTGCGGATGCGGTGAAGGAGATCTTTAATGAGCTAAACCGCATCAGGGAAGAACCTATTCCCGTAGCGGAGCTCGAAATGCATCAAAAGTATTTGGCAGGAAATTACATGCTCAGTCTTGAGCAGCCTTTGACGATCGCTCGTTTGGTGCAAGAGATTGACGTCTATGGATTAGCCCCTGATTACTACCAAACCTACGTTTCTCAATTGATGTCGGTGACGCCGGAGCTAGCAGCGGAATTGGCCAACAAATACGTTCTGCCAGAGAATAGCATCGTTGCAGTTGTGGGTAAGCGTGAAGAGATCGCAGAGTCGCTTCAAGCGATCGGCCGCGTCACGGTATACGACGAGAAGTTGAACGTGCAAAACTAGCCGACCGAATCTCTGCAATCGGGCGTCTACTGAGAGGCTCTGGATCCTCCGAAGTTCTAATTGAGGCCGAATTCCAGGCCAATCATCTGGCGGGTGCGATCGCAGATCTCATCGTCTTCCGACATCACCAGGCAGCGTTGCATGAGTGATACTCGGGCCAGGTCCTCCGGGCTTGATGAGATGCTGTCAGCAGCGGCATTCAGCATGGACCATTCTTCTTCGTTGAGGGGTACTTCAATCTTCATATTCACAATGAACCCTATCGGAAGTTTAGTGGCAGGCTTTAGGTGATTTTCGCGAACCCGTAGGCTGATCACTCCATTAGCAGCAAGTTTTTGCGCGGATCTAACTTAAGTCCGCACTCTCTAGGACCGTTGTTAGACGTGGTTATTAAAGCTCCAGATTGAGGCCCTTCTCAGCCGAGCCGACCAATGGGTCGTAAAAGTAATTTTGCAATAGATTAGGCATATGGTTTCGCATCCAATTAATATCGAAGAAATACAATCGGACTTGGACGGCATCGCGGTGTCACCTCAGTTGCTGCCGAAGTTGCAGCAGATGATTTCCGACTGCAACACGAACCCGGATGAGATTCGGGATATGATTCGAATGGATCCTGCGTTGAGCGCGATGATACTCAAAACCGCTAACAGTGCCTATTTCAACTCAGGCTACCACATCGACAGCATCGATGACGCGATCATGCATCTCGGGTTTAGTGATGTCTATCAAATTGTCACTATGTTGACATTTTCCGATTTGCTGGCCGAACCGCTCAAGTCTTACGGAATCAGTGCGGGCGAGTTCTGGCAGCGCTCAGTCGCCTGCGCTTTCGCGATGGAGCGACTGGCGCGCAAGTACAGCGAGGACACTGGCGTGGCGCATACGGTTGGTCTATTACATGGGATTGGAATGGTCTTTTTGGAGCGGGAAATCAAGAATACGCCGCACATCGAGTTTAACAGTTCGCTTTCTGAAGACATGGCTCTCGCCAACGAAGAGCTTGAGGTCTTCGGGATAAACCACGCCAAGGTTGGAGCCGCAATGATGCGAGAGTGGGGATTCTCGGACGAAGTTGTCATTCCAGTCCTGAATCAGTTTGAGCCCTCGGAGGCTGGCAAGCACGAGCGCATGGCCTGCCTCGTTTCATTTGCGAAGCGGATGATCAGTACGATCATCAACGATCCTGCGAGTAGTGCGTCGGCCCTCGGACCTGATCCGTTGCTGATCGCGTTGCTTCACCTAACCAAAGACGAGTATCTCAAAGTTGTGGAGCAATTGCGAACGAGCTTCGAAAAGGCGGAAAGCTTGGTTTACGACAAAAAGCCTCGTAGACCCGTCGAAGCGACTGAAGAGGGAGTTGTTAAGCAAAGGGTCAAAAAGGCGATCGCCTCTAACATGGGCTACGGAGAAGGCAGTATTCGACTGTAGAATGCCAATTTTGATCCGACATTAAAGTTTAGCTATATCCACTAAAAACGAGAATCAAAGAAAGACTTAGGAGAATATAAATGAGCGATTCAGTACTAATTGATTGGGAACAACTAGAGATGATCTTCGGCGAAGAAGATGAGGAATTCGACGAAGATATGGCGGAGCTCTTTCATGAATTCGTTGAGGATGGCAAAGGATGTCTCGAGAACCTCAAGGCTGGTTCGTTCGATTCTGACAAAGACTCTTTGTGCCGCGACTCGCACAAGTTGAAGGGCTCATCTAGCAACTTTGGTTTTGCGAAGGTCGCCAAAGCTCTGGCCAATATTGAAGACAACATGGCGATCCTGACATACGAAGCATTCAAGGCTTCTTTGTCTGAGGCTGAGAGCGCTTTCCACGAATCTACAGAAGAAGTTAAGCGAAAGTACCTCGCTCTTCAGAACTAGGATAAAGGGGCCAGGCGCATCGATACCGGTCCGTCATTTTTCTCTTATCGAGGAAACTAGTTATTAGCGGAATCGATTGCTGCTTGGAATTTGACAAGCGCTAATCTAGTAGAGGCGGGTTTTTATGAAATCCGTCCGCGAAGCATGTATCATTAGCGTTGTCGCGGGCCTTTGTGGGGTGATCGCTTTCTTCGCTCACCCGAAGGCCCCTGCGTTTCATGTGGACGAGCTTGAAGTCGAACTTGAGGAAGTCCTTCGGTTCGAAGAAGCGTTTTGGATCGATGCAAGATCCGACGAGGATTTTGAGAAAGGCCACCTGGAAGGGGCTCTGTCTCTCAATGAAGAGCGTTGGGAGGAGCAGATAGTCGATTTTTTAGACGCCTGGAATCCGGATGCTCCCACGGTTGTCTATTGCTCGAGCCAAGCTTGTTTACGGTCGCATGAAGTGGCCGAGCGATTGAAGGCTGAGTTGGGTGTGGAAAATGTTTTCGTGCTCAAAGGCGGGTGGGAAAAGCTTGCCGAAGCTGGGATGGTTGAAGGGGCGAATCAATGAGAAGACTGGGTCAATTCGTAGAAATCATTGTCGGGGTCGCCTTTTTGTGGGCGGGAATCGTTAAACTGATGGATCCTTCTGCTTTCCTATCGGCGATTTTGACGTACGAGGTATTCAGCTACAAAGTCTCTGTAATCGCGTCTTTGGGGGTTCCTTATTTGGAGCTTTGCGTTGGGGCTTGTCTGGTTTTCAGGGTAATGAAAGGGGGAGCTCGACTGCTGGCAGTGGGATTGCTGGTCGTATTTGTCATTTTGCTGTCTCAGGCCGCTATGCGTGGCCTGGATGTCGATTGCGGGTGTTTCGGTTCCAGCGCAAAATCGTCTGAGGCGGGCTTTTTTTGGCCCATTGCCCGCGATATACTCATGCTGGTAGGAATAGGGCTGGGGATGATAGCCGAAGAAAACGCTAACGGGAGCCGAGAAAAATGAGGTCAACTGGTGATCAGCTAGAATTGGGTTTTGAGGTTAACGTAGCGGAGCGCGAATCAAAACAGACGGTGATCTTGAGCGATTTGATCGTTCGTCCGACGGTCATTTCGGTTTACATGAGGAACAACACGGGTAGCTGCGATAAGCAGATGATCAGTCTAGCTCGAGAATGGGATAAGATTCGGTCAATGGGGTTTGACGTGCTTGGCTTGAGCAAAGACTCCGTGGGATCACACATGAAGTACCAGGCAAAGCACTCGATCGGTTTCTCGTTGGTTTCGGATCCTGAACACCAATTTGCCAAGGCTGCTGGTTCACTCGTCGAAAAGAAGATGTATGGCAAAGCCTTTTGGGGACCAACCCGTTCCGCTTATGTTCTAAATGAAAGCGCAACCCTCCTGGAAATTTGCGAAAAAGTGAACCCTGATAGCCATGGGGAACAGATCTTGGAGCTCTTAAAGGCTATCTGATTCCAATTTTGGAATCCTTAAGCCGGAATTCCACGTGCTTGCTTAACAAGCTTGTTAATTAGATTCATCTCTGCCTTAACAATCAATCGGATGACGGTTTTGCGAAGTCAGAACACATTAATTGACTCGACCATTGTTGATGAAATGGATCGGGACCATTCCTGGCACCCGTTTACTCAAATGGAGGAGTATTGCTCGATTCCACAGTTACAGGTTGAGAGAGGTCAAGGGTGCTGGATCTGGGACACGGAAGGCAATCGATACTTAGACGGGAACGCATCCATTTGGACAAATGCTCACGGGCACAATGAGCCAGATATCAATGAGGCCCTAGTTGAGCAGCTCGGCAAGATCGCCCATTCCACCTATCTGGGACTAAGCCATCCGGTCGGGGCGATGCTGGGAGAGCGATTGGCTGATTTGGCCCCTGAATCGCTCAGTCGGGTGGTTTTTAGTGACAATGGTTCGAACGCGGTTGAGATCGCGCTCAAGTTGTCCTTCCAATATTGGCAGCTAGTTGGAAAGCCTGAGAAGCGTCTCGTCGTAGGGATGGAGAACGGGTATCATGGAGACACCTTCGGGGCCATGGCGGCCGGAAACAGCGATTCGTTTCACGGACGCTTTCAGCCGTGGTTGTTTGAGTCGCGAAAATTTGCGGCTCCTAAATGCTCGGAGATCAACGGAATTGTGAAGCATTCGGATTCCGACCGAAGTTTGCTTCAGCTCGAAAAGATATTGGAACGTGAAGCGTCTGAAATTGCTTCAGTCATTATTGAGCCATCAATTCAAGGACCAGCGGGAATGAAACTCCAGCCCGCCGGATTTTTGAAACGGGTCGAAACCCTTTGTCGGAAATATGGTGTCCACCTCATTCTTGACGAAGTCTTTGTTGGCTGTGGAAGGACTGGCTCCATTTTTGCTTGCGAGCAAGAAGGTGTGGATCCCGACTTCCTCTGCTTAGCGAAGGGCCTAACAGCTGGATACTTGCCACTCGCTGCGACTTTGACGACTGAAAAAGTGTACCAAGCATTTCTGGGCTCTTTCGATACAGGGAACGCTTTTTATCACGGGCACACGTTTACAGGAAATCCCTTAGCCGCCAGCGTCGCTCTTAAGAGTTTGGAAAAACTAGAGCGGTTGATTGGTTCCAAGAGGCTTGAGAAAACGATCGAGGACTTTGGACAGACATTGGCTGAGACCTTCAACGGACACAGTAACGTTCTAGACATACGCCAACGTGGACTTGCAGCTGCGATCGACCTATTTCCGGGTTCGAGCCGAGACGCTTGGCATCCAAACGATCGTGTGGGGATGAAGGTTTGTCTTGAAGCCCGTAAGCATGGTTTGCTTTTGCGACCTTTGCTTGACTCAATTCTTGTCGTTCCTCCACTCGTAATCAATAAAGAGGAAATAGGCTTTCTTTTCAACAATTTAAAGACCGCCATTGATGCGGTCATGAACAACATAGGTAATTAGTAATGCAATACACATTAGAAGAAATCCAAAATATCTATCATCTTCCCCTGACGACCCTTATCTACAGAGCTCAAGCGGCGCATCATAAATTTCAGGACCCGTCAGGTGTTCAGCTTTGTACATTGAAGTCTATCAAAACCGGTGCCTGTCCAGAGGATTGCAAATATTGCCCACAGTCGGCTCATAGTGATGTTGGGCTTGAAAAGGAAGCGCTGCTTGACACCGAAACGATCTTGCAGGACGCGGTTGCGGCAAAAAAAGGAGGGGCTACTCGTTTCTGCATGGGAGCCGCATGGAGAAGGGTTCCCCATGGAGAGCAATTTGAATCACTGTTGAACACGGTTCAATCCGTAAGCGACTTGGGGATGGAGGTGTGCTGTACCCTTGGATCGCTTGAGCAGGAACAGGCTAATGCTCTGAAGGAAGCTGGTTGTGCTGTATATAATCATAATTTGGATACCTCTAGGGAGTTTTATAGTGAGATAATTACGACCCGCACCTTTGACGAACGCCTAGACAATATTCGCAAAGTGCGTGAGGCGGGTATGGAAGTTTGTAGCGGTGGGATAATCGGTATGGGCGAGTCAATCGATGATCGATTGAAGATGCTCCAAGAGCTTGCGAATCTTGATCCTTATCCGGACTCCGTTCCAATCAACGCTCTGATTGCCTGTAAGGGGACACCATTGGAATCGCAAAAGTTTGTGGACAGTTTCGAATTCGTCCGGGTTATCGCGACAGCTCGTATACTGATGCCAAAGACGATGGTGAGATTGTCAGCGGGTAGGACAGAGATGAACGATGAGTTACAGGCTCTCTGCTATTTGGCTGGAGCGAATAGCATTTTCTTGGGGGATAAGCTGTTGACTACCGCAAATCCCGACTCGAGCGATGATTACAGGTTGCTGAACAAGCTTGGATTGACTTCGCTCGACCCCGACCAGGCGAGAGCTATTCATGCGCGTTCCGACGAAGAAGCTTCGACATTTGCATAGGTCTAATGAGAACGCTTTTCGTTAGTGGAAGCGATACAAACGTTGGCAAGACTTGGGTAGTTGGCGCGATCGCACAGCATTTGTCGGCTCAGGGCGCGACTGTCCAGGTGGTTAAGCCGATTGAATCAGGAGTCTGCGGTGGTGCGGCATCCGATGTTGCCCAAGTGTTGGAGCGTTGTAGCGGCGGGCTAGTGAAAGGATACACTTTGCGGTCATATTCAAAGCCAATTGCCCCAGTTGCGGCGGCTGAATACGAGGGAGAAGATCTCGATTTTTCTGAGATCGAATCGTCAATCACAAGTTTGCCTGCTGACGTTGACTGGCGGATCATTGAAGGGGCAGGTTCGTTGGCAACGCCTCTCAGCAATGATGGCAGGGACTGGTTGGACTTGGCAGTTATCCTCAAGGTACAGGCGTTGGTTCTGGTTGTCGAGGATCGAGTCGGCGCGATTGGGCAAGCCCGTCTGGTTTACGAATATGCGAATTCCAAGGATCTCAACTGTGGCGTGTGGCTGAACGAAATTGAGCCGCAAGAGGCTCTTGGGAAAACGGGTACGCTGAATGGTATCCAAAATTTAAAGATACCTATATGGGGAATGACCCAATCAGGCCAATTAGAATTATGTTTTGGTGAAAGGGATTGGCTCTGAATCAGTTCCTGAAAGAAAGAATCGACTCTGAGCTCACTGCCCGGATGGATTCAGGCATCTTTAGAAGATTGCGGACTAGCGATCCAGCGAAAGGTATTCTCAATCTGGCAAGTAATGACTATCTGGGTTTTTCGAGTGACCCCAGAATCCAGAAGGCAGGTCAAGATGCGATCTCGAAGTTTGGATGCTCTTCATCTGCCTCTCCGCTTGTCACTGGATTTGGTGAAGCTCATCGTGATCTTCTGGCCTTGATTGAATCCTGGTACGGATTTGAAACTGGAATCGTATGGAATACAGGATACGGGGCGAATCAAGCATTGTTGGGCTTGCTTCCGAAAAGCGGAGATCTGGTTCTGGCGGACAGGCTGATTCACAATAGCATGATCTCGGGCGTGCTAGCTAGCGATGCCCGTCTATTGCGCTATCGCCATTGTGACCTCGAGCATTTGGAGGCGCTTCTAAAAAAGTATGCCATAGATGATCGAGTTCTATTCGTTGTCACTGAGTCGGTATTCAGTATGGATGGAGATTTTCCAGATCTTAAGGGCATAGCTGATTTGAAAAAAAAGTACGGCTTCTTTTGGATACTAGATGAGGCTCACGCCGTGGGTTGGTATGGCAAGGAAGGAAGTGGATTAGCGGAAGAATATGGGGTATTGGATCAAGTGGATGCCCTAGTGGGAACTTTGGGTAAGGCGCTTGGATCGATGGGTGCGTATACGCTCTTTCATGAGAAAGCTATTTCGGATTACTTAGTCAATTTTGCGGGAGAATTCATCTATTCTACTTATCTTCCTCCCGTATGCGCCGCGATTGCGACGGAAGCAATACGATGTGTGAGGAAATCTAGTTCACTGCGAAAAACGGGAAGGGATCTATCAACTCGAGTGAGGATGCAGCTCGAGCAAATCGGATTAAATGTAGTGCCCAGTGACTCGCCAATAGTATCAATTCAGATCGGCGAGGCAGATCGGGTTGTGAATTTGGCGAAGGAACTTGAGAGCCGTGGAATCCTAGTTGGCGCGATTCGGCCTCCTACTGTTCCAGAGGGGACCAGCCGATTGCGGATTTCGCTAAAGGCGGATCTTGCCGAAAGCTCTACCAATAGACTTTTAGAGGCCCTTGAGGAAATTCTCATTGATTTGAAATGAAAGTAGCGTGGATAAATGGATGGGGTTTAGGAATAAGTTATTTGGAGAAGATCGCTTCTGAACTGTATCCAAATAAAGAGCACCGCTATATTTTGCCCAAATTAGGTTGGGATGCGGAGCTCAGTGAGATATCGAAGAACTCAACGGTGGTCGCCTATTCCCTTGGAGCATTCCTATTGTTGAATCAGCCAAACCTGTACCATTATTTCGACAGGGTGATCTTTCTAGCTCCATTTGAGGATTTCAAGAAAGAGGAAGAGAGGGGAGGGAACGTGTATCGATCCCAGCTGATCTATTTGAGGCGATGGTTGCAAAGAGACAGCCTCGCTGCGATAAGGGACTTTGTTCTTAGGGCTGGGTTAAGTGATCACTCGGACGACTTATTTGGACTCGAAGATTCTGATTTAATTTGGGGGGTTGATCGACTGATAAACGATTCGGTGAGAAGGGGCAACTTAGTAAAGGTGGAGGCTTGGATTGGGGAAAATGACAGGCTTTTGGACGCGGGAAGAATTAATAGCATAAATCCAAGTATCAATGTTCTGAAAAACGTAGGGCACGATCTTAGAGAATTGCTTGTAGGAGCGAAGATTGAGTTGTGAAATTTGACCAGAAAGCATTCCAGTATCATGAGAAAGCCAGTATCCAAAAAGAGGTAGCGGATTGGTTTTCTCAGTGGATTGACAAGGATTGTTCGCGACTTGCTGGGTTGGAGCTAGGAGCGGGAACGGGATTGTTTACACGGCATCTAGCGTTGCGTAGTTTTCGTGAATTTTGCGCGACTGATATCTCCCAATCAATGCTACATGAAGGAAAAGCCCGGTTGCCTAATATTTGTTGGGAGATTCAAGATGCGTGGAGACTTGAGGCACGAAAAGCTGACAGAGTATACGCATGCAGCCTTTTGCAATGGGCGACCGATCCAATCAGGGTTCTAAGTCTTTGGAGAGATGCGTTGCTGGAAAACGGAAGGCTGCTCGTCTGTTTTTTCATTGAAGGATCTTTGGAGGAATTTACGCGATTGGATTCGAGGTTCCCGGCGTTTCCTTGGAAAGGTGAAAAGGAGTGGGTCGAGATCTTTCGTGCCGCTAACCTGGATATAGTTAGAAGCGAAACTCGAACCGATATTATGACCTATGAATCCCCCCGAGCCGCTTTGAGGCAGATTCATGATATTGGAGCCATCAGCGAGAATCGCATGAAGCCCTCGGTGCTGAAGCGTTTGCTGGAAGATTTAGAAAAGCGGAAAAAGGGGTACTTCGAGTTGAGCTGGAGAACGATGCGTGTTGAGTGCCTACAATCGAATCAGCGTCTGTAGCCAATAGTGGGAATCGTCATACCATGGACCAATTCCCGTTCAAGGTTTCAAACTTGAGAGAGCATTGGAGTTCTTCTAAGAAGCGATTTCGTGGAACCAATGTTGCCCCAAGGCCTTGCAAATGACTACTTGGAGCCTGGGCATCAATGAAATCGAATCCATGTTTTTTAGCAAACGCTACAAGATGGGAAAACGCGATTTTTGAGGCGTTCGACTTGATGTGAAACATGGACTCCCCGAAGAACGCGGCTCCAAGCGATAAACCATAGAGTCCCCCGACGAGGCTACCCTTATGGAATGTTTCAAAGGAGTGTGCGTAGCCTAGTTGGTGCATTTCTATGTAGGCGTCGATCATGTCAGGCGTAATCCAGGTTCCCTCTTGGCCGGGGCGCGGAGCGGAAGCGCAAGAATGAATCACTTCCTTGAAAACAGTGTCGATACGGATCTCAAAACGATTTGATTGAATATCTCGTTGGAGACTGGTCGAGCATTTGAAATGGTCTGGGTAAAGCACCATCCTTGGATCGGGAGAAAACCAAAGGATTGGTTGTCCATCCGAGTACCAAGGAAAAACCCCTTTCGAATATGCTTCAATGAGTCGTTCGGGACTAAGGTCGCCCCCTACCGCGAGGAGTCCGTCCTCCGTTGCGCTAGTGGGATCAGGGAATTCAATTTTGCTGGACAGAAAATGAAGCGGCACGTGAGGGTCTAAAAAGGGAGCGTTTGCGGGTATTGATATTCTGCAGAAAGATTAAGCGCTAAAATCAGGGAGGAGGGAAGCGTTTCCAAATATCTCGAGGAGGCGATTATACGCGGATTGTTTCTCATCAGTATCCCTTGATTGCTGAAAATACGAGAGCCATACTTCTGATGGAATAATCTCGCCGGTTGCTTCGGACCTCGTGTGGCTCGTTAGGTTTGCCTGGCTATCAAATTCCAAAATCCAAGGAAGTTGATACAGGTTTTTTGCGTTGTCGGCAGTTATAAGAATGGCTCCTAAACGCGGTTCTTGGTCAGTTTCACTATGGGCCCGGATCGCGGATACAAATGAAACCACACGAAAACCGTACGCGGAGACCAGATCAGCTAGACAGGAATTAAGAAGATCTCGTGAACCAGTAACTTCAGTCGGTAGCGCTAAGGTGACGAAGGAGCCCAGTTTTCGCTTACCTAGAAAAAGGGGCAGTATTCCTGCAAATTCATCAAATACGTCCTCGGTGTGAAGCGCCATTGCTTCGTGTATGCCCGATGTCGCGGGTTGCTGTTTTGCTAAGTGTTCCTGAAGTGATGGCATCGGATATCTGAAGAGTGCGCGGGTACTATTCCGGTTTAAAAACGAGCGAAGCGGAGTTGATGCAGTAGCGGAGTCCGCTTGGTTTCGGGCCATCGGGAAAAACATGACCTAGATGGCCACTGCAATTGTTGCAGTGAACTTCAGTTCGGGTCATCCCGTGACTCACATCGATTGTCTCACCAACGATTTGCGGATCAGACGGTTTGAAGAAACTGGGCCAACCGGTACCCGAGTCAAATTTTGTGTTACTTGAAAAAAGCGTTTCACCGCATCCAGCACAGTAGTAGTTTCCTTCTTTTTTCCAGTCCCAATATTCGTTTTGAAAAGGAGGCTCGGTGCCTTGGTTTCTTAGCACTCTGTATTGCTCGGGGCTGAGGGATTGTCTCCATTCCTCGTCTGACTTTTGAACTTTCCCCATCGGGCCAATATCTGCATTCGAAGGGAGGCCGCAAGCGCTGGCCTCCGGATTCAGTTTCCCTTGGGGGGATTTTTTGGTATCTTCCTGCATGTCTAAGATTTAATAGAGGCTGTTCATTTGAAAGCGAACTGAATCGATATACGATTGCCTTTGAAGGTTTGAAAGTGAGATGGGGTGAGAGTCTGGAGTCCCAATGTGCCGAATACGTCGTTGGAGAGAAAGAGTAAGGGTTTAAGTGTACGATACCCTGCCAGAATTGATTTTCACTATCGCATTTGTCATTGACAGGCGAAGCAGTATTTTTTTGCTAGCCCCTCTAAATTTCGTAACAACCATGGCAGAAGAAAAGAAAAGTTCACCCTCGAAGACGGAGTCGAAGCCGAGTGCAAGTGAATCTAAGCCTAAAGCTAAGACTGATTCCGCTAGTCAGAACGGTAAAGGCGATGTACCCCGGAATATCTTCTCAGAAGATTTCCGGCAGAATTTCGATTCAATAGACTGGAGCAAG
>CALDFV010000105.1 GCA_937942145.1 uncultured Opitutaceae bacterium
GCGGACATTTGCATCAAACGTTCTCTTGCCGCTTTCGTCGCCCAGGCGATATGAGGCGTCACAAAGCAGTTTTTGGCGCTCAATAATGGATTGTCTGCCTTTGGGGGCTCAGTCGAAAGCACATCCAAACCCGCTCCCGCAATACGTCCCGAGTTTAGGGCTTCGGCTAAGGCGGACTCATCGACTAACTGGCCTCTTCCCGTATTCAAAATATACGCGCTTGGCTTCATTTTTGAAATATTGGAGCGATTGACGATGTTCTCTGTCTCCGGAGTCAACGGACAATGGAGGGATATGAAATCGCTTTCGGCAAAGAGTTCGTCCAGACTCTTCCAGCTCACACCATCCGGTGGAACTCGACTTTCATCCCGCGTGAACGCAATCACCTTCATGCCGAAACCTTGCGCGATGCGACTTACGGATTGGCCAATCTCTCCCAGTCCAATAATGCCAAAGTTCAATCCACTCAGTTCAAGAGCGGGATGCAGCCAGTAGCAGAAATCCGGGCTCGCGGACCACCCCCCCTTTCGCACATCATCCGCCTGCCTAGCTAGCCGATGGACCAAATTCAAAACGTGCGCGAACACCATTTGGGCCACCGAGTCCGGTCCATAGCCCGCGACATTGCAGACGGGTACTCCCTTTTCAGATGCGGTCTCGACATCGACGATATTTACACCGGTGGCCGTCACTCCAATGTACTTTAGATTGTCCGCCTCTTGTATAGCTTGGGACGATACAATTGCTTTGTTCGTGATAAGCGCATCGCAGTCGCGCGCTCGTTCTATCACCTCCTCCGGCGAGGAACGTTCGTAAACGACCACCTCCCCTAATTCCTCAAAAGCCTTCCAACTCAGGTCACCGGGATTTAGAGTATGCCCATCTAGGATAACGATTTTCATACGTTCGATCAGTTAAGGACTCTATGGCTCATTCCGTTACTGGGCCGTCCAGCCACCATCGATCGTAAAGGCGCCCCCAGTACAATAGGAAGAGGCATCAGACGAGAGAAACAACGCCAGTCCCCCGATCTCCGTGAGCTCACCCCATCGGCTTAAGGGTATCTTTGATACGAAATTCTGATATTTCTCAGGATCATCCAAAAGCGGAAGATTCATCTCTGTAGCAAACGGTCCAGGTAAAATCGCATTGGCCGTGATCTTATGTGGGGCCCATTCAACCGCCAATGCCCGCGTCATATTCAAGACCGCACCTTTGCTTGCGGTATAGGGTGTCCGGTCAGCAATCGCAATTACAGAGAGCATGGAAGCGATGTTCACTACACGCCCGTAGCCCTGCGCCTTCATAATTGGAGAAACGGCCTTACAAGCCAGCCACGTCCCCGTTACATTTACATCCAAGACTTGGCGGAAGTCTTCTGGGGTCACCTCCTCGATGGCGCCCCGAATATTTATTCCAGCGGAGTTAATGAGAATATGAATGGAGCCGAGCTCCGCCTTTACCTCGCCCACGACTTGCTCTACCTGAGCCGCATCGGTAACGTCGCAGCTCTTGCCGATGACTTTCCCCTCCCCGACTGCGTCCACGATGGCTACCGCTTCCTCATTTTTGGAGGAGTCACGTGCCGCGATGGCAACCGAAGCGCCCGCCTCCGCCAGCGCTTTCGCCATTTCGATGCCGAGGCCCCGATTTCCGCCCATCACCAATGCGGACCGTCCCGCTAGTTTAAACTGATCTAGTATCATAATTCGTTTTTTCGTATTTCGTTTTAGACTGAATCGAAGTCATGCCTCGACATTAAGAATTTCGTTTAAGACTCCCATTGGCAAAAGCTCTGATAAGCCGCTTTCAAATCATTCACCCAATTTCCCTTTGGCTCAGACCAAGCTTGCTCGACAACGAAATAGCCTTGGTAGCCTTTCGCCATCAAATGACTTAGGAAGCCCTCAAAATCCGTTACCCCTTCACCCAAAGGAACAGTATCATGGCCTTTACCCCGCTCTTTGCAGTCCTTCAGGTCAACGTGAAGAATCCGTTCGTGAAACCGGTCTACCACTTCGATCAGGTCCACATTAACCCCTTCAAAGTGGCCCGTATCAAGGCACATCCCCACATTAGGAGAATCGATCGCAGCGAAGATCTCCTCGTAGTCCGCGATTCCTTCCATTACATTATTGGCGTGGTTTTCCAGAACAACCACTAGTCCCTTCGCTTCCGCGACGAACGCGAGTTCCTTTAAAACTTCAATGACTGACTTCAGTCCGCCCTGAGTGCCACGGCGGCTTCCGGTACATTTCACGATCCGGCAATTCAATCGCTCACAATTATCCAGCAAAACCATTTTGTGGGACAGGTCTTTAGTCACCCCATTGCGTCCCTCTCCACCGAAACCCGTGCCCTGAACGCTGATGGGGGTAAGCCCCGCCCTGTCACAACGCTCCTTGATCCCGTCAATGCAACGGGGTGTCAGCGTACCGGGATACCAAAGATTGAACTCCACATTCTTGAAGCCAAGCTCAGGAACGAATCGAAAGGTCGGTTCGTGCCGATGATCCCCAAAGCCATCGACGCAGATCGTGGCAATGGCTAACTCAATTCCCTCTTTGCGTTCAACCGCTCTTGCTCGTAGAGTCGCCTGGCTCAGCGAATACATCGCTCCTACGCTCACGCTGGCGGAAACGGATTGCTTCAAAAAATTTCGGCGGCCGATCAGGGGGTTCATTGATCCAGGAAAGATGGGCCAAACAATCAGGAACCCTCGC
>CALDFV010000106.1 GCA_937942145.1 uncultured Opitutaceae bacterium
GGAAGATCGCCACTAGAATTATTCGAATCAGTCGTTTTCTCGTTTCGCGCTTAATCATTCCTCCCCATCGTAGTAGTCAAGGGAGTCAGAGCGAATAAATTTATGCTTCAGGAGCGGCACGCCCCATTTATGGCTGTCCGGATAGTAGCAGCACTCGCCCGGAGGGTTGTCGGCGACTACATACAAGACAAGGTCCTCATCGCTGTTGTTCTCAATTTGATGGGCTTCACCAGGCTTGAACAAAAACGCGTCGCCGGAAGCGATTTCGGTCCTGCCATTTCATCACGAACTTTCCCTTTCCAGAAGTGACATGATAGAACTTCCACTGGACGCTGTGCGAATGCAACGGTTACGGCGCCTTACCCGGTGGAACGCGACAAATCTCAATCTCGAAGGGATGCCTTTCATTTAGATCCATTGATTCCGGAACTCTCCCTAACTCTTCGGAAATATCCTAACTCGCACCCTCATATTTTCCGCCAGGAGAAGAAAACTCATGCTCGATTTTTTCGCTCGTGTTTACCTTGTTCATCTCCTTTTTCTTTCTTTGGTTTCCCGACCCCGCATCAACTTGCTTTCACCGCGCCACAATTCCAGCATTCGCCAAATCCCTCTTCTATGCGCTCGCCACATTCGGGACAGTCCCACGGCGCCACGGGAACGCTCAATTGGGTATCCAATTCCTTAAACAATTTCAGCGCGTCATCGTATTGATCATCATTGACAACCCAAACCTCCGGCCAGACTTCCTTATAGGGCGCATTATTGTTTTTCAAAAGCGTCTGAATGCCGTTTTCCTCCAGCAGAGACTGATACATTCCCACGCGACTCTGGTCTGCATTCGTGTAAATTCGCTTCATCGTCTTTCGTTTCCCAGAATCGCATAAGGGAGAGAAACCGCCCTCGAACTAATACGATAACCCGACCTCCATCTGTGGATCAAACCCAAGATGGTTGCAAACGATTTCATACAATTCGTTGGAAACCGCCGAAAAGGCGGAAGAATAAAGGCGCTAGACCTATGAGGCTCAGGCTAACGCACTGAGCGACTTGATTCGAACAAAGCGTTTTTAATTTGGAAGATTCAAAAGGTAGGGCTCGACGGCCCGGCGAGCCGCGGAGGTCGCTTGAGGAATAGAGTCACGAGCTACGGCTCGCCGGGTCGTCAAGCTCTACCCACGATTATCGGCCTAGTTAAACTCGCTTTGATCGTCTGGTATCGATTTCAAGAGCCGTTTCAATGCCTGTACTTTCTCAGGATGATCGACAGCTAGGTTCGTTTGCTCCGACGCGTCTGAAACCACATTATAAAGTTCGTAAACCGGATCCTCCAGACCGAGGCGAATCAGTTTCCAATCTCCTTGAAGCACCGCCTGCTTTCCACCTCTCTCTCCAAATTCCCAATACAAAAAACGCTCCTTCGCATTCGCCTTCTTGCCTAACAACAAAGGCAGCATAGTGACTCCATCGGTCCGCGGGCTTTTGGCATCAATCAAATCGCACACCGTAGGCATCAAATCCTGAAATGCGGTCACCTCCTCGACGACACGCCCCGGAGCGATCCTATTGGGCCATCGAACGATCAGTGGCACCCGAACACCCCCTTCGTACAAGTCCCGCTTCATGCCTCGTTTCTCCCCATTCGAATCAAAGAACTCCATGTGGTGGTTCCCTTCCTGGTGAGGGCCGTTGTCGCTAGAGAAAAGAACGATCGTGTTGTCGTCTATTCCCAAATTTTTAAGGAGTTCGAGAATTTTTGCAACATCGTCATCGATCCGCTTGATCATGGTCGCAAATCCTTTTTCCGCTAGCGGCCATGGCTTGTCCGAAAACTCCCCCTGATCCGGCACCTCCATACCACGGTCGTACCGGCCACCTTCGTTGTTGGCGTGCGGAATATTCAACGCATAATACAAGAAGAAGGGGTCGTCCTTACTTTCGCGGATAAACCGAAGCGCGTCCTGAGTAATCAACTCCGGAGCGTAGTCGACCGCGACTTCCGCGACCCCGACCCCTTCGCGTTCCACAGGGGGATTTTTGAAGGCGACCATTTGCACGTTCCGGAGAGGCTCTTTGACACCATTACGCACAAGAAACGATGGAAAGAAATTGTGGGCATGAAACATGTTAATGTATCCATAAAAATGATCGAACCCGCGTTTATTCGGATCGTCCAACGGCGGTGGGTGCCCGACGCCCCATTTTCCAATGCAAGCCGTTTTGTAGCCGCTTCTCTTTAGTACGTCGGCTACGGTTGTCTCTGTCAGTTGCGCAAACCCATTTCCACGAACAGAGACATGTCCCGTGTGCAACCCGGTCATCAAAACCGCTCGCGAAGGAGCGCAAACCGTGGATCCCGAGTAGTGACGGGTGAATCGGACCCCTTCCGCAGCCATTCGATCCAAGGTCGGGGTTTTCAAAGTGATTTGCCCAAAGGAACCCAAATCGCCATAGCCGAGGTCATCGGCAAGGATGTAAATGATGTTCGGCTTATCTGCAGCCCGAGCGAGCGAAACCAGAAAAATTGTTAATAGAACTAAAAACGCTTTCATACGCAGTTAATGAATCGAACTAGCGAAACGCTTTAGCGTCTACACACTAAAACTGGGGCATCTTCCAGTCGTCGTATTCATCGGTTCCATGCCAGGACTTCTGCGAATGGGGGGCGGGTTTTCCATTGACCGGTTTGCGTTGCTTCTCAGGAGCCTTGTCCACTTCCAAAGCGACTTTGTGCCAAAGCTCTGCCAAGGTTTTCGTCTTTTCGGGATACGTCTTCGCCAGGTCGTTCTGTTCGACACGGTCTGTCACCATATTGTACAACTCCCAGTCGTGCCCGTAGAAGCTGACCGCCTTCCAGTCATCCTGCCGAATGGCACGGCAAGTGCCGAACTGGAAATAGAGCCAGTCGTGGCCTTCACGCCCCTTGCCTTCGATTACCGGAAACAGTGACTTTCCCTGGAGGCTGACGATCTTCTCGCCATTACGTTTTTTTGGATACGTCGCACCCGTGACATCGACAAACGTAGCCATCACATCAATCAAGTGGCCGGGGCTGTCGTCCCAGCCACCCGCATTCGCTACTTTGCCGGGCCAATTCACAATGAGGGGCGAGGAGATGCCGCCTTCGTGTTGGGTTTGCTTGTAGTGGCGAAAGGGAGTGTTGCCGACGGTCGCCCAGCTCGCATCGTAAAGGTAGTACGAATCGGCCTTCCAAGGAGGGATATCCGTATTCCGGCTACGTTCGAACGGACAAGCTCCATTGTCTGAACATAGGACGATCATTGTGTTGTCCCGCAGGCCCTTTTCATCCAAATATTCCAGCAACCGTCCGATGTTCTGGTCGACGCGATCCACCATAGCGGCAAAAATAGCCATGCGGAAGCTTTCCATTTCTCGCTCCTTTTCGCTGAGCGAATCCCAAGATTTCATATGATGAGGCAGTTTGGGTAGCTCCATGTCCTTCGGGAACATCCCTAAGCGTTTCTGCTTTTCGAAACGCTCCTCTCGGAGGACTTCCCAACCCGCATCGTAGCGACCGAGATACTTTTCAATATCCTCCTTCGGCGCCTGAAGCGGATAGTGGGGAGCGTTGAACGCGATGTAGTGGAAAAACGGTTTCCCCGTGGCAACTGAGTTATCGATAAACTCCATTGCGTAATCAACATTCGCATCCGTCATGTAGAAGTCTTCGTCGAAGTCGTTCCAGACCTCCCCGTTTATCCGAAAGGTGTCATCTCCTTTAAAAAAGTCCGTCGCGCCCGACAAGTGACCGAAATATTGCTGGAATCCGTGGTCGGTCGGCTGGTCGTCCAAGTGCCATTTGCCGGTCATCGATGTAGCGTATCCCGAATCACCCAGCACCTCGGCTACAGTGACCGAGCGATCCAATGCCTGATTTCCCGCTTGGTAGGTGTAGAGACCGGTCAACAAACAGATTCGCGACGAGTGGCATTTAGCGGTATTGTAGAATTGGGAGAATCGTAGACCCTGATTTGCCAAAGAATCGATGTGTGGCGTCTCAATTTCACTCCCATAGCAACCGAAATCGGCGTAACCGAGATCATCCACCATCATGAGGATAATATTGGGACGATCCTCAGCGTTTGCAAAGGGGAGCAGAGCGAAAGCCAGTAAAACGGCTACGCGATGAAAGAGGTTTATTGGGGGGATATTCATGATTAAGGTGATGATTCGAAAATATGGAGCGGCCGCATTCGACCTTCAATGTTCTTCTTTATTCCAGTCACGCAGTTCACAATGGACGCATTACAGGCGGATTGTTTCGAAAGCCGTTACCTTGATCCATTCCAGAGAGAACCGAACGGAGCGAACGTAGATTTCTTTGAAACCAGAACTACTTTTCCTACGTTGTCCTATCGAACGCTCAATTTACGACCCAACATGAACACACTTCTCCGTCTATCTACCCAGAAATCTTTCACCACACTCGTTGCCGCGCTTGCTTTTGTGACGACTTCTTTTGCGTCCGCCAACGACTCTTGGCCCACTTGGAGAGGAACTTCGCTGACCGGATTGGTTGAAGGGTCCAAGCCACCGGTTAATTGGAGCGAAACCGAAAATGTGAAGTGGAAAACCGAGATCCCGGGATCAGGCCTGGCGACACCCGTGATTTGGAAGGACCAGATCTTCCTGGTCACTGCAATTTCTAAAGGAGGGGCGACCTCCCCTGCTCCCGCCCAAGTCAACAACGATCGGCGACCCGCGGGAGGACCCGGCCAACGTGGACCCGGTGGCGGAGGCGGATTCAATCGTGAGGAAATCTTGAAACGATTTGATAAGGACGGGGACGGCCAACTCAATGATGAAGAGCGCGCGGCAATGCGAGCCAGTTTTGGCGGTGGCGGAAGAGGTCAAGCTGAACGCCGCGCCGGAGGTGGAAGACCCAATCGTGGCGGACCACGTGGAGGCGGTAACCCTACACCTCAACAAGAGCATGAGTTCAATGTAATGGCCATTGATCGCCATTCCGGAGAAATACTCTGGAGCAGAACGACTAGTTCTCAGACCCCTCATGAAGGCCATCACGCGACTAACGGATTTGCTTCCGCCTCTCCCGTTACCGACGGCGAGCATCTTTGGGTCTCCTTCGGCTCAAGAGGTATCTACTGCTACAGCCTAGACGGTGTTAAAGTGTGGGAAACTGACCTAGGAGACATCAGATCCAGAGGAGGATTCGGTGAAGCGGTTCAGCCGGCACTCGCGGGGAACCACCTCCTCCTTACATGGGACCACGAAGACCAGTCTTACATTGTCGCTCTCGACAAGGGCACAGGCGAAGAGGTCTGGCGGAAAGAGAGGGACGAGCGAACGTCCTGGACCACTCCCGTAATCGTCGAGGTCGATGGCGCTCAGCAGGCTATCATTGCGGGATCGAATAAAACACGCGCCTACAATCCTGAAAATGGAGATATTATCTGGGAAGCCAGCGGGCTCACCAGTAACGTGATTCCCACTCCCGTCATTGGAAAGGGCATCGTGTACGTAGCCAGCGGATACCAAGGCCGAGCCGTCCAGGCGATAAAGCTGTCCTCCAAAGGAGACGTTTCAGGAACGGACAACATTATTTGGAGCGCCGCTCACAGCGCGCCCTATGTCGCCTCACCTGTACTGTCCAACAACCGCCTCTACATGAACAAGGGCAATGATGCCTACTTCACCTGTTTTGACGCCTCGACCGGCGAGGTTCTGTACCAAGACGAGTCACTGGAAGGCATACGTGGCGTGTACGCCTCACCCGTTGCCGCGAACGGACATATCTACATCGCGGGAAAAGAGGGAGCCACCGTCGTCATCAAGGATTCGGATACCTTTGAAATTGTGTCCGTAAACACGCTCGACGACCCCATCGATGCCTCACCTGTCATCGTTGGCGATCAAATGTTCATCCGTAGCCACACCCATCTGTACTGCCTCTCCAACGAGAGCTGAGCCAATGCCAGGGCTCGACAACCCAGCGTTGCCTACCTTATTGAGAGTCGCCTTTTTGTAGCGCTAGCGATTCCCTGAAGGACGATGAGCTTGTCGGCAAAGCGGAGTGATGGAGCGATAGCTATGGGAAATAGGAGGGTCAACGACCTCCGGGCGTTCCGCAATGGAAGGTTACAGTAACGCGGCGTACCGTTACGCGTTGCCCTACCTTTACCCATCTCAAGGCCGCAAACTAGCCATCGCCAAAACGATTCAGAGAGCCTCCAGGATTAATCTGGGATCGTTCGTCGTCACCGAGTTTACTCCGATGTCTCGCATGCGGCGTGCCTCCTTGGGTTCGTCGACGGTCCAGACATTTAGCTCCAAACCCCCATCCTTTAAAGCTGAAACCAGTTCAGCAGAAACGCCTCTTCCCGATTGGCCGCCAAACCCTTCTAGCTCCAGTGATTTCACGGTTCCAATAATCTCCCCAATCGAAGGCCTGAAACTACCATCGGGCTGTTCGTCTAGATAAGACAGCCAGTAGGCGGCAACACTGGGCCTTTGCGCCTTCAATTCAGCCAGAGATTCTTGAATGAAAGAGATTACGATGACACGTCTCCAATCGTGACCGCCCGCATCTATCGCATCGAGAAGTGGCTCCACAATTTCTGGCCCGCACTTGATTTCAACGACCCAAATCAATGAGGACGGGCTTGCTTGCATCGCTTCCTCAAGCAGCGGAATGGGCTCACCTGCCCATTTCTTGCCTTTCCAGGCACCAACATCCAAGCCCCTGAGGTCATCCCAGGCTGTTGTAGCGACAACTCGGTTTTGTTCTGAAACCCTTTTCGTATCGTCATCGTGTATACAGACCACTTGACCGTCAGCAGTTAAATGGACATCGCACTCAACACCATCTGCCCCCGATTCCCAACCCAGCCTGAAAGCGGCCAGAGTGTTTTCAGGAGCAACCGCAGCATACCCCCGATGGGCGATGACCAGCGGAATTCCTGAGCGGCTAGGCACCTGTTTAAACCCTGATCAAGGCCAACGCCCGCAATCGTTCGAGAACGAGGCGAAAGGAACTGGTAAACCGCTTGGGAGTAAACCCGACCCTCTGGATCAGATTGTTCAAGTCCATCCATTCACCTACCTCAATTTCATCCATGTTGAGCCGGAAGGGTCCACTGCCTTGCACCCGATACACCTCGATGAACTCCTGGCCGGTTTCTTCGCAAGGATTCAGCTTGAATAGAAACTCCAGTTCGTTGGTGGGCTGCCATCCAAGCTCTTCCATGAGTTCTCGGTGAGCCGCTTCCCGATACGCTTCACCTGTATCCACATGTCCTGTGCACGACCCGTCCCAAGCGCCTGGCCAAGTATCCTTATTGGCAGAACGCTTTTGCATGAAGATTTCGTTCTCGTCATTAAACACGAGTATATGTACCGCCCGGTGTCGTAACCCTTCAGTGTGAACTTCACTTCTCGGTCGCTGACCGATCACGTTATCGAATTCATCTACGATGTCGAAAATATCTTCTTGCATGGAATTTGGTTCGTCGAGAGCGTGTCGAGCTCGCCTACACAGCACATTCGCTCAGGCAAAATTACCAGCCTATTTATCAGATTTTTCTCTATGTCTAAAATTCCTATAGAAATCATCGCTGAAGCCCTAAACAGCAACAACTTGGATCAGGAAACGATATCCAAAGTGATGAACGACATTGCGCACATGGCCCAGGTGTTGGCGGACGAGGAAAAGGCCCAGCGCGAACCGGTGGTTAAAAAGCAGTTTATAATCGTCTTAAGCGATCCAAGAGGAACTGTTCCCGACGAGGACTACGTGGGATGGGTCGTGCAAATTCCGGAGGACGACAATCCGGGTACGGCCATCGAGCGCATCAAACGCAGCGCCTATGAGTACAATATATCGAAAAAGGGACGCAAGTATCCGGTCAAGAGCATTGGCGAAGCGTGCGAAGCCGTCGGCGCCAAGTTTCAAAAAGAGCAAAACGTAGCCATCAAGACGAAGCTCCCCGTTACGATCTTGAAGACCGACAACGTGCTCCCGAAAATCGACGAAAACGAATAGCTCACGTCCAAGAGAAGGCGCTCATCAAGGCCAACGACACGAATTCAATGCCATAAATGGCGATCGACTAACAGGTGTCTTTCCGACAAGTCCGTTCCCTGCTGGCGCTGGGACTTGAGCTCGGCCTCAATATCCGATCGAGCATTGCTCCATCCTTAATTCCGTTCTTTCTCCCCTCTCGAATGGCCTTGGATCGGTCTCGATGCTTTTTCCGATCTTCGCGGAAGGCTGCTAGCTGCTCCTCGTTCAAATGACTTTCGATCGCAAGGGATCGCTCCTCCATCAAAGCATGGAAGCGCGGACGCATTGATTCGTGAACCTCGAGCATCGCATCTCCGAATTTGGTGACTTCTGCTCGGACTAGGGGAACTTGGCTCTCCGTCAACGAGAGCGACTTCTCCAAGCGTTCCATCATGCGGTCCACTTGAACACGGTAAATGTCGCGAGGCGAACGTTCGGTGCGGGCTGACCGATCGCCTCGATTCTCGCGGGTCTGCTTTAAATAGGCGACCGTGCCGCCGACACCAAACAAGCCACCGATCGTAAAAACGACGGCCAGAATAACGACTGCGCTAAATTTGCTTTTTTCGCTCATAGGTACTCCGTCCAGTCTACCCTAGCCAGTGCCTCATCGAAATTCTCCACAACTTCAATTTCATTTCCTGTGAGCTCCGTAACCTCAACCGTGGATGTAGTCGCAATTGCCAATAAAGCGGAAAGCCCGAGGCAGGCTCCCAAAGAAATGCGGGCAAACGGTTTCGAAAACAGTTCAATAACGCCGTCCAGCATACCGACGGCAGAATCCGGCCGAGCCTTTACCGGTAAACGCAGCTCACTCTCGACGCGTGCCCGAACATGTGGACGCACATCTATTTCCGGATGAATTTCCTCGCGGCTCTTCTTTATGATTTCATCCCAAGTGGGACTGGTCTGTTTCCTGTGCGATTCCATTGTTTATCAATAGTTTTTTTAGTTTTTTACGGGCGCGGAAGCTCTTCACCTTAGTTTTCGACAAACCCCAGCCCATTTGGGCCGCGATGTCCGCTAAAGGTAGCTCTTCTAGGTACTGAAGCGTCAGGAGAAGGCGCTCCTCGCTGTGCAGCAGGGCCAGGACTTTCTGAGCTTGCTCCGTCATTTCGTACGAACGCCTCTGATCGATACCCTCAGAAAGCGTCTCCAACACGTAGTCGGTTTCTTCAGAGTGACTGACCGATATCGAAGCAGGGTTGCGCGAATTTTTGCGAAAGTAGTCGTAGCCCGTATTGTACGCTATCTTCCTAAGCCAATTCTCGAAGGGGGCCGTCGCCTGCCATGAGTCCAACTTGCGAAAGGCTTTAACAAAGGTTTCCTGAACCAGGTCTTCCAAATCTGCCTGGTAGGGACAAAAGCGGTAAAGGCAACGGGTGATCATGGACTGGTGACGCCGAACAACCTCGTCGAAAGCATTTAAATTACCATCGAGCGAGGCTCTAACAAGATCTTCATCTTCTGAAGCGCTGTGATCACGCATAAAGTGCACCGACTCCGGTTTGTAGTTAGTACGCAGCTTGGATGCATTTTTAGACTTGGCGAGAGAAACCGATTCACCGTAGCCACGTTTTTCAGAGCCCAATAGACTACCGGCTCTTCCAAAATCTACCGCTATCGTCGAGAGCATCATAGGGCATTCCCGCGGCAAACGCTAGCGGTCCTTTCATCGCTAGGATCGATACGCCATCCCTGCAGGATCTCGCCCAGCGAGAAATCCTTGCCTATGGAGGTTTTCACGGCTGAGCCCATCCGTTCCAAACTTCTTTCCGTAGATACTCGCATGGCTCTTCAACGTCAATAACGCGAGTCCACGCCATAAGGTTACAAGTATGAAAGATCCTTTCAACGATGCTGCCCTATCACAAAAATGACAAAATTCTCGTTGCCACAATAATTTATGAAATTAGCTTCATTTTTAGGGGATTATCCGCTTTTCCAAACCAACCTGAAATCAAACTCAACTACTTAGATATGTCCGACACGGCTACCAAGGAACTTCGCAAACCCTTCACCGTCCTCCTCAGCGAGGGAGACCCAGAAGCGAAGCGAGAAGAAATTCGGCAGTACTTCCACGAAACCTACGACGCCTACGAGATCCTTTTCGAAACATTGGCTACCGACGACGCGTTCTACCGCCGTGCCGACCCGCTACGGCATCCCTTGATTTTTTACTACGGGCACACCGCGACCTTTTTCCTTAACAAGCTACTTCTCGGCAAATTCCTCACCCAGCGAGTCAATCCGAAGTTCGAGTCCACTTTCGCTATTGGAGTCGATGAAATGTCGTGGGACGATTTGAACGAGGCCCACTATGATTGGCCAGCGGTCAAGGAGGTGACCGAGTACCGAAATCAAATTCGCGCGGTCATCGACAAGCTGATTGACGAAACTCCCCTCACCCTTCCCGTGGACTGGAACAGTCTCTACTGGGTCATCATGATGGGGATTGAGCATGAACGCATTCACCTCGAGACCAGTTCCGTACTCATCCGCCAGCTTCCGACTGAATTGCTCGATGCTACGCACGTTGCCTGGCAAATTTGCGACAAAATCGAAGGCGCGGCGCCGCAAAACGAATTACTCGCCGTTTCCGGAGGGGAGGTGAAACTTGGAAAGTCCCAACAAGACAGTCTATATGGATGGGATAACGAGTACGGGCAGTTCACCGCCCAGATTACGGACTTCAAAGCGTCGAAGTTCCTCGTTTCCAACCAGGAGTTTTTAGAGTTCGTCGAAGCCGGCGGCTACCAAAAAGAGGATTATTGGACTCCTGAAGGCTGGAGTTGGGTCCAGTTTAAAGAGGCGACCTGTCCCTTGTTCTGGGTGCCGCAAGGAGACGGCTCATATCGTTTTCGGACCATGCTCGAGGAAATTGAAATGCCATGGTCCTGGCCCGCCGAAACCAACTACCTTGAAGCGAAAGCGTTCTGCAACTGGAAGGCTTCGACAACCGGCCAGCCCATTCGCCTTCCATCAGAGGAGGAGTGGTACCGGCTCCTCGACTACACGGAAACTCCAGATGCCCCGGAATGGGAAAAAACACCTGGCAACCTCAACCTGGAGGACGCCGCATCGTCGGTTCCGGTCAACCGCTACGCATTTGGCAAAGGCTTTTACGATATCCTAGGCAACGTTTGGCAGCACACGGAAACCCCGATTCGCGGCTTTCCTGGATTCGAGGTCCACCCTCTCTATGACGACTTCTCTACCCCGACATTTGACACGAAACACAACCTGATAAAAGGAGGTTCCTGGATATCGACGGGTAACGAAATTATCCGAGACTCACGCTACGCCTTCCGACGCCATTTCTATCAGCACGCGGGTTTTCGCTATATTTCGTCGGAGGCGCCGGTGGAAATTCCAGACGACAGTTACGAAACGGATCCTGAGGTGATTCCCTACTGCGAGCTTCATTACGGCTCCGACTATTTCAACGTTGAGAACTATCCTGAAAAACTGGCCCAAGTCGCTCTCAATCACGTTCAGGGCCGCAACAAGAAAAAGGCTCTAAACATCGGTTGTAAAACGGGTCGAACGGCTTTTGAACTCGGCGTCGAATTCGAAAGCGTTACCGCGACCGACTTTTCCGCTCGCATGATAAGAATCGGCGTCGACCTCAAGGAAAAGGGATACACCCAATATACGCTTCCCGAAGAAGGTGAGATCGTCTCTTTCCATCAGAAAAACCTTCAGGAACTCGGCCTTGATCGTTCGCGAGAAAGGGTTGAATTCATGCAAGCGGATATTTCCAACATGAAAAATCTGTTTTCTGGATACGACCTTATCTTAATGGATACTTCGCTAGAGAAGGCATACAACCCGAAAAAGTTTCTTGATTCCGTCCATACTCGTCTCAATGCCAACGGCATCTTCATTATCGCTTCTAATTACGACTGGAAGAGCGAACGAACGGATAGAGACCAATGGCTAGGCGGCTTTAAGGTTAATGGTGAAAACACCACAACTCTCGACAGCCTGCAGTCGATTCTCTCCCCTCATTTCAAACAAATCGATAAGCCAATCGACATTCAGCAAGTAATACGCAAGCACAGGCGGTCTTTCGATCATAATATCGTCCAAGTCACTGTCTGGGAAAAACAGAGCTAAACCAAGAACCTTGGAAGATTGTCGGTCGACAGATTCCAGTCTAAAGAAACGTCGCTCAAAAAACTGTCGCCAGCTAGGCCTGGCGGCCGATTTTCCCCTACCCCAGACCACTATTGGGATGCCTAATCTATAACGTATATCTCAAAAAGCGCTATACCGGTATCGCCTGCCCCGCCATCGAGAATAACGGTGTAAAGCCCTTGTCCCAATGTAACGAGCATGGCCGCATCTTGGCTACCTGAGGCCAATGAAAACGCGCCAACGTCCGCAAATACTTGCAGTTTTTCACTCGCGCGATCTTCTCCCCAATCGTCATTTTCCGCTAAGACCTCAGAACCTGAATACAATGTGAGCATCGGATTCGCAAGTGGATTGGGTAATCCCTGATTTACCAGACCAGGACCGACACCCCGAATGAGCAAGTTCATGTTTGACTCGCCTTCGATTACGAATCCTCCAATCAAAACCGCTTCCCCTTCCCCCACATAGCCGCGAGTAGACAGATTGACCAGTCGGGCATCAGCGGTTCGAGAACTGGCTAATTCATATACTTCTAAAAGTGCGATCCCTGTACTCCCGCTACCGTCACTCAACAAATTGGTATACAATCCTGGCCCATATTCCCCTACGACAACGGCATCTTTGACACTGGATGACAGGGTAAAGGCTCCCGTGCCACCTTCTAATTCCATTAGCTCACTTTCGCTTAACGCTTGAGACCAGTCATCATTGCTTGCAATCTCGTTGCCCTCCGGCAGGACGCGTACGCTCATTACTGGGTCCACAAGCGTGTTAGCGACCTGAAAGTCTGCTAATCGAGGACCCACACTCCGACTCATCAGTTTCATCTCGCCTATTCCTTCCACTCCAAAGCCAGCGATGAGAACCTCATCACCCGTTCCGACGAATCCCCTGGATGACAAGTTCACAAGTCGACTGCTGACTATCACACCTTCCGAGTCTATGTATGTGGGATCTGAAATTCCGTTTTCGTTGTACGCGCTAACTCGATACGAATAGGCAACACCCGGTATGATGTCCGTATCAAAATAGGAAGTAGTGTTTGCCGGAACCCGAGCGACCTCTCGCCAATCAATCAAACTCAGTTCCGTTCGCTCTATAATGTATCCCAATTCAAAATCTGACGCGTCTTCCCAGGTGATCAGGATCCCATCAGTGCTACTCTCGTTCGACTCACCTCCACCGGGAGGGGTGGGAGGGTCCTGTTGAGTGTTGCCCGGAGATTGGTAGACCCTGTGGATACCATCGCCCGTAAATATCGTTCCAACTCGTGGGGATCCAGTCAGGTTAACGGACGCGTCAAACGTCACAGTCCCATTCCCCGTTCCATTCGTCTGCGAAGTTATTTGCAGCCAAGAGCCGCTGCTCGAAAGAGCCCAATCCGTGTTTGAAGCAATTGAAAAGCTGTAGGATCCCCCTGGCTGCCCAATGTATTGTTCTGCCGGAACCGCTTCGATAAAGTACACCGCTCCCTCTTGCGTAACGGTATGAACTAGACCTCCGATATCAATCGTGCCCACCCGGTCATCGATGCTCTGACTTTCGAGCACTCGATAGGACACGGTCTCATTGCCGGTTCCTACACCATCGGCCGGTTCCTGTATTACGATCCAATCGACATCGGGAATGACCTCCCACTCTTTTGTTGAAGTGACGAGAACAAGGTTTTCGGACCTTTGCGCAGCGGGTACGGTTCGACTAAGTGGAGTGATCGAAGTAACGGGCTCCGCGAGCGTCTGTGCCGCAACCGAGTTGCTGTAGCTCGAAGCTCCAGATTCGTTGTAAGCCCTAACTCGATACACATATGAGCTGTTAGGTGAAACCGTCCGATCCAGAAAATTTGTGACACTCGTCTCCGTGTCACCAACCGTAAGAAATGATCCCCCCACCGACTGGTCTTGACGCTCAATCAGATAACCATCCTCCACTGCAGAACGATCGCTCCACTGAAGGCCAATCCGATTGTACTCCTCCAGCGTCACAAGCAGATTCGCCGGCATGTTCGGCGCCTCGTCAAACGATTCGATCACCGCTTCATTGGACCAATCTGATACTTCACCCGGACGCGTTGCCCGCAGACGATAAATGTACTCCGTTCCCGGCAACAGATCCGAATCGAGGTAGGTTTCGTTGTTTCCAAAAATCTGGGCAACCGTCTCAAACAATTCACCCGCGACCTTCCGCTGAACCTCAAATCCAGTCTCATTGTCATTGGTGTCAATCCAGTTCAACGTTGCCGAACTGCTGGATTGGGTCAGAGCGGTCAACGCCTCTGGAGTCTCCAACGTAATTTCTGGAAGCACAGTCAGCACTGCTTCATCACTTAGGATAGAGCCTCCTGGATTGGATGCTTCTACCGTGTAAACGTTTCCATTGAGACTAAAGTCAACCACATCTATCGTGTAAACGGGATCCGTGGCTCCAACAATATTAGCTCCGTTCACCTTCCACTGATAGGACAAATTGATCCCTTCCGCTAGGGCATTAAAGGAGGTACCTGAGGTCGCAGGCACTGATTTCGAAAGGGGCTCAACCGCAAATACGGGAGGGTCTATGATCAGTTCGCGACGAAACGAAACCAGCGACTTCTCGGAGACCGACGTGGAGTAAACATGCTCCCCATCAGGGCTTGCCATAATCGTCAGCGACCCGTTGAGCCCTTCAACTCCCTCGTCGCTACTGTAAATGGTCTGATCGTAGGTAAGTGTACCCAGGTCTGTATCACGTGAGAAAACCGTGATAGCGTCATCAAAAAACGCAGCGGCATAAACGAATTTACCGTCCGCGCTGATAGCCAGAGAGTGAGCCCCGTCAAGTCCCTCTACCCCATCGATGCCCGTTCGCTGCGTATCCACAAATTCAAGCGATCCCGTATCATCCCGATTAAAGGTGGTCAGGGCGTCATCATTCCACGCCACAACGTAAAGTTGGTTTCCATCCGGACTGGTTATGGCGGCTCGGGAACCT
>CALDFV010000107.1 GCA_937942145.1 uncultured Opitutaceae bacterium
TCGCGGATCTGATTGGTGAACATGCAAATACAATTGGTCTTGCTCACAATAGCGGTAAGCCGGCGCATTGCCTGACTCATGAGCCTTGCCTGTGAACCCACCGTCGCGTCACCCATCTGACCATCTAACTCCGCACGAGAAACTAAGGCCGCCACGGAATCGATAATTATTACGTCGATGGCATTGGAGCGGATGAGTGTTTCTGTAATATTGAGGGCATCCTCACCGCTATCCGGCTGCGAGACAAGTAGCTCGTCCACATTGACTCCTAATTTTCGAGCGTACTTCGGATCGAGAGCATGCTCGACATCTATAAAGGCGGCAATCCCTCCTTGGCGCTGGGCTTCAGCAATCACATTTAAACAAAGTGTGGTCTTGCCCGAAGACTCTGGTCCATAGATCTCGCATATCCGTCCTTTAGGAAGGCCTCCAACACCGAGTGCTAGGTCAACTGAAAGGGAGCCCGTAGAAATCGTCTCCACATTCATACTCGAGCCACTGCCTAAGCGCATAATGGACCCTTCTCCAAATTGTTTAGTAATAGCGGACATCGCCATCTCTACGTTTTTCTCTTTATTTTCCGATGAAGGAAGGGGGGTCGTTTTGCCTTTGGCCATTAGCGTAATGATATGAGTTAAAGTTTTGGATTGTTAAGGATCCAATCTGAATCCGAGTTTTTCATGGCGCAAGATTAAGCGCTTAGGAAATCAATATAATACAGGCACTCTAGGACATTGGCTGTCCTATCCCTTGTTTTCTCTTAATTTATCTGGATTGATTAAAACCTCCTCTGCCAAAATCCGTTTCCGATACTCAATCTAGTGAACATTCGCTTTAGGCTAGATTGCTATTTCTTATCCTATTATTATTCAATGTGTTAAAAACGTTTACTCGCTTTTCCCAAAGAATAGTCCTAGAGAGAACGCCAAAAGGAAGGGCAGGCGTCGAGCATCGAAAGAATAATTCTTGCAAGATGCAAAGCTCCTCAGTTGAAAAAGAACGCATTCAGTCCATTGACTCGGTACAGAATCTGCAACACCAACAACACATGAAAATAAAAGCATACTTGAAACCACAGTGCGGCTGGAGCATGGGGGTTCGCGCCATCATGTCCAAATACGACCTCGAGTATGAGGATATTGACATCATCAATAGCCAGGAAAACTACGCCGAAATGGTTGCTAAATCAGGCCAACCCCTTTCGCCATGTGTCGAAATTGACGGGATCATGCTTGCGGATGTCAGCGGCGAAGAAGTTGAAGCGTACCTGCTTAAAAACAACCTCGCCGCCTCGCCGATTAAGGAAGCAGATGTCCCTACTGACCGTGGCTGCTCTGATGAGGAGCACGAAAAAATGCGCCAATCTCAATCCGTTCGCTTTTTCTAGCGTTCCCGCAAATTTCAATTTTTGGCGCAAGCGAGACCGGGCACTGTTCCGGCCTCAAATGCCGACGCCGCTAAACGCGCTCTAATCCATAAAAAACAATTTACCTATGAGTTCCATGATTCCATCGCCCTTGTATAAGAAAGAGTTCGAGCATGACGCCTGTGGCGTCGGCTTTCTCGCCAACATCAACGGAGAAAAGTCCCATGATTTGCTCAAGAAGACGATCCAGGCCCTCAAAAACCTTGCCCACCGTGGAGCTATCGATGCTGACGCCATCACAGGCGACGGCGCCGGAATTCTAACACAAATTCCCTACGACCTATTTCGCGAGTTCCTGGAAGAGGAGGGCAAGCACCTCTACCACGAGGAGGATCTAGGCGTCGGCGTTATCTTCCTGCCTAAAGGTGACCAATACGCTCAATCTCATGCCAAGAAACTCGTGGAAGAGGCCGTGAAGAGAGAGGGGCTCAGCGTGCTCGCTTGGCGGGATGTCCCCGTTGATGATAGTTGTCTCGGTCAGAAAGCGAAGGAGACTCAGCCCAAGATCGTACAGATTCTAACGGCCAAGACAGATGATCTCGATGCAGTCGCTTACGAGAGAAAACTCTTCCTCGCCCAGAAATCAGCTGAGCGTCAGGCGGAGTACGAGAATATCGAGGACTTCTACATCTGTTCGTTCTCCAATCGTACGATTGTCTACAAGGGGATGCTCAACTCGCCTCAGATGCGGCCTTATTTCAAGGACCTCAAGAATAAGGTGTACCAAACCGCATTCGCTATCTTTCACCAACGATACTCGACCAACACATTCCCGTTCTGGCACCTCGCTCAACCGTTCCGGATGATGGCCCACAACGGTGAGATCAACACCATCCGAGGCAATCGCAACCTGATGCGAGCACGCGAACGTTCCAACATTCATGGCGTTTGGGGCGATCGCTTTTCCGACCTGCGTCCGATCATCCAACCGGACTTGTCTGACTCGGCCAGTTTCGACAACGCCCTGGAACTTATCACACTCGGAGGAAGGAGCGCGCTGGAGTCCGCCATGATGATGATGCCTCCAGCTTGGGAGAACAACGAGAAGATCAGCGATGAGCTGCGCGGATTCTATGAATATTACGCGTGCATGCTCGAGCCCTGGGACGGACCCGCGGCAATCGCCTTCACCGACGGCCGCTACGTCGCCGCATCACTCGATCGAAACGGACTCCGTCCCGCTCGGTACAAAATTTATGACGATGGGACCATACTTCTCGCATCAGAACTTGGCCTCATTGACGAAACGGACCTGAAGACCGTCCGCTCGGGCCGCTTGGGTCCTGGCAAAATGATCGCCATCGACCTGGAGGAAAAACGATTTCTCGATAACGACGAGATCAAGCGCACCATTAGTGCCGATCCTAGATTCAAAGAATGGTGTCAGGGACACCTCACCGACCTCCACGAGTTTTCTAAGAATTCGTCCTCCGAAACCGCGAATTCAGAGGACGATAATTTACAACAGCAGCTTGCTTTTGGCTACGATAAGGACGAGTTCGACGTTATCCTAAAGCCAATGGCTCTGACCGGGATGGAGGCAACCGGCTCCATGGGGGATGACACTCCTTTAGCTTTTATCAGCCGTCGACCGAGACTACTCTATACCTACTTCAAGCAGCTCTTCGCTCAGGTCACCAACCCGCCAATCGACTCCATACGAGAGCGTTCGGTCATGTCGATCAACATGTTTCTGGGAGGGCGGCTCGGTCTCTTTGAAGACATGCCGCAGAGTGCAGGTTTCGCTAAGATCCACTCGCCCGTTCTATATAACAACGAAGTTAACGCTCTCTTCAACGTCAATGGCCTGAAGGATCGAGTGGCTCGACTGGACATAACGTTTGATGTTTCCAATGGCGCAGCAGGGCTGGAAACCGCAGTGAAGGAACTAACCAAGCGAGCCAAAGCCACCGTCGAAGAAAAGTCGACTAAGGTCCTCATCCTAACGGATCGAGGAGTGAATAGTGAACGGGTTTCGATTCCTATGCTTCTGGCAGCCGGCGCGGTCCATCAAGCGTTGGTCAGATCGGGGCTTCGTTTGAAGTGTGATATCGTTGCGGAAACTGGGGAAGCTCGGGATGTACATCAAATAGCTTGTCTCCTCGGATTCGGTGCCAACGCGGTCAACCCATACATCGCCCTCTCGGTGGTACAACGCCTCGCAAACGATGCCGAAGAGGAAGACCAAAAGTTAGATCCCAACCAAGCCTTGTTTAATTACCGAAGCGCGATCGAGAAGGGCCTTCTAAAAATAATGGCCAAAATGGGTATCAGCACGCTTTCCAGCTATTGTCGCGCCCAGATTTTCGAAGCCATAGGTCTTTCGCAGACCCTTGTAGATGATTGCTTCCTCGGCACACCCACTCCAATCGGGGGTATCGGATACAATGAAATTGGTGAGGAGGCTATCATCCGTCACCAACAAGCATTCGGTGACGAAAATCCAGAATTAACGAGTGCCGGCTATTACAAAAACGTCCGCAAAGGAGGGGAGTTTCACGCCTGGAACCCGAAAGTCGTCGGAGGGATGCACCGTTTTCTCAAAAAAGGCCAGAAAGAAGACTTCGAAAAATATAAGGAACAATCAGACAACCATCAGCCGTATGCGATCAAGGACCTACTGAAGATCAAGTTTCCTGAATCAACCAGTACCAAGCTTGAGCAGGTTGAACCGATCGAAGACATTCGACGCCGCTTCACGACCGCAGCCATGTCGCTGGGGGCACTCTCCCCTGAATGCCATGAAACACTCGCAATTGCGATGAACCGCATTGGGGGGAAATCCAATTCCGGAGAAGGTGGGGAAGATCCGCGGCGCTACTCGCTACTAGAAAGTGGAGACAATGCGTCCTCGGCAATAAAACAGGTGGCTTCCGGAAGATTTGGCGTTACCGCCGAGTATCTCTCAACGGCCAAGGAGATTGAAATCAAAATGGCTCAAGGCGCCAAGCCAGGGGAGGGCGGTCAGCTTCCTGGGCACAAAGTCTCGCCAATGATCGCTCGCTTGCGTTTCAGCGTACCAGGCGTCACCTTAATCTCCCCGCCGCCGCACCATGACATCTACTCGATTGAGGATTTGGCTCAGCTAATTTTCGACCTGAAAGAAGTAAACCCACGGGCTAAAGTTTGCGTCAAACTCGTATCCAGCTCGGGAGTCGGTACCGTGGCAGCAGGGGTTGCAAAGGCCTACGCTGACGTAATACTTGTCTCAGGACACGATGGGGGTACCGGAGCCTCTCCGCTATCTTCAATCAAACACGCCGGATCTTCCTGGGAGATTGGCTTGGCAGAAACGCATCAAGTACTGATGATGAACGGTCTCCGTAATCGTGTTACACTACGAACCGACGGCGGTATGAAGACTGGAAGAGACATCATTATTGCAGCAATGCTCGGTGCGGAGGAATACAACTTTGGAACCGCCGCGATGATCGCGGCCAGCTGTGCAATGTTCCGTGTATGTCATTTGAATACATGCCCTGTTGGGGTCGCAACGCAACGTGAAGATCTTAGGGCTAAGTACAAGGGCACACCGGAGAATGTTATCAACTATTTCAACGCAGTTGCTGAAGACGTGCGGTCATACTTGGCAAAATTGGGCTTTCGCAAATTGGACGATCTCGTTGGAAGAGTCGATTTGCTCGAACAGATCGAAGATCCAGAGAATCCCAAGACACGTTTAGTAAATCTTAGCGGACTGCTCCACGATCCCGACCCGACTGGCGAGTCTCCTCGAATTCATACACGTTCTCGAAATGAGCGTCTCGGTTTCGAGGGAGGGATCGATCAGACGATCATTCAAGAGTCCAAAGATGTGATTTCAGGAAAGATTGCGTCGTTCCGCGGCAAATACAAAGTTGGAAATACGGATCGCTGCTTAGGGACTCACTTGTCAGGAGAAGTTGCATACATTCGTGGAAGCAACCACCTCCCCCCTGGATCTATCGACCTTAAGTTTATCGGAACCGCAGGGCAGAGTTTCGGCACTTTCCTCGCTCCAGGTATTCGAATGCACCTTTTCGGAGAAGCAAACGACTATGTTGGCAAGGGTATGAGTGGCGGCGAAATCATTATCCGTCCCCGAGAAGAGGAAACCTACGTTTGGAAAGACAACACGATCGCAGGAAATACCTGCCTCTATGGAGCAACCGGCGGGCACCTCTTTGCGGGGGGCTGCGTCGGAGAACGGTTTGGCGTTCGAAATAGCGGCGCGATTGCTGTAGTCGAAGGCCTTGGAGACCATGCTTGTGAGTACATGACAGGCGGGCTCATCGTTTCGCTTGGAGGTTCCGGTTCCAACTTCGGAGCTGGCATGAGTGGTGGACTGGCTTTCGTGTATGATGAAGGCGACCATTTTGAAGACAACTACAACCCCGAAATGGTGGGGATTGAGCGACTGAGTGATAGCGGCGAAGTGGATGCCCTTAAGAAGATCGTTGAAGCCCATGCGACCGCAACCTTAAGCCCGCATGCCGCGTCTCTGCTGGAGAATTGGGAGAGAACCGTCAGTAAATTCTGGAAGGTAGTTCCACATCCTTCATCTCCTGACATTCCGAAAAACGTACTCAAACTCGAGTCGCTAAATATCGCGGCGCAAACTTAGCTGAGGTTTCGATCATGGCCCAAGAATCCCTTCTTTCATTGTCGGGATTCTTTGTCTTTAAAATTCGTGTCCAGACCTACCTTTGGTTCGTCTGCAAAAACGCCAAGAGCCGCTTTGCGATCACCGGTCCAATTCCATCCACCGTCGTCAAGTCGCCGAGAGGGGCTTTGCGAAGATTCTCAATCGTTCCAAACCGCTTCATTAATAAGGCTCGTTTTTTTAAACCGAGACCCGGAAAGTCGTCCAAGATGCTTTCCTTTACTTTCTTGCTGCGGAGATCTGCATTGTACGTATTTGCAAAACGGTGCGCTTCATCTCTCAGCCTCTGAAGTAGCTGTAAGCCTCCGTGGCTCAGCGGCAATCGCAACGGAGGCCGCTCGTCAGCGAAGATAATTGTTTCGTGCTTTTTCGCTAAGCCGATTATCTGCGGAGGCTCCAGGTCCTGCACAAGAAATGCCTTTATGGCAGAGCTCACCTGGCCCCTTCCGCCGTCAATCACGACCAGGTCGGGAAACGGCTTTTCTTCTTTGGCCAGGCGACGATATCGACGCCCAACCACTTCCTCCATTGAGCGGAAGTCGTCATTGCCTTCAAAACTCCTTATTTTATAACGGCGGTATTGCGCCTTGTTTGGATGGCCCTTTTTGAACTGCACCATTGATGCGACCACAAAGGTTCCGGAGATATGGGATACGTCGAAACACTCCATGACAACCGGTAGACTCTTTAATGCCAGGGCCGCTTTGAGCTCAGTGAGTTCATTCGACAGATCTCTTGAATCCCCACGTTCTCGTTCAAACTTTCTTGTCTTCCTTAACGAGGACTCGAGGGCGAAGGCAATGTCTCGAAGTTCCGCTGCTTTCTCGAAATTCTTATTCTCTGCCTCAGAAACCATCTTCTTCTTAATATCAGCCAGCAACTCCCTGGACTTGCCCTCGAGAAAGGAACACGCTTTTTCAACTCTAGACAGATACTGATCTCTGGTAACGATGTTGGAAAACCCGTAAAGCTCAGCACGAACGTCTTCATAGAGTTGAAATCGTCCATCGCCCAATGTCTTCGGATTCGAATCGCTTAAGAGGACCCCGAATTGCCGGCGCATCTCCGCGAGCGTCTTTCTGATGTGATAGGCTTGGGCGAAGGGCCCAAAGTACCTTGCCCCGTCTTCCTTTTTAAATCGAGCGAGCGTAAATCGAGGCAGTTTTCTGGTTTGGTCCAAGCGAACCAGAAGGAAGCGTTTGTCGTCTGTAAAATCGGTGTTGTACTTTGGCCGCCACTTCTTGATTAGCTGGCCTTCCAACAACAGCGCTTCCGGTTCAGACTTAACTTCGATAATCTCGAAGTCTCGGATCATCTCAACCAGCGCCCTAATTTTCGGCTGGCTCGTGAAGGATCGCGAAGGTTGGAAATAAGTCGACACGCGTTTCTTCAAACTCTTGGCTTTCCCGACATAAATTACGGATCCCAAACGATCCTTCATCAGATATACGCCCGGGGTAGAAGGCAATCGACGCACCTTTTCCTTCAATTTGCTTGATCCCGCTGTTGGCATTTTCGGTAACTTAACTCATTAATCCCCCAAGCCAAGAGAAGCTTGGTCTCCCATAACTAAAAACCAGATGCCTAAGGTCAAAAAATTCATGCTCATCACCCTTGGAGAAGAACTTCTTCTAGGGCTTACCGCCAACGGGCACCTTACCTACATTGGCGGTCAGCTAAGGCAACGAGGCATTACACTACACAGCAACTACACTATTTCAGATGAGGGTCCTGATATCGAGGAGCAGTTTCGGTATTGCTGGGAACGGGCTGACGTATTAATCACCACCGGGGGCCTCGGTCCTACCGTCGACGATCGCACTAAAGAGGAAATTGCTGGTGCGCTCGGTGAAAAACTCGTTTTCGACCAATCCATCTTAGCTACCATAGAAAATCGATTCAGGGGTATCGGCAAGCCGATGTCAGAGAACAACCGCAAGCAAGCCTACCGGCCTGAGAATGCTGAGGTTATAGAAAACGCGATGGGAACGGCTCCCGGGCTTTGGATGAACAAGGATGGGAAAATTCTTATCATGCTTCCAGGACCACCCAACGAGCTACAGCCAATGTTCGAAAACCAGATTATTCCAAGACTGGAAGAACTGGATTACGTCGACGAACAGGAAAATTACCTCCAGATCAAAACGATAGGGATAGGTGAGTCCGCATTGGAAAACCAGTTTCAATCCATTTTTCAACAACACGAAAACTTGTCAGTCGCCTATTGTGCCCATCAAGGCCAAGTAGATTGCCGTATCAGCTTTCCCGATATTGAAAAGAACAAGTCTCAACTCTTGGAAATCGCAGAAACTTGCAAAGGTCTTCTCGGAGATGACTTCTTGTGCTTCGGGCACCAATCTACTGTTGAAGTCGTATCCAATATTTTGGGGAAGAATGGCCTGACACTCGCGACTGCCGAAAGCTGTACTGGTGGCCTCATCGCCGATACATTTACAAATCTTCCTGGCTCGTCAGAATACTTTAACGGAGGCGTTGTTAGCTATAGCGATCAATCCAAGATTCAAATTTTAGGTGTGCCTGAAACACTCATACAAGAGGAGTCTGCTGTAAGTTCTAGCGTTGCGATCGCAATGGCCCAAGGAGTAGCAGAAAAACTGAATACAGACTATGGTCTCAGCGTTACGGGCTACGCTGGACCAGATGGAGGTACCGAAAAGGACCCTGTAGGGACTGTCTATATTGGGCTCCACACGCCCAGCGGAACACTCTCCCAACGGTTTAGTTGGAAGAGCGGGCGCTTGGCCACCAAGAAGAGGGCCCTTCATGCCGCCCTCGACCTGCTCAGAAGAAAGCTCATCGCTGAAAAACGGAATGTGGTTGAAGCTCACGAAAATGGCATTGAGGGGACGGGTTCGAGAAGATGAGCCAGAACAATGATGGAAAAACGCCGACCGACCAACTCGGTAGGCCCCTGAGAGATCTCCGTATTTCCGTTACCGACCAGTGCAATTTCCGCTGTGCCTACTGTATGCCCAAAGAGGTATTTGGACCCGATTACCCATTTCTGCCGAAAAACGAGATTCTTACAAATGAAGAGGTGCACAAACTCGCCCTTAGTTTCGCTGAGTTGGGAATCGAGAAAATCAGACTAACCGGCGGAGAACCCCTCCTAAGGAAAAATCTCGTTCCTCTAGTGAACTGCTTGTCTCAGATCGACCTGGTAAAAGACCTGTCTCTTACCACGAACGGAACACTCCTACCCCGCTACGCTAAAGGGCTGAAGGAATCCGGACTGAATCGTATCAACATCAGCCTCGATGGGCTCAATCCAATCGTCTTTAAAGAGATGAGTGGCGGTCGCGGCGAACCCTCTGCGGTTCTGGAAGGCATTGAAGCCGCTGAACAGGCTGGCCTAGAGGTCAAGGTGAACATGGTTGTCAAGAAGGGAGTAAACGAAGGGGAGGTCCTTCCAATGGTTCGGTTTTTTAGAAATAAAAGGATTACTCTTAGATTCATCGAATACATGGATGTTGGAAACTCGAACCAATGGAGACCAAAAGAAGTCCTTCCTGCGAGGGAAATATTGGATACAATCGCAAAAGAATTTCCATTCCAGCCCATCGACCCAAACTACAAGGGGGAGGTAGCTGCTCGCTACCGATACACCGATGTACCCGCTGAATTTGGGCTTATCAATTCGATAACGAAACCTTTTTGCTCAGATTGCAACCGAGCAAGGCTGTCAGCCAACGGAAACCTATACACCTGCCTTTTCGCTACTTCCGGACACGATTTGAAAACGATTGTGAGGTCTGGAGTCAGCCGGTCGGAACTGACTAAGCGCATTTCAGGGATTTGGAGAGGCCGAAAAGATCGGTACTCTGAAGAGCGTTCATCTCAAACCAGCAGCCAGAAGAAGATTGAGATGTCCTATATTGGAGGCTGACCGAACAAAACTATCCCCGGCTCGTAAAACCGAAATAGTTCAGCAGCCAGACCTCTTTCCACACGCGGTATCGGCCATCCCATGTAATACGCCCCATTTCTTCCTGAAGGTGGTGAGGGACCAGAAAACCCGCCTCAATGTTAGTACGCTCTAAAACTCCCTGTTGCTGGTTGATGTCGTCTATCGGATCAATTTCGTACTGCTCTAGTTCGAAGCCTTTGATGCACTTTTTGTGACGCTTTAACAACCGAGCTGGATTTCGGCTCCATGGTTTCCGACAGACATCCCAATTTTCAGGATAATAGCCCCCATACGGTGTATTCAGATTATCCGTGATAAAATGCTCTCCGTCAACCGAGTCCGACGTAAACGAAATACAGTGGCTTATTAAACCATTGCCCT
>CALDFV010000108.1 GCA_937942145.1 uncultured Opitutaceae bacterium
TCGAACTTCCAGTCGGGCGCCATCGGGTTACCGTCAAACTGACTAGGCAAAGATCTACCATCGTTAGGAACGTATACAAATTTTGACGTCGGCTGCTCCACCACTCGGTCGTTTTCGATAAAGGTAAACGGAGGTTGATTAGGCACATCCGTACCAAAGTAATAATCAAACCCGCGGGTCGTTGGCCCATTGAGAACAGGCTTTGTGTAGTCCCAACGCTTTGTTCGATGAATGTTCGCCCTCTCATCCATAGCATTAGGCTGGGGGCCTTGCCAATTCCAGCCGAGATGCCATTTGCCAATGCACGCGGTTGCGTAGCCATTTTCGCTCAGAAATCCTGGAAGCGTCAGTCGATCTGCAGCGATCAATGGCGGTTCGTAGCACCCTAAAACCCATTCCTGCAATCGCGTGCGCCAAGCATATCGCCCAGTAAGCAAACCATATCTCGTGGGGGTACAGACAGCGGAACCGCTGTGCGCATTCGTAAACCGCATCGACTCGCCTGAAAACCTATCCAAATAAGGCGTAGCGATTTTGTTTTCCGGAAAGTGCGCCTGAATGTTTCCCACCCCAAGGTCATCCGCCAGGATGATCACGATATTGGGTCTGCCCTCCGTTGGCAGGAGAGCTTTTGAAACGTTCGCTTCTGGTCGACTGGAATAAGACTCTTTCCTCGCGCAACCAGTCGCGATCAAAGCAATAGCTGAACAAACTAGTATCAGTAATCTAATCACACTAATCACCTACGATTGACTTGCTGCTGAATGTGGCTGGGCAGCGGCAAGAAATCGCTTTCCCTTACCATCCATTTATCCATCTCCGTCCGGAGTTTCGTCTCAACCGCTTCGACCCTGGCCTTACCCGCTAGGTTCTCCAACTGAAAAGGATCCTCTTGTAGATCGTACAGCTCGAACAACGGCCGCGGATTCTGAAAGTAGAGGCGTTCGTGCAAAGCGGATAAAGTCCCCTCTTCATGCATTTCCTGAATGGCGAGCCATCCCGGATTCCGACTCATGTCTACCGGGGAAAATATCTTTTCCGGCGTCGCGTTATATAGGTACAAATAGCGACGGGTGGCGATGGAGCGGGACAAATCGAAACCATCGCTTCGGCCAATGGGTCCGAAGTGCCAGCCACGTTCAGCAAAAACCATCTCACGCCCTTCGAAGGGCTTGCCTCGCAAATCGTCGAAAAAGCTGACCCCGGTCATGCCTGGAGCAGTATTCAAACCTGCCGCTTCCAAAATCGTCGCGGAAAGATCCACCCCGCTAACCAGAGAATCGCTGGCCGTTCCCGGTTTCACATGGCCAGGCCAGCGAACCAAAAGCGGGACATGCGTTCCACGCTGAGCTAAAGTTCCTTTGCCTCGGAGAAGCGCCTCTCCGTTGTCTCCCATGAAAATAACCAAAGTGTTTTCCTTAAGTCCCCGTTCTTCCAATACATTCTCTATCAATCCGAATCCAATATCCAGATCCCGCACCTCCGCCAGATACTTCGCGTAGTCCAAACGCACTTCAGGCAAGTCCGGCCAGTCTGGCGGCAAGACTAATTTCAAAGGATCGATCTTTTCATGATCGTCTCCCCATCTCCGATGGGGCTGGTTAAACCCGAAATAGAGAAAAAACGGTTGGTCGCCTGGAACACCATCTAAAATGGCGCCCACCACTTCATCCGTTTCATGAATCGCCTCGTTTTTGGTAGAGGCTCCCCTCACAAAGTGATCAAATCGCTGCGTAAACGCTCGATCCCGCACATCTAGCTCCACAAGCGTATCCGTCACGTGGTCCAAGTCTCGGTTCCTACCATCCAAATGCTGATGCCGCCCTGCCAGCCCAACCCAATAGCCACTCTCTCTCAAGACATCTGTAAAGAAAGTCGTTTCCGAACGTGCCGGCTGGGCGAAACGGGTCGCAGACAATCCCACTGGAGATCGGCCCGCAAAAATAGCGGTCCTCGATGGAGCGCATTGCGGAGCCGCAGTGTACGCCCGATCGAAACGCATGCCCTCAGCGGCTAAGGCATCCAAATGCGGCGTTATATTAAACCGCTGACAATTGACGTCCCCGTAAGCTCCTAAGTGAGGCACGCTGTGATCATCTGAGAGGATCAGAAGAACATTGGGTCGATCGGCAGCATCAAGAGCAAGGAACCCAAAAGAATTGAGAAGAATCAGGGTAAATAGACGTTTATTCATTTTCGAGCAACAACGAGTGAACCCACAACATACCCTTCAGGCAATTTAATAGCAGCATAGAATCCCAGATACCTGAAATCCATAAAGCCCTAAAGCTATCGACATACAATGTCTTCTCCCTAACGTTCGTCCTTTTATGGATCGCTCTACGAATCAGCAATATCTCGCAGAAGATATGCAGCGTCTCGATGAGATGCTGGCAAGGGTTACCAAGTCAGACGAAACGCTGAGCCGCTACCTCACGAGTGGCGGCGATATGCAGCTGCTGAATTTGGCCTGTGGCGCGTGCAACGAAGCGGGTACCCTAGCGAATTTTTTCGGTCGGTTTAACAAGAAATCTGCCGACAACAGAAAACTGAAATTCGTTGGACTTGATATCCGAGCCCGAGAAATCGCGGATGCCGCCGCCCGATTCAGAGGAAATCTGAATGCAGAATTTGAATTCCTTCGAGGCGACGCCACCAAGCTTCACGACCACCAACAACTGCCCAGCGAGTTCGACGTCGTCTTTGTCCGTCACCAGAATTTGTGGAACGGTAAAAGCGATTGGGAAAAGATATACCACAAAGCCCTAGAGAAGCTCTCCCCAAACGGTCGGCTCATCATCACGAGTTACTTCGACCGTGAGCATCAACAAGCGCTTGAAGTCATAAAGGAACAGGGAGGCGAGCTCGTGGTTACCGAAGCCAACGAGATGTCCCGAGAACTGCCAACACCCGGCAAGTTCGTCGATCGCCACGTTGCGATTCTAAAACGCCAAAGCTCGTTGTAATCGCATCCGAAAGTATTGTCACAATTGCGGCAAGGTAGTGGATCGATCTAAGAGACTGTCTAATAAATCCTCTCGAATCGTCTACCGGGAATTTCCCTATTCTCATCAAGCTTGAGCGATCGAATAAATTTCGCTCGAACAAGTCTTGAGAACTTTCTCCAGGGCTGGATAGGGATTTCCGTATCCATCAAGTAAACCGGAATGCTGTCGACTCCATTTTCTCGGAACGAGCAACGAGGCGTCAATCAAACCGCAATAGTGCCAACCCACGAACTCCGGGCGAGCGAACGCCTTGCGGAAAAACTCTTCCGTCCACTCAGCCCGCTGGGCTAAGTCATCAGCAATCGGACCATAAGGTCTAGGCATCGTGTCCGTCGTCATGGTGAAGGCCGAGTCACCATTGATAAAGGGCTTGTCTACCTGCTCGGTCCAACGATCCAGTCCTGGCTTCTGGACCTCGTAGCGTGCGTACATCTGATAGAATATGATATCCGTGTATTTGCTGGTGACGGGAAGTACCGTGTCGAGCGAATCCGTATTGGCATGGAGCTTGTCGCCTACAAACATGTGGTTCGGGTCGTACCGGCGTATCGCGTTGCGAGTCACTTCGTAGTATTTGCCCACCACGCGCTTAAGGAATACGATATTGTCGCGCGTCTCATTGGCATTGGACAGCAGCGTATTCGGCCGCCAGTTCTCAGCAGCCACTAAGGCATCGAAGGATTTGAACTTAGTGCCATAGGTCGTATTGAAATCTTTGATGCGACCGCGGTAAACTTCCTGCATCGTTTCAACGTAGGCCTGCTTGCCCGCAGCCGCGCCGCCTAAATTCCTGAGTCTCCTCGGCCAACCAATCCGTGACGGACGGCGGGCGCCACCAATGGTATCGGGCCGCTCCCGCAGGTCTTCCTCGGTAAGCAGCGGGCAGTCGGTCATGGAATAACCCAACAGGAAGGGGTCATCCTTAATCGGCGCGGCAATTTTCTTGGCCATACCGTCACAATGAATCTCGAAGTCTGAAGAAAAAACGTCCCTGAAGTTGCTATCTGGTATCTCGGTTCTCCAGTGAGGGATTTCGACAAAGTGGATCGGCTGCATGTAGGGCATGGCCGGCTTAGGCTGGTTAACGATACTAAGCGCGTTGTGCACGCCCACCGTATTAAATCCCATTTTTTCGCGCAGTCCTAGAAACCATGTTCTCAAAGCGGCATTGAATGCCGGCCCATCCAAATTATCAATTCCCAGTTTCTTCTGCCAAGCCAGCGTATTGTACTCTTGCTTGAACAAGTCCGGGTACAAGTGATTGATCCCCCAGCTGAGAAAGGCATTGCCTTCGGGAGAAACCAACCACCACCGCTCATCCTTCTCTACGCGAAAAAAGCCGGTCGCCTTGAATTTCTTTCCGGTCCAACCACCGAAGCGATCCATTGCTCCAGAGTGATGCGCTCCGAATAGTGAAGAAGTACCCAGGATACCGGTACTAAGGGCTCCAGCTGATGCGAATCTGACAAAGTCACGTCGTTTCATGATCCACTGATGATTGAGTTAAATAGCGTTTCCGTACAATATCGAATTTCAACCCTTGAGCGCGGGATGCAATAACTCTTTGCAATACAGCAAATTCAAACCTATCGAGAAGACGCGAACGAACCCGGATCGCCAGGCTTGGATATTTGAAAACGGCTTTTAAATCGCTCACTAGAAACGATCTATGAAGCAACCTACTTCCCTTCCCGTATCCACCTCAGGTAGCGCTCCGAGTTCTTCCGGTAGCGCTCCCTCGACTCCACGTTTCGTGTGGATTGCATCTGGTCTTCCGTTTCCATGATGTAGACCTCAATCGATTCAGGGCCCCTGTCACCCGTCTCCTCGATCCACTGGCCCAAACGTTTCCGATGTTCCTCAAGTGCCACAGAGTGCTTCGGGTCGGATGCTAGATTTCGGATTTGCCAAGGGTCTTCACCGTAAAGGTAGAGCTCTTCGGGAGGACGCGTCGGAGAAAAAAGCAGCTCTTCGGTCAATTCACCCACCTTTCCTTCGGCTCTCAATTCACGCAAGCGCTGAAGGATAAGCTTGTTGTCCTTGTATTCGCTCGGCATGAGGAATGGTCTTTCTGGATAGAAATTTTTGATATAAAGATAGCGATCTGTACGCACTGATCGGATACGGTCTGTCGCTTCCCCACAACGATCTCTGGCCGCAAAGACGGCCGATTTCCCATTGTAGCTTCCTGCAAGAATATCCCGCCCTTCCATTCGGTCCGGTATATCGATTCCCGCCGCGGACAGCGACAAGGCGGCCACGTCTATGTGCTCCACCAGATCCTCACGTTTCTCACTCCTACCCACTCCAGGGCCACGAATGACGAGGGGAATGTGGGCGCCTTCATCATATATAAACTGCTTTCCTCGAGCGTGGCTGATTCCGTGGTCCGTAAAAAAGACGACCAGAGTGTTTTCCAAGAGTCCCTCCTTTTTTAGACGCTCCATTACTCGCCCAACGTGCCGGTCCGTTAGCTTCACACTATCCAAATAGGTCGACCAATCGCGCAGCATCACAGGATCGCGCGGATAGTAAGGCGGAAGCTCCACGCTCTCCGGATCCGTCGCCGCTCCAAATTCTTCAATCATGCGTTCTTGAGTCGCCGCATACTGCGCCTCGGACGCGCCACGAATTTTCCCTCCATTGAGTTGGACTTGCATAAAGAAAGGCTGTCCATTCGCTCTTCCCGCCCAATCGTGGCTGTCATACATTTCTGGATTCCAATCGAAATTGTAGTCGGTCTTGCCTAGGTTGTCTCGATCAGTGGGATTCCCCTTATGGTCATAGCCCGGCAATCCGCTGCCAATGCAGGTCCAATAGCCCGCTTCTTGGAAATATTCAGGAACGGGTCGCACGCCATCCGGAAGTTGAATACGATGTTCCCCTCGACCACTACGGTGGTGGTGCACCCCAATCGAAGTTTGGTACATCCCTGTGATCATCGCCGAACGAAAGGTTGAGCAAACCGGCGAAGTCGCGTAGGCCCGCGAAAACAGAACGCCTTCCCTCGCCAGACGATCGACATGAGGCGTCTGGATGGTCTTCTCTCCGTAACAGGAAAAGTTCGCCGACATATCGTCGACCACAATCCAAAGGATGTTGGGTCGGTCTTCGCCCAGAAGGCTATTGATGCCCGTCAGTGCGAAAACACTAGCCAAGGTCACTGTGACGAAACGTATGCTATTGAGAAAGCTCTCAGCCTGAAAGGGGATTTTCATTCTAAATACATCAAAATGCTTAGGCATTCACCCACCGGTGGATCACCTTGAAGCCTCTACTTTTATCACTGAGATTTCGAAATCAAATAAGGTCAACCGTCGACTTGCACCTGCCTTCCTTAATAACTACCCTAGGTATAGTCTTTTCTTTATCCGTTGATTTTCTGAGAATTTGTGTCCTTAGAACTATAGAAATCCAATAAACCCTAGCGGGACCCATCAGATTTCAGACCAGGCGCCACCCCATGAACCGATACTTACGCAGCGTTT
>CALDFV010000109.1 GCA_937942145.1 uncultured Opitutaceae bacterium
CCGAGCGCCCACCCCAAAGATACGACAATGGGCGCTCGGAGATCGCCCTCTACCAGATTCGGCAACGAAAGACTTAATCGAGAATTCACCCGATCCTCCGCCTTCCACGACACGCAAGATAATCGAGAATGTATAAACTACAGGAATTGAGACAAAGAGCGGCCTCAATACTATCTCAAGTGGACTTTGTCGCTACACCCACCGCCGGAACACACTATAGAAAAACGGAAATTGAGCCTGCCCCTATTCAACTCAATTCAAATCTTGGATACTACACCAACTTCATGAACCTGTTGTATCTATCTGCGATCGAGGTGCCCACAGGTTTTACTTAGCGCGCGCTTCCCTTTGGAATTACCCTGTTCACCAAGGCATTTCACGACGAGTACCTTCTATAAATTGCAAATCGACTTCACCGTCAGATTGGACTCAAGCTTGGGCGACAGAAGGGATTCGAGATATCACCAACCAGGGAGCTGGAGGGCATTCGTTAATACTCACGAAACGACTAGTCCGTAACCACTACTACATCGATCGATTCAGTACGTTCTTCCCCGTCTCGCAAGAAGACAACTTCCACAGACTCACCGGGATTCAGCTCGTCGAACGCATTGTACATGTCGTCGTAATTCGCTATCGGTTCACCATCAATCGAAACGATGATGTCTCCCACAATGATCCTTCCGTACTGGTCTCGAGACGTCCCCCGCATGCCCGATTTTTGGGCGGGAGAATTTTCATAGACTTCTCGAACAATCACACCGTTGACTCCTATGGATCGAGCGATTCGATCTTCAAAAATGGATACGCCGATTCCCGATTCAACGGACCTTCCAAAACGGATGATTTGATCGACTAAACGTTTAATCGTATTGGAGGGAACCGCGAAGCCAATTCCAGTTGAATCTCTCAAGATTAGGGTGTTCATCCCGATCAGCCGGCCCTGGCTATCCAGCAACGGTCCCCCGGAGTTGCCTGGATTGATCGCCGCATCTGTCTGGATCATGTCCCGTATTGTGATACCTTCCACTATCGACGACATACTCCGACCGAGGGCTGACACATTACCTATCGTCAGGGTGTGATCCAGGCCATAGGGATTCCCGATGGCCAGCGCCTTTTGGCCAACCTGCACTTCCGCGGAATTCGCTACCTTGTCCCCAAAAGGAACGACATTGGTTCGTTTCAAATCAATCTTTAGGACTGCCAGATCCTTTCGGGGCTCTACCCCTATGATTGCCGCATTGTAAGTGTTGCCGTCAATAAGAGTAACGGCGACTCGAGACGCTCCCTGAACCACATGGAAGTTCGTAACAATGTGTCCATCGCGATCCCACAAGAAACCCGAACCCGTACCAGCTTGAACTTCTGTCACGTTGAAAGAAAAAAAGTTGCGTCGCTGTTGTACGTTATGAACAAATACGACCGAAGGCGATGCATTTTGGAACACGTTAATCGTATTTCGCTCGTATTCGAGCAACCCCTTTGGAAGATCAACTGAATCGGAAACAACGATGCTGGGTCCCCTTTCGCTAGAAACGAAGTGTTTGTAGATTACGCTAAATGCAAACAGAGCGAATGCCGCTACCACAAATTTGTAGATAAACCTTAAAATACTGTTTCCCTGCATTTTGAATCGAGTGATCTCTGCCGCTACTTCAAAGCAGAATTCACAGTCAAATCAAGACAACCCATCGACTTACGGCGTGTATTTTCCCGAACCGCCTCGATCAAACCGACCAAAGAAAGAGCGATACTCCAGCCAAGTGATTGCTATCCAGTTTCTTGCCAATTTAAATAGCCGATCAACGATACTCAAGCAAAGTACTTTAAAGAGTTGAGATTAGCCGCCGATCCCTCACATTTAGAATGAACATGTCTTCTTCAACTCACAGATTTGATACTGCGATCGATAGCCTAAAAAAGGAGCGCTTGCGAATCACCGAGCCGAGAAAGGCATTGCTGCAACTTCTGGTCGGCGTCTCAAAACCGCTTTCCGCCGACGAGCTTCACGAGGCCCTAGGTGCCGAGGAGTTCGATCTCGTAACGATCTACCGAAACCTGGACGCCTTTGAGAATACAGGCATCGTAAATCGTATGCCAACCGAATCGGGCAAGTCGCTCTACGAGTTAAACGCGGAACAGCATCATTATCACCATATCATCTGCAGAAAGTGCCACCGCACTGAAAAACTGGATACTTGCGAAGTAGTGAAACTGGAAAAGCTCGCCTCGGATCTCGGCTACTCAGAAGTCACCCATGTCCTCGAGCTCTATGGAGTTTGCGAAACTTGCCGCTAGAGCAAGTACTACTCCAGAATATCAAGCACGCCATCAAAGTAGCCCTTGTAGAAACTGATCACTTTGATCGCCACGAACACCGCTATCACCAGAAATAGGATCTGTGGATAAACAAGGGTGGCTAGGAAAAGCCGTTTCTTCGCGGCACTGGAATACATCTCGGCCGATCGTTCGATATTGACGTCCAACGATCCTGTCCGCTCACCGATGCGGTACTGCTGCTTCAACTCCGGAGGAAACCCGCCCTTGTCCACAAAACCTTCGCTCGCTGGGCGTCCAGCCTTTATCGCTCGGATGGCAAGTTTCCCTTCTTTTTCCAACCTTGAACTATCAGCCGCATCCAAGGCCCATTGCCAGCAGGTTTCAACGGATACACCCGAATGCGCACAAGCCGCAAAGGTACGGCAGAATCGAGCAAGATCCCGATTGATCGAATACGATTTTATTATCGGCAAAAGCGACTGTAGCCCCTTTTTGAATCGTGGTGAAAACTTGAAGGCGATGCTCAGGAGAGCAAGCGAAACCCAAAGAGGGACTAAGATCATACCAACGCTCACGAGGTAGGCTTCGATCTTTCCGTCTATCACATACTCCAACGGAAAGAGAAGCGCGGCAAAATGCAGGATTACAATCGGGTACAGGGATGCTAGTTTGATCCGGCTTTGAAAGCTGGCGGCTTCCTTTCTCACTTCTCCCAATTCCTTAAATACTGCGGGCAAGTTTCCTGATAGTTCTGCGGCAGCGATGATCGAGCGTTCTCCACTTTGAAGAAATGGACATTGCGCGTCGAAGGCAGCAGTCCAGCTTGAACCTCCCTCAAATTTCTGTGATAAAGAAATTCCGATCTTCTTAGGAATCCCATCCGCCATGACCACGGATTCCGCAGGACTAAATCCAGCAGTCAAAGACTCTGAGAGCTCAAAAAACCAAGAGGATACTCTTTTATCAGACAGACCTGACATTCCCCGTGAGACTGCAAGAGCGCATCTAAAAACTCAATGCCTAACTCTTCTCCTGCTCGCCTGACACTAAACCACAAAAGTATCGATCTATTTATCGCTACTTTTGACCGTAGTAGGCGTTGGCGCCGTGCTTCCGAAGGTAGTGTTTGTCTAACTGGGCACGGGACAATGAAGCCGCATCCGGTTTCAGCAACTGTGTCTTCATCGTCATTTCGGCAATGATTTCCAGGGCGAAGGCCGTCTCAACCGCCTTTTCGCCGGTCGGTCCCCATACAAAAGGAGCATGCCCATGGAACAATACAGCACTGATTTGATTAGGATCGAGATCTTCGAATCTCTCTACGATCACATTACCCGTCTCCCATTCATAATGGCGGGAAATTTCTTCGCTTGAAATGGGCCTGGTTACGGGAACGTCCCCGTAAAAATAGTCTGCATGAGTGGTGCCCATACACGGAATGGAAACACCGGCCTGCGCATAGGCCGTCGCATTTCGAGAATGGGTATGCACGACTGCATTGATGTCACCGAAGGCTTGATACAGCCTTAAATGCGTGGGAGTATCGGAAGACGGCCTCAACGAGCCCTCCACTAGATATTTCTCTAAATCGAGGGTGTGATCGCGATCTGGCTTCGCGTCCAGACTCAAAACGACTATGTCATCCGGCCTTAACCCTTCGTAGGAAACACCGCTTGGCTTAATGGCCACCACTCCCTTTTTGCGATCCGCCACCGAGACATTCCCAAACGTCAGGTCAACGATATTTCGCCCTGGCAGCTCGCGGTTCGCATCGCAGCATTCTTCTTTTAGAGATTGGTATTCGCTCATAGGTTTTAGAGTAGTAATTGACTGTTATCCTGCAAAGGAAAAGCCCTTGTTCGCATGGTAGTACACTTCGTTATTTCGAAGCTCTTTTCGCACTTCGCTCACCGTTGAATCTTGATCAATATGCAGAAATTCAATACCTGATATCGATGCGAAGTCTTCCATAACCTCACCATTCAAAGCCTTGCTGAATACGGGATGGTGAGATCCTCCAGAATATATCCACGAGGCTGCAGATATCTTGAAGTCAGGCTGAGGTTTCCAAACGGCCCGAGCAACCGGCAATTTTGGCAACGGTTCGTCCGGATCGACCCCATCTACATCGTTGACCACAAGTCGGAACCGGTTTCCGAGATCGACGATCACTGCATTAATCGCTGGCCCTGCCGCTACATCGAATACGAGTCTTACCGGGTCCTCTTTCCCTCCAATTCCTAATGGGTGGATCTCTAAAGACGGCTTCGCAGAGGCTATACTGGGACAAATTTCCAGCATATGGGATCCAAGTACTTTATGCCCCTCAGGGTGGAGATGATAGGTGTAGTCCTCCATAAAAGAGGTTCCTCCCTCCAAATCTCCATCCATTACTTTCATCAGATACACTAAGGCCGCCGTTTTCCAATCACCCTCGGCTCCAAATCCATACCCATCGCTCATGAGTCGCTGTACCGAAAGACCTGGCAGTTGCCTTAGGCCGTGCAGATCCTCGAAAGTAGTCGTAAACCCGCTCGCGCCTTTCTCCGCAAGAAAGGCTCTCAACCCAAGCTCTATTCTTGCTCCTTCGCGAAGCGAATCATGACGGTCCCCACCTTTCAACAACGATGGTACTACATTATATTCGTCGACGTACTTCTCGCAGAGAGAGTTAATATCAGAGTCAGACTGGCTGTTAACAAATTCCACCACATCACCAACTCCGTATCCATTAACCGTATATCCAAAACGAGCTTCGGCTGCCACTTTGTCCCCCTCAGTAACGGATACTTCCCGCATATTGTCACCGATGCGGCACATTTTTGCTCCCTGCAAAGCATGCCAACCTTTCGCCGCTCTCGTCCAGGCTCCAATACGCGCATGGACTTCCGGGTCTTTCCAATGTCCCACCACGACCTTTCGTTCGAGGCGCATACGCGTGCACATGAAACCAAATTCCCGATCTCCATGCGCGGCCTGGTGAAGATTCATGTAGTCCATGTCGATCGTATGCCAAGGCAAGTCCCTGTGAAATTGCGTGTGTAAATGGAGAAAAGGCTTGTTCAGAATACTGAGTCCTCCAATCCACATTTTGGCCGGTGAGAACGTGTGACACCAAATGATGAGCCCAATACAAGATTCAGCGTTGTTCGCCTCCGAGCAGATCGATCGGATTGCTTCAGGCGTCTCCCCTACAGTCTTAAATACAACCTTTGCGGGTATACTCGTAGAATGATCCAGCTCCGCAGCGACTTCCTTAGAGTTGGCCGCGACCTGCGCCAGCGCTTCTGGACCATACAGATGCTGCGAGCCCGTTACGAACCAAAGCTCTAAATTGTTAAGGTTTCTCATAACTAGCAGAAACGCCTATCTTCGGGCTCGGTCCTTAATTGCGAGCAGGTCTTTCATCACACCCCCTAGGTTGCTTTCCACCACACCACCAAATGCGTCATGCAATTGCTTATACAGTTCAAACAGTTCGTTGTAGACCGCCTGCGAATCTGGATTTGGCTGATAGCTCACATCTTTCAATCGAGTCATCTTTGCCTGAGCTGTTTCGAAGTCGTCATAGCCCCCGAGAGCCGAACCTGCTAGAACGGCCGCAGAAACCGCAGATCCGAGGGCACAGGTTTGCGAGCTTCCCGAAATGAGCATCTCCCTTCCGGTAATATCCGCGTAGATTTGCATGAGCATCGGATTCTTTTCTGCGATTCCTCCCGCACAGACAACCCGGCTCACCGGCACCCCGAAACTTTCAATACGCTCCAAGATCATCCTTGCTCCAAAGGCGGTACCTTCGATCAATGCTCGGTAAATCTCTGCTTGGGAAGTGTGCAAGGTTTGTCCGACCAACAGCCCAGTCAAAAGCGGATCGACGAGTATCGTCCGATTTCCATTATTCCAGTCGAGTGAGAGAAGACCAATCTCTCCTGGCTTGTAAGCCTCTGCTTTCCTAGTCAGAGCGATATGCGTATCCGCGTTACCTTTACAGACATGGTTGACAAACCAGGCGAATATATCTCCTACCGCAGACTGTCCCGCCTCAATGCCATAGTAGCCGGGTAGGATGGCCCCTTTCACAATACCACATATTCCGGGGATGTCCGCAACTTCCTTGTCCGCTTTGACAACACCGCAATCGCAAGTCGAAGTCCCAATCACCTTCACCAAGGTTCCTTCATCCACTCCTGCTCCAATCGCTCCGTAGTGGACATCGAATTCACCGATTGCTATGGCTACCCCTTCTGGAAGTCCCAATTGAGTAGCCCATTCACTACATAGCTCGCCCGCTTTCTCCGAGGCGTCGTAGGCTGTCTCATACAACCGGTCTTTCAGATCCGCGAGTTTGGGATTCAACATCGATAGAAAGTCCTTGTCAGGCAAACCTCCCCAATCATCCGCATAGAACGCCTTGTGTCCCGCCGCGCAAACTCCGCGTTTGACCTCCGTTGGATCCTTTACACCCGCCAGGATCGAAGGCACCCAATCACAAAGCTCAACCCAACTGTACGCAGCATCAAATACATCCGGAGCAACATTCAGACAGTGCCACAGCTTGGACCAAAACCACTCGGAAGAATAGGTGTTCCCGCACTTCGCCAAGTACTGAGGCCGATGCTTTCGACCCAACTCCGTGATCTTTGCGGCCTCCTCCACGCTCGTGTGATCCTTCCAAAGCCAGCATTCCGCAGCCAAGTTTCCTTGAAACTCGGGCTTCATAGCGAGAGCCTCATTTGATTGATTGACGGGAATCGGGCTGGAACCTGTGGAATCCACGCCAATTCCAATTACCTTGTCTGCCGAAAATTCAGGGTCCGATTGTTTCGCATCGGCGACTGCTCCGACGACCGTGAACTCCAGCCCCGCCAGGTAGTCTCCAGGGTGCTGACGAGCCAAGTTATGGTCGCTCGCATCAAGCAAAATCCCCATCTCCCCAGCTGGATAATTAAAAACGGACGTGCCAATCTCCGCTCCATCTGAACATCGAACCACGATGCCTCTCACCGAATTCGTTCCGTAATCTACTCCAATCGTATACGCCATTGTCTCTACAAGTTGCTCTGAAGCGCGTCTTGTAGGTCCTTGAGGTGACAAAGTAAAAACCTTTGTTTACTTGACGGTAATGTTCCCGCGAATGAAGGGAGCCATCGCCATCTGGCTGAAAGTCAGGATCCGCCTGCCAGACCCCGCTCAGTAGACTCCGCAAATGCGATAAAGGCTTTCGTTTCTTCTGAGTCGGCAATATCTCCCTTTTTCAATTCGGCGAGCGCTTGCTGCCGATTGAATCCGTCTCGGTAGAATATTTTGAAAATCCGTTTGATCACGGACAGCTGCTCAGGGTTGAAACCATTTCGCTCTAGGCCGATCTTATTGAAGATCCTAATCTTGGCGGGGTGTCCATCTCCCAACATAAAAGGCGGAATGTCCTGCTCTACTTTTGCACAGCCTCCAATGAAGGCGTGCTGACCAATATGGCAAAACTGGTGAATGGCAGTGCCTCCACCACCTATCCCCACGTGATCCTCAACAATCACATGGCCTGCAAATGTCGCGCCGTTACTGGCAATCAGATGATTCCCAATTTTGCAACAGTGTCCGACATGGCAGTACGCTAAGAATAAGTTGTTGTCTCCAATTTCCGTATACTCTCCTTCATTCGTAGCCGCGTTAATAGACACGTATTCGCGAATCACGTTTCGATCGCCTATAAGAGTACCTGGATTGCCACCTTTGAATTTCAAATCCTGAGTCTTCATACCCACACTCGCAAAGGGGTAAACCTCACAATCCTCCCCGATCGTGGTGTTTCCCCAAATATTTGCTTGATGCCAGATTTTGGTTCCTCGCCCCAGTTTCACCCCAGGACCAATAATCGAGTAAGCCCCTACGGAAACACCTTCAGCAAGCTCAGCCTGGGGATCGACAATTGCGGTGGGATGGATTTCGCCCGTCATAATTCCTAATTCCTAGTATCCAATTTTATTAGATTTCTGCCTCTTTATCAACGAGCATGAATTTCAGCTCTCCCGAAGAGGCAACCTTGTCACCCACGGTGCAAGTCGCAACCGCGGTGCCAATCTTGCCTCTCATGATTTTAGTAAGCTTTACATCAATTTTCAACTGATCGCCCGGGATCACTTTGTTGCGGAATTTCACTTTATCGATACTCATAAACACCGCCGTCATTCCCTCGTTTTTGGTTACGCGAAGCATAAGGATACCCGCTGCCTGAGCCATGGCCTCGATCTGCAGCACTCCAGGCATGATAGGCTGACCCGGATAGTGCCCCTGGAAATACTCTTCATTGATAGTACAATTTTTAATCGCGGTCAGTTCATCGTCCCCTCGAAACTCGATGACACGGTCAACCATCAACATGGGGTAACGGTGAGGCAACGTCTCAAGCACGCGTCGGATATCGAGTTCCGTCTCAGTCTCAATGACCAGCGTCTTCTCTTTCGAAACCTTCTTGGCATGGCCCTTTTCCAGTTCCTCCATACGTTCAAAGAGCTTCTTCGTAAGCTCTGAATTAAGAGCATGCCCTGGCCGCACCGCGATGATGTGCGCCTTGATCGGCTTACCGAGAAGAAATATGTCGCCGATCACATCTAGAATTTTGTGACGCACAAGCTCGTCCTCAAAGCGTAACGGCTCCTTCGAGAGAATCTTGTCTCCCTTCAGGACAATAGCGTTCTCGAGACTGCCTCCCTTGATCTTGCCGTGTTTAATCAGCTCTTCGATATCTTCAAAAACGGTAAACGTCCGGGCGGCGGCTATTTGAGTCGAAAATACCTCTGGATCGATATCGATTGAAAGATGCTGAGTATGGATTCCACGATCATCTGACGACGTACAGGTTACTTTGAACCCATCGTAGGGTAACGCTATGAGTGAAGAGTTTCCCTGCGAAACCGAGATCGGTTTATCTAATACGAAATATTCCCGGTCCGCTTCCTGCTCGGCGGGTTCCCCCTCCAATATCATGTTTACGTAGGCCCGAGCGGAGCCATCCATGATAGGAGGTTCGCTCGCGTCCATTTCGACTTCGACATTATCTATCCCCATCCCATGAAGAGCGGCCATGACATGTTCGACCGTATGCACTTTCGAATGGCCGGCATTCAGGGTCGTATTACGCACTAAGTCACCAACCTGTGAAATATGTGGCCTAAACTCTGGCTTCTCATGCAGATCCACTCTCCGAATCAAAATACCGTGATTGGCAGGCGCCGGTTTCAAAGTAAGCCGAGAATTATCACCCGTATGTAGAGCAGGACCGTTGATAGTAACCTCTCTCAGGAGGGAACGTTGCTTCATGGGGAAGGGTTAGTGGCACCATTAACCAAAAATGACAAGCACGGAGATTTCCGGGATTCAATCTCAAAAACCCTCTTATTGACAGCAACCCTATAACCGTCTACTCCGACCACTCTTTAAAAAATTATACACTTATGCCAATCGCATTAGACCTTAGAAAAGGCAACGTCATCAACTATAACG
>CALDFV010000110.1 GCA_937942145.1 uncultured Opitutaceae bacterium
TGGGTAGCCCGAAAAGCTAAAGCTAGCATACGCGCGTTAGCCTCAAATTGCGTCCCTTTCGGAAGTTGAAATTACAAATACTTGATCCATGGTCATGATCCTCTCTGACCCTCCTGTGCATATCCTGCTCTACGCAAAAAGGCTTAGGTAGAATTGCCCTTGGATGAGTAAAAAACGGATGGTGACGCCCTGAAGGTTACCCTCCGAGGAACTTTCCCGATGCACGAGACCCCAATAGACTCGAATTAACCCGTCTGGGAAACTGACAAGCGGATATAATCCTGCCTTTCAGTTGCAAACCTTGACCTGCCTACTCTTCTCCGGCAATGAACTCTCCGTCCTCGCGGTAGATCGCGAGCTTGTTTCTCAATGTCCTAATACTGATTCCGAGAATTTTAGCCGCATGAGTCCGATTTCCTTCGGTGGTTTCCAAAGTACTCAAGATGTGCTGCTTCTCAATCTGCTCCAAGGGAAGCGGTTCATCACCGAAATCAAGCACGCTCGATTCTGAGGAAAAGGTCGATGAGGGCGTTGGAGTCGAGGGAGGAAATCCTACCTGATTCGAACCTCCATACCCAGTCGAACCGGCGCCCACCCCAACGGGCTCAGGATTGGCTACCGTTTCGCGAAAGGCAGGGGCGTTAACATTGGCCATCATCGGCATCAGTCCAAGGGAATCCGTCGAAATCTTTGATCCGGATTCGGATAAAATGACCGCTCGTTCAATCGTATTTTGAAGCTCTCTGACGTTTCCAGGCCAAGGATGAGAAGACAGAGAACGAGACGCTGCTTCCTCGAAGCCCCTCAAAGTTATCCCATGCTTTCGAGCAAATTTTTGTGCAAACGTTTTAGCGAGCAACAGCACATCTCCTTGTCGCTCTCTCAATGGTGGGACGTGAATCGGAAACACATTCAATCGGTAGTACAAGTCTTGTCGAAAGTCCCCTCTTTCAACCGATTTCATCAGATCGCGGTTGGTTGTGGCAACCACTCGCACATCGACCTTGATCGTCTTGTTGCCTCCAACTCGTTCAAACTCACGTTCTTGCAAGACACGGAGCAGTTTGGCCTGAACCTTTGGCGATATCTCACTAATTTCGTCCAACAGTATGGTTCCGCCATCCGCCAGCTCGAAACGCCCTTCGCGCCGCTGCATGGCGCCTGTAAACGCCCCCTTTTCATGCCCGAAAAATTCGCTTTCGATCAAGGTTTCGGAAATCGCTGCGCAATTGACTTTAATAAAAGGAGCGTTTCGACGACTACTTCTGCGGTAAAGCTCACTCGCAACCAGCTCCTTTCCGGTTCCGTTCTCTCCATTGATCAGAACGGTGGCTTCCGTTGGAGCTACCTTGCCGACCATAGATCGCAAATTCTCGATTGGGGCGCTTTTGCCGATTAGTTCAGCCCCCTCTACGCTTTCTTTCGCAAAGAACTGATTCACCTTAACGAGTTGGCGATAGTCCTTGGCCTTCTTCATCAGGACATCAATCTGCGATGACGAAAATGGCTTAATGATGTAGTCAAACGCACCCGCCCGCATGCATTCGACCGCAGATTCTACGGTCCCATTTCCTGTGATGATCACGACAAGAGGCGGATCCTGCATTGTTGCGATTCGATCTAACAACTCCGTGCCGTTCCCGTCTGGCAAATGAACATCCACAAACAAGAGATCAAACTCGTCTTTTTGAATGTGCTTCTCCGCTTCACTCAGTGTCGAAACGCTACAAACAGAGAGCCTTTTTCTTCTTAGTTGCTCCTCGAGAGCTTTCCTAATCACAAGCTCATCATCCAGGATGAGTATTCTTTCAACGGTCATAAAAGCTTAGCTTAAGTTCCGGATTTTGTAAGTTTAACTATCACAAGTAACGTTGCTTCGGTTCCACCCGCGTTACGCACCGACACCATTAACTTAGCGACAAAGCGATAGAATGAAACAAAATCGAACGAGGTTTTTGTAAAAATAGACTCAATCTAACCCCGGTCACCCACTCCAATCTCAATTTCAGTCAAATCCAGCGGCCTTCTACGAATCTTCAATCCAAAGACCCAGCGATCGAATATTCCTTTATTTAGCTCATTTACAAAGAGAAGCGAATCCTACACATTCCGCCTTACCTTAATGCTAAACGGGAAGACAGTCATGATAACCGGTGGAACCGGTTCATTCGGAAAACAATGCTGCAGAGATATTCTGACTCGATTCGATCCACAAAAGGTCATCGTGTTTTCTCGTGACGAGCTCAAGCAATCCGAAATGGCGGCTGACCCTGTGTTCTCCACTGAAAAAATCAGGTTTTTTCTCGGAGACGTAAGGGACGAACCTCAGCTCAAAAGAGCGATGGTACGGGTAAACTATGTCATCCACCGAGCCGCACTAAAACAAGTTCCCGCAGCGGAATACAACCCTCACGAGTTCATAAATACCAATATCAACGGAGCGATGAACGTCGTGGATGCCGCTGACATCTCTTCCTGAAGAACTTTATGCTTTGTCAGTAAGAGACCTATTGGGAGACTTCAGAATCGATGCAGACCCATACGCCTTCCGGATTTGTGACACGGAAGTCGCGTGCTTTGAAAGAGATCTCAATTCAGCTCTATTCTGACCCATTAGCAAACTGAGACGTTCTTCATTCTCTTGCTCTTGCTTCTGTAACGCTTCCACGCGCCTACTAAAATCCACCTTCTCCTCGGTTCTCAATCGATCCTTATCCCTCAGAGATCCAAGCTCCCCTAAGAGTTTCGACTTCTTTGATTGGAGTTTTTGGATCTCGTCGAAGTTTGCTTCCTTGATACAGAAAGTTTCCTTCGCTGTGAGATTTTCATAAGCAGTGAGTAGAACAAACCGTTTTTCCATACAAACTATCGGACAGTATTTAACTCAGTCATTGCTTATTTGCACTAGTGTGAAGGTTTCTCACCAGCAAGCAAGCAAGCTCCGCTAGTTCGAAGGAAAGGAAATTAAATTTTATTGACAATCAGACGGCTAGGCTCGGATTGAAAGTCCTTCTCCAACCCCCATTCCCGAGGCAACGGGGACGGATTCCGCCTTAACTTTCTGCTTCGCGAGCATCTTCTCCCAGGCATCACGAATCTCGGAAAAAAGCTCAATTACCAGATCGATTGGAGCTTCCTCCTTCTTGAAGTTCGCTTCATTCAACTTCATCGAGTAGAAGGCATAAAGGCCAAACATCCGATCTGCAAACTCGTTGCCTTTTTCAGGCCGCAAAGAACGTTGAAGCTCACCAAAAATGTTCTGCGCCTTTATCAGATTATTACTAATCGTTTCATTTTGCGACTTAACTTCTTCGAGCTTGAAACCTGACTTAGCCCGTCGCATCGCATCCAGTGCCCCATCATAGAGCATCAATATCAAGCGCTCGGGACTCGCCGATAAAATTGCGGCCTTCTTGTACGACGCGACATTTTGGTTCATAGGCTAGCTGGTATTTTTACTGATCAAAAGGCGATCAAATCCTAGCGGATATTACTTACTGTTCATCGTCAAAGGGCACGATGAGTTTAGCAATCGAATCAACAATTTCTTTGGAAGGATAATTAGGGTCGTTGAGCAATTCCTTACCTCTAGCGACCACTTCCGGCCGGATTTCTGGCTGGTTTCGTAAAGCGTCTAGTTTCGAAAGATCCAATTTTTCTCCGGAGGGCTTAACTTCCGCATCGACTTCAGTAGAAGACAACGTCGGCTTTCTTGCCTCAGCTCCCTTTGTGTTCTGGGTATAGAGTTCGTTAGTCTGTGGGTGGTTATTTATATTCATACGTTAGTTAGATTAATGATTCTTCAGGCTAATTTGTTAATTACTTTTAAAAACGGCTCTCTCCTGATGAACTTTAATCTTTTTGTAAATAAATTGCGCTGAATAGCGAATGCGCGACATATTTAGAAAATCGATTGGGGCTATGTAGAATCGTTTGAGTGTTGTGAAGGGGGTATTGAATAATTGATTCTGTCTTATAGTATTTCCTGGCAGAGTTGGAAACCGCAGGATTGGAAGCGTCGAAAACCTCGTCCGCCGCCCAAACGATTTCACCGGTATGTCCATCGAGCAACTTCGCTCGAATACCAAGACCGACTGGTTCGTAAGGCTTGAAATAACTCACGTCAAGGAGCAGCAAACCGTCGATGGCATACTTCGCGCTCAGTTTGGTGAGTAAGTCTGTGGGCAGATGCTCAATCGAGGAGTACCGGGGTTCCGGGAACAACGTGCTCATTTCCTCAGGAGTCAGGCTGACTACTTCAAAAAGTGAACGCTTGACCAGTTCGAGACGGAAATTTTCCTCGATGCCTTCAAAGTCGTGGTGTTCATAGCTTCCTTTGTACATGGGAAGCAATGCCACGCGATTCAGGCTCACGGGCAACGGAGCCTTCTGGTAGACGTTTGTAGTCTGCCTTTTTTTACCGACTGTCGTATCGTATTGCGAGTTCACTTTGTGAACCGTTCCGCAACCTGATAGCAATGCAATTAGTACGGTCGCCACAAAGGACAGACCTATGTGGGTCCTAAAAGATAGCCTCATGCCTGTGGGAAAGAAACAATTTCATTACAACGATAAGCCCGAAAGGGCGTTTGATTGTTGTTGTATATTAGCTTGTGCCTCTTCCATGGCAATAAAACTGGCTTCCAATGCCGCTCTTGTAAACTCTAGACGACGCTCCATGTCTTCGATTTTGTCGTCGATCTCCTTATTTTGATCCGTAAACGTCGCGATCTGAGTATCCAAAATTCCGTCGTCAATCGTGTAATTGTCTATGAACGACACCATTCGAGACGAAAATGACTCTTCCGTATCTCCGTCATTGTCGATGTCGCCGGTAAAAAAGCTTTTCAGCTGCCCTAAATTGGCGGAAAGCGCCGCTTCTAGGTCAGCAGAATCTTTAACTTCTAGCTTCGAAGTACCACTGATGAAGTCGATCCCCATATGCTCCAACCGAAATACGTCTCCACCAAGACCTTCAATCTGGCGAAACGCCAACGAGCGCAGCTTCGTGTCGAGGTCATAAACCTCGCGGTTTCCCGCCAAGTCACCTCGCGTGACTTCCGTTCCATCCACTGTAATCTTAGTCTGCTCGAGAATATAGTCCTGCACGTCGTTGTAGGCAGAGATGAAGGCATTAATTTGCTCGTTCAGCTTTTCCGAATCGCGACTGATTCCAATCGTCTGGGTTCCCGTTTCCGAAGCTGTGATTGTAAGCCCCGTGATACCGTGATCGTTTTCGGAAATCGTATTCGATCGGCTAGAGATCGTCGCCCCGCCATCTATCGAGAATTGCAAGTCTTGACCTACCGTAGCGGAGCCGTCGAGTCCTAAGGCCGCCATTACTCCGTTACCGCTGTCAATTACCGGCATTTCCAGGGCTCCAGTTTCCCTGTTCACAATGCGAAACTGATCAGCTGCCGAGTCGTAGGTCATGGTGACGTTAGCGCTGGACTCGTTTATTCGAGTCATCAACGTGCTCATGCTTTCGGAATCCGCGTCAAAAGATATGGCGACCCCATTTATGGTAATCGTGCCAGAACCCGTAATCGGAGACCCACTACTGATGCCGCTGGTCGCGATCGAACTATTCAAGTCTACCACACCAAGAGATCCTGTGCTGGTGAGTGAGGTCGAACCTCCTCCAGCATTGACGACCTCGATTTGATCCAGTTTGAGGGCTGATAGAAAGTTGCTAGATTCGGAATCGCCGCCCAGTTCCAATTCCCCAGACGAACTAGTTAAGGTAACCTTATCTACGATGCTATTATAGGAAGCCGAGACCACACCGCTCGTTGCGATCGAAATACCGTCAAACACGTCTTGGAGGGTATCTGTTTCCTGAATCGTGATCTCCTGCCCGTTTATGAAAAAAGTGCCTTCCGTAATATCAGTCGCGAGATTCAGGTTGGAGATTACCGTGTTGGCATCGCCGATCGTTCCACCAACGTCAGTCAATCCCGTCCTTTTGGACGTCGAAGCGAGCTGAGTGACACTCACTTCATAGGTTCCCTCGGATGCGGATGTCCCAGCGCTCGCCGAAATACCAAGCGCGTCATCGGAATAGGTAGTCGATTTGGAATTGAAAAGCGCGCTATCGCTGAATTTCCCAACCGTCGAGTTGAGGGCATCAAGCTTGATTCCCAAGAGCTCGAGAGCGTCCCGTTTGTCATTATTTTCGGTTTGCTCCGTCCTCAGCCGAGCTTGAGGAAGACGTTCAGCTGCCATCAATTGCTCAATCATGGATTGCCAATCAAAACCGCTCGCTAAACCTGCTAATTGAAACTGCATTCGTTGCCCTTACTCGGCTATTTTTATTTCGACCGGGGAGTGAGTAACTTTAGCAAGATTTCAAAGATTGACCCAAAATACTCCATCTACAGTGAGCGCTTCAATCTATGAAACCGAAGTCCTGTCGCTAAAACCAATTCCCTAAGCTTCCTTCGAAGCTGCCTGTAATCCACTTTCTGCATCACTGTAAAAAGAAACGGCGCCCTCCGCCTCGGACCAAAAGTATTCTAGTAATTCCTCTGCTCCTCTTAGGTTAACACCTTCGTCGGTGCTTAGACTCTGGACCGCCCTAGCATGGAGTGTCCGCTCATGTTTCAAGGCCCCGTCACTCATCACCTTATGCAGATCCGAATGACCCTCTAGTCGCTCCTCCAAATCTCTTTTCAACGATTCGGCCTTCGAGAGGCTCGATTTTAGCGAGGCGCGACTATTTAGAAGCGCTTCCTCTAACACCAATGCCCCTTTCAGCGCAATTTTGCTAATCGAACTACCGTAAAGTGAAATGCTTTCCAGAACCTCTATCAGTCGCTTCTTCGACGAATCATTTCCCGCAAGAGCCTCTCGCACTCTATTGAGTGGCCGCTCCAAGTCATCGGATGAAAAGCGCTTCAGAAACCGATGGGCCTCATCAAAAGAGACAAATGGTATGCCTTCTATTCTAGCTCCAAATTCGGATGTGTTTATAAGTTCCAGATCCGTTCCGTGCTTTTGTGCGAGCAACTCGAACGACTTCAGGTAAACGTAAAGCTTCGCTTCTACTTTTACGCTTTCAGTTACATTTCCTGGCACAACTCGACATTCTTCTTCTTTCAGGTAGTTCGCTCCAAGATCCGCATAAAACGAGTCACTTGTGTGCAGCTGCCCGTCAGATTTTGCCGCCAAGTCCTGACCAACAAAAACGATCGCAGGACTTCCAACGATTTTAGCGATGTCGAATACGCATGCGGATACCGTACCAATTTCCTGAATTTCCGAACCCATTGCCTTCCCAACGACAAGGCGCAGGTACGAAGCTAGCAGATTGTTCTTTGACCAGGTAAAGATCCGTCCCTGAAAACGCTGCACCACCTTAGGATTAACGATAAAGGGACATATGAGCGCGGTATCCAAGCTGGAAACACCTTCGAAACCTTTATCGGTGTATTTATAGGGATCTGCCGCGATCACCAAATGCGGGACAATACCAAATTTGCGTAGCGCTCGATAAGAGGAATTAACTGCTATGATGAGACAACCGCTCTCATGGCCCTTAACAAACTCGAGTGAAATGTCCAGGGATGGACCCGCCGATACCATAATCACGGGTATTCCTGAAAAGGCGCCTCGAAGTTTCTCTATGTCAGGAGCATCAATTAGGTAAGACGCATTCTTAAATGTGTTTTTCTGCCATCTTCCCGATGCGGTGACATTTGTTCCGTACAGCTTTCGCCAATAGTCGAAGAATTTAGTGAACTCAGTCAAAAAGGATGCATAGTATTTGCCGGACTGATTATAGATGGGGGAAAAGACGAGAGCCTGAGCGTTTGTGAGCTCCAGTATTGGGATTCGCGAAAGTGACTCGAAAAAGTCCGCGTCCAGCTCCCCCACTCCAATGAAAAGTCTGGGATCTTCAAGAATCCTTGATACGGTACTTTCCTGAGAATTAGATACGAAAGATTCGAGACTCTCTTCTCCGCAAAACACATAGGAGTTTTTTGGTAGAACATCCAACAAAGCCAAAATGTGGCTTCCATCTCCAAAACCCGTTAGGGCATAAGCGGTACTTGGTTTCAAATCCAGGCCATCAAGCCACCGCTCCAATAACGCCGGCCAATCTTTAGATTTGGAAGTCAAGGCCTGCTGCTCCGCAAATTGCTCTTCCGGATAGCCCGCATTGCAAATTCGAGCAAGCAACATAGGAAATCGATTTTTGAATACAGATTTCAGTTTTCCTTTTCTATCCATCCGTTCCCACTTCTTCCAGCGAAGGCAACACTTCAATCGACAACAGCTTGTACACTTCCAAAAGGGTCGCATACAAATCTGTCCCTGCTAAATCCGAGAAAGTGATGCAGTCTCCTGATTCAATCGCATCCATCAGTGATGATAATACCACGTTAAATCTTTCAACTAATCTAACGATCGCATTCGACCATTGTTTTTGATTCTGTCTGGAATACTCTGCGAGCAATCCAATGCTTTGGACCAAAGGCTGTGTCTCATTCAAAATCCTCACCGCTTCCGGCTGGAATTGAGACCACGGTTTACTGAGCGACCTTGAGGCCCCCACTTCCACTGTTCCTGAAGTTCGTCTCCCTCTTTTAGTAAGGCTTCTAAAATATTCGCGATATTCTGCTCAAAGGTCATAGTGAAAACCTCTATTATAGAATACGCTACCTGATTGTTCTCGCGATCAGGCGACCACAAAACTCCATCGACTAGAAACCTGTCGATCAGAATACCCGACTGCCCCAAGTAATCTTCTAATAGGGTCCACACTTCGCCAGGGGTAGACGGGCTCGGCCCTTCAAAGTTAACCGCCTCTCCATCAAGTATCACTTTAGAACTCATATTAGCCATTTGTGATTCCTTGCAATTCGACAGGACCCACACGCAACGTTCCTGGCTCCAAAATGCGGCAACGAAGGCCGCCTCGACCTTGCATAAGAGTCTCCGCTCCCCGACCAAGCGCTTCATTCATCCAATAGCAGGGTGCACACTCTTCGACTCCCTCGAAGACTACCTCTCCTATCTTGAAGCGCTTACCAATCCATTGCATTAGTTCGGCTCCCTCAATAAGAATATTGCGACGCAATTGCGATGTATCAAAATCTTTTAGACCCAGTGAGGCTTCAAGCTGCTTTGCTTCATTAACGTCAAAGAATGTCACTTGCCCCTTGAAGTTCTCCTTGTAATCAAGAAACCGGTCGCCCACTAGTCCCCTTCCTGCCAAACATTCTACCGAGTTCACTGATTCGCTGCCATGGTTCAAGCGACTCTTCCCATGCCTCCCCTTGAAGTCGTGTCCCGGGGAAATGAAAATGCTCAATATCCTAGCTTTCGGAAAAGACGACATCTACACGGACTCTTTCGCTATCTGTTCCTTCGCTAAATCCAGGTCTTCAGGCGTATTTACACTCGCAAGTAACTGGGAACTACTACAGGAAATATGCTCAGCTTCTGCTCGTTCGAGATACTGCCTTAAGCTAAACATCCCGTCGCGCGAAAGCTGTTCCAGTTCCTTCAATGAATCTGGCTCGTACACCGCCAATAACGGCTCTGGCCTCCCATCTTGCCCCATGAAGCAACTCGCTCTCTTTTCAGGATTTCTTTGACAGAGCAATTTCAATACAAGGGAAGCATCGACCAGTGGCATGTCGCACGCGAATACTAAAACCGGAAGATTACCGGCAAATCGCAATCCAGCGATAACTCCAGACATCGGCCCCTCCACCCCGTCGACATCTGATACAAATGGCGGGGCCAATGAACTTCTTCTTTCATAGCGTTGGTCTGCCCGACCCGAGATCGCAATCATCGAACAAAAGGAGTTTAGTACGGCTAAAGTATAGTCGAGCTGGCTAGAATTTCCATGAAACGTGAGTGCCGCCTTATCCCGACCCAGTCTCCTGCCTGTTCCCCCAGCCAATGCTAAGCCCAGAATATTGCGTTTCATCACCCTACAGCCTAACCAATTGGAGACAGATGCAAGCATCTTAGCGGTTGGTTCGAATCTGAACTGAGTAAGGAATACCGTCAATCAGACGGCTTAAAGAGGTCGCCAATCTAGGGCTCAATAGAAGATGTCCTCCATGACTAAGTAATTTTCCGCCGAAATTACGCCCTTTACACTAAAGTTATCTGTGGAGGGCCGATACTAGTTGGCGTAACCTACCACCGTTGCCCGTGCGGCTAACACGATTTAAAATAGCCCGTCGCGAACTAGTGGAGAAATCGCTTCGGAAACGATCGTTATTTTCCGCCTTTCTGACGAACTAGACTGATTTGGATGAACGCTTAAAGGGATCAAGTGGAGTATTTTACCTACCGGAATCTGAGTACTATCCTTCAAATTACTAAACGCAACATCCCGCCGTTCGATAATAACCACTGAGCAATCCCACCCAAATAATTCTTAGAGCATCCAACTACCAAAACCGAGGAAACAACCAGTTCAATAGTAGAGAATACCGATTAAGACAGTTCCATCCCGACTTAAAGTCGCTAAACGAAACCGTACCTCTTTCCCGTATTAAACTAACAATACAACCCAATATGTATCTATGATTGATACAAATAGTAAAACTTTAATGCCGATTTAAAACAACCCTCACAATATCGGCTAGAATTTCTTCCACCTACGGAAGGAGAGCGTTGTCTGGCGCTATTAATCAGGCACGCTGTCGCAAGGATGCCACAGCTTTAATCAAGGATGATATAATATGTCAGTTACAATAAACACCAACTCCGCGGCTACAATCGCGAAGAATAACCTCAATAGCAGCAACACTATGCTACAGAAAAGCTTGAACCGCTTGTCTAGCGGTTTGAGGATTACCGCCCCGTCTGACGACGCCGGTGGACTCGCTGTATCTATGAAGTTGTCAGCCGCTATCAAGCGGACCGACGCGGTCAACACCAACCTCATGAATGCACAGTCCTTCCTGCAGACTCAGGACGGTGCATTCCAGATCGCGGGCAAGGTCCTTGACCGCATGTCTGAACTGAAGACGCTGGCTGCGGACGTCACCAAAAACGCGACGGACGTTGCCAACTACGACACTGAATTCGACGCCCTAAAATCGCAGCTCACTGCGATTGGAGGTGAAACCTTCAATGGAGTGTCTCTCTTCACTTCGGGCTCTTCAGCTACTACGCTATCTGTAGCAACAACTGAAAGTGGCGGAACTTCAGTAAGTATCAATCAAGCGGCATTGGGCAATGCGGTGACAAACGCTACTTCGGCTACCGACTTGGCAGACGTTTCACTTGCACAGATCACAACCGCGATTGAGAACGTTGCGACGCTTCGCGCTCAAAATGGAGCCCAATCAAGTCAGTTGTCATTCGCTTCTGACATGTTGACCGTCAACAAACAGAATCTGGAAGCAGCACACAGCCGCATCATCGATGTGGACGTTGCTACCGAATCGACTCAGTTGGCTCGGGCCAACATCCTCGTTCAAGCAGGTTCGGCCATGCTTGGTCAGGCAAACGCTTCAAGCGCTATCGCTCTTCGTTTGCTCGGATAATAACTCGTTATCCTCTTTTCACCAAGTGGCTCTCCTCATTCAGGGGAGCCACTTTTTTGTTTTAAGGGTCCTGGCTTGAATCGGAGAGCTGGCTCAAAGCCTCCTCGCAATTCGAAAATCAATCCCCATCTAGGTGCGCCTCGCTAAGGGACTCGGATAGTGGATTACCTATTCCGTCCATTCACTCAATCGTCCAGTTGTTCAACCAAAGCGCGTTGGAACTCCCAACCTGAACCTCTGGATACAACAAATCTTCTTTCATTCCACAAAATTGACTCAGTAGCTCAACTTACCTAATGCTCCATTCAGGAGTAGTCTACCCCATAGAGACTAGACAATACCCATTAGACCTTGAGGGTTTTGAAATCCGTTTCGCAAAAACCAATCGTCGAAGCGGCAGAAACAGACTGGGAGATCACTACTCAGGTTCAAATAAGTACTCTCCTTCAAATCGCTAAAAGACTCGAGAGCGATTGACGAGAGTGGAAATCCAAATCGCAAACCCCGAGTTGGAGTCTAAGGATGAAACCTAGTTGTAAATTCATGGAAAATTTTTGTCGGTCAAAGGAAAAGCTCCTGACGATCTGCACCTCACTTTCTTTCATCAACGAAAGATAAGCGCTGTCTGACGCTTCTGTTC
>CALDFV010000111.1 GCA_937942145.1 uncultured Opitutaceae bacterium
GAAACATCTCCGCTCGCTCACCCGCTTCCCCGATCGCGAGATCGTTTGCCTCTTTCAAGTCTTTCGGCACCTCATAGAATCTACCATCCCGGTATAGCTTGAACCGTTCGGTTCGAGCAAACTGAGCAGGTACTTTGTTCCAATAGGGCTGATAGTGAGTGAAAACCCAATCGCGTGGATTCCCCTTCTTACCTTTGAGCTGCGGCAAGAAGCTTCGACCATCGATCGGGTCGCGATCCCCTCTCGTCGCGCCCGCTGCTTCTGCTAAGGTCGCGTAGAAGTCGGTAAAATCGACCAAGTCATCCAGCGCCTTCCCTTTAGACGTCTGCCCTTTCCAGTAAGCTACGAAGGGGACGTGGGTTCCCATATTCGTGGGACCACCCTTCCCTCCTTTGATCTCCATACCATTCCAGTTTGAAGTGATACCCACACCGGTTCCGTTGTCAGCGGTGAAAAGAATGATCGTATTTTCAGCGATCCCCAGCGACTCTGTTTTATCCGCAATTCTTCCGATCAGCTTGTCCATGTAGTTCACCATGGATACAAAGTGCTCTTTGTTTCGGGTCTTGTCCCACTCATTAGCGGTGTCTCTCGGAGCGTCGCCAATTGTGTCTGGTGTCGGGACGAAAGGGTCGTGCACGAGAACCATAGGATAGTAGACAAAGAACGGATCATCCTTATTTCGCTCCATAAAGTCACACAGATAGTCCGTCATTAAATCAGGACCGTATTTGCCTGCGTTCTGCTCCTTCGTGATAAACTCCCCATTTGTCTCGATCGGGGGGTTCCAGAATCGCTCGCCACCCAGACCACCGGCCTTTCCCGTTGTCAGCTGCCAGAGATAAAATTCGTCAAAACCCGCTTTGGCGGGACGCATATTGTCGTCGTATCCCGGCAGATTATTGTAGAGTCCATTCAACTGCCACTTCCCCACGATCGCGGTCTTATAACCGTTTTCCTGCATCAGATGACCGAAAGTCTTATCATTCGGATTTAGATATCCAAAGTGGGTGTAGTTTCGGAAGTTGTACTGACCTGTCATCAGCTTCACGCGTGACGGCGTGCAAATCGGAGTCGAGAAGCAGTTTTTAAAGCGTATCCCTTTCGCCGCTAGCTCATCGATTCTGGGAGTTAGATAGTCCTCTGCCCCATAGCAACCGATGGCCTCCCAACTCACATCGTCCGCCATAATGAGGACGACGTTGGGCTTGTCCTGAGCCTGTCGAATGGACTGGTCCTGAGCCGGAACTAAGGACTCGACCACAAATAGAGCGCAAAATAAATAGGTAATGATTCGAGACATATTAAATGGGTTAGTTGATAATGGGTCCAAGGTCACCCATTTTTTTGAGTCTCCCTAATCATCCCTGAATAAAAGAGTAGTCGCACTTCCAAAGCTATGGTAGGGCGGTTTATCCTTAAACAGCCGCCCCTCGCCAACCTACTAGATCAAAACGCGGCTGACTAGAAATAGTCAGCCCTACCCGGAAGCGTACTCGTTTAGTTCTCCATTCCCACTACGATGGACTCGCTGTACTTGAACTCCCCCGTGAAGGCATCGTAGTACTTAAATATCACATGCGGATGAGGATAGGCAACCCAGCGCTCGCCGCCCCTTTGCAAGGGAGCGTTGAATACGTTATTCACTTGCACCACGCAATAGTGAGCATGAGTCCGCTCGAGACGCGGCATGTCGGAATAGACATAGGTAGACCAGCGAATATCACATTCACGTGGCCCGTATTTGAATTTTCCATTCGCGGGACGACCTCCCTCATCGTCAGCAGGAACATGGTTAACCGAATTGCCCGGCCCAGAAGCGAACTCCCAAACATTGTTCAGCACCTTTATGGCAAACGAATTGTGAAGGTCTCCCGTCAACATGAAAAACTGTTTCGGACTTTGATTTTCAAAGAATTCAATGAGACCCTCGCGTTCCTCAAGAAAGACGGTCCACGCATCATCTTTGGCCACGTCTAGATTTTTGTCCGTCCCTCCTCCACTTCCGACGTGAGGTATCATGAAGTCCACCGAAGAAGCCATGAAAAAGAAGTCCGCATCCGAGTTCTTAATAGTGTCCTTAAGCCAATTCAGCTGCTGCTTTCCCAAAATGGTCGCACCCTTTTTATCAGGATTCTTGACATCGTGCAAAGAGCGATGGGATCGCGTATCTAGCATGAAGAACTCGCAATTGGCTACCCGGAACGAGCCATAGGATCGACGACCGACTGAGTACTTAGCTTCTCCATTCGCTCTTCCCGAAGGTGATATTCGGAGGCGATGCGCGTCCACCACTTCAACGATGTCGTACACCCCGGCATTCGGATCCCCTGGTTGTGTATCGAGAAACATGTCACGCATGCCATCTGTCTCCTTCCCCCAATGCACATGGAGATTAGCGTAGTTATTCAAATCCATGTTCGAAAAATTTGCATTTGGGTCGTACAGTATATCACTCCCCTCCTCCAGATGCGCTTTGCCGAACTTCGCCTGTTCAGTGTGCGCCACGGGATTTGCCCAACCAAGATAGTCAAACCAGGCCTTGACCGCCGTATCGCGAAAGACCGCCCGCCGATTCACGTATCCCGTTTCCCCCGTTCCATAGATGTCGTTTAAAAGCTCGTGGTCGTCAAACGTGTAGAAGCTGGGTACATTGCTGTGCCATTCCATCATGTTTCTCCCACGATTCATATAGGTCTTGTAATTCTCCCATACTCCGGCGACCGCCGGAGCCAAATCCACGATCTCTGGAACCTCGTCTTCAGGATTTAGCCGCACCTGCGATTTCCAAGCGGCCGCCGGAAAGTCTCGGTCCTCCTCATAGAGCCAGTCGCCATTGGCAATGGCGAAGTGAACTTTGTCCGTCACCTGATCATTAAGCGTATCATACAGCGGCATACTGGGACCAAAACTGCTCACCCAGCTTTGATTGATGCATGATGTGTACTCAAACTGGAAATTAAACAAGCCTTTCGGATTGTGCTCGGGATCCACATAGTCATTTGAGTCTGGAAGCGTTTTAAAAGAACCCGCTAGCCCCTTGTCGACCGTGTAGTAGTAGAGCGTGTCCGGATAGAGATTGGTAAGCGTAATAATAGCCGTATTGTCGTTCTCTAGCTGCGACTCTACCGGTTCCGAAACCATTAGCTGTTTCAATTTCTCCGTTCCGTAGCGAACTGACACCTCACCCGGCACATTGGTCCGCACCCAAATACTCATTGTCGTCGAACTCGGCCGGCCCAGTATTGGCCCATGAGTTACTTTTAAATCAATGTAAGAATCTTCTGAGTAGACAGACAGAATCGAGAAGATAACTAAAAAAACAGGGAGGAGGTACTTCATAGCCCCCATTATTTACCTCATCAGATCGAGGCCAAGCGAATACTTGCTAAGAAACTCAATTGGCGTACTTAATTTAAACCAGAAACGTAACTGGCAACCCTGTTCGCTCTTCGCGGAGCAACTCAAAACCGTCTATGCTGCTTTGGCAATAACAGGAAAGAATTGAATATCACGACCGCACGCTACTAGACTCGAACAGCTTTACCACAATACATGAGTTCAGAAATGAAACACTTTCCCAATCTCAAGGGAATCGGGGATACATCTATCAACGGACTCGAATTCGACTCCGCGAGAAATCTCTGGAACACTTCGATAAGAGGCTTATATCGGCCAGGTCCTGAACGAAGAAAAGCGAAGTTTTATTCGCTAGCTCAAGGAGTTTCAGAAAAAGAAATTTTCTAAAAAATCAATAAATGTATCTTTTTATAGGATACTTATTGGCAATCTGAACTGACCCAACATTATTAACAAATTGGATATGCCCGTCGACGAGCCTTCTTCCACCCCTGCTATTACATTAAACAAGGGTTCTCGCGTTCTAATCGTCGATGACAAAGCGATGAATCAGGAAGTCCTCAAAGCCCTTTTGTCCAAGAATGGGTCCGAGGTCGATGAAGCCTTGAACGGGCACGAAGCCGTTTCCATGTCATTGACTTCGCGCTACGATCTGATATTCATGGACTGTATGATGCCTAAAATGGATGGCTACGAGACAACCAGAAATATTAGAACGAATATTCAAAATCCTAATACTGAAACACCCATTATTGCCCTCACTGCCAATGATCTAAAAGGCGACCGAACCAAGTGCCTTGAAGCAGGAATGGATGACTACCTGACAAAGCCCATAATGCCAGCCAGCCTTTCGGTCATCCTGGCAACATGGGCTTCAAAGGCTTCAGCCAAATAGTCGGAAATCCCGCCAATCACAATCTCTCGACAACCGCGTAATAGGCGCTGACGAACTCACCCTCTCGCTTCCCCGTGATGAAGTTCCCGCGCAATTTAAAGTCTCCTGGCTGGAGATCCATCGTAAAGGTCACTGCTTCCGCGCCCTTCTTGACAGGCTTTTCCTCGTAATAGTCCGCCACATTCAGCGTCGCTCGGGTCGCGTTGATCGCCTTTCCAGGTGTTTCCCTGAAGGCAGTCAAGCCGGGAACGGGATCTCCTGGAGCGAGATCGTCATTTATTGCTCTGGAAAGCTCACGAGGCCAGCGTCGGAGCGATATTCTGTAGGTACCCGCTTCTTTTACTCGCACCGCCCAGTATCCAGAGCCCTGCTTTGCACCTCGAATGAATCCTTGATGCCAGGGCGAAAGAGCATTGTCAGTCAACCAATCGTGGGCCGTCAATTGTGTCGGATTGTCTGCCTTGTTTCCTAGCACCACTCTTTCATCAACCACAAATCCTGGTGAAATGCTGGCCCACCACCGATCATAAGCGTCACGCAATCGCTTGACCGTTTCAGGGTTCCTTTTGGCAACATCCGTTTTCTGCTCCGGATCGGATTCCACATCATAGAGTTCCGTTCCATTGATCAAACGCCAACGGTCCGTCATAGTGGAAGATTTCCGCCACTTGATCGGATCACGAACACGCTGCGAATCCGTAATTATAATACGGTCCGGCCAACTGGTTGGGGTTTGGTAAATCAAGGGCACTAATGACCGCCCATCAAAGCTGTAGTCCATCGGGCCGTTCAATCCGCACAATTCGATCAAGGTTGGAAGAATGTCGATGTGAGCAGTGAGTCGCTCCACATCCCGGCCTTCTGTCAGATTGCCCGCGGGCCAATGCAGAAAAAAGGGAACTCGATGCCCCCCATCATACTCACTTCCCTTTTTACCCCGCATTCCACCTGAGAAGATATTTTCACCGCTAGCTGTACCATTGTCGGTTGTAAAAATAAATATCGTGTTTTCTGCCAAGCCCTTCTTCTCGAGCCATTCGCGCATCGCCCCGACATTTTCGTCGATGTTGGCGATCATTCCAAGAAATATCGCTTCCCGCTCCGACAGGCCTTTTTCCACATATGGCTTCCAGTATTTTTCGGGGCAATGAAAAGGGCTGTGTGGGGCATTCGTGCAAATATAGGCCATAAAGGGCTTATCTTTCTTAACACTTTCTTCGATAAAACGCTGCGCTTCCTCAAAGTAGACATCCGTACAGTAGCCTTTGTATTTCTGCGGTTTCCCGTTGTGAAAGTAGGTGTCATCGAAATAAGAGTTATCCCAAAAATCAGGTGTTTGCCCCACTCCACCTCCACCGTGGCGCACGACCTCAGAGAATCCACGATCTTCGGGACGGTAAGGATAATTGTCTCCCAGGTGCCATTTGCCAAACATCCCAGTAGCGTATCCGTTATCCAGAAACACATCTCCAAAAGTCAATTCACCCACACGCAAAAAGGATCGCCCCATAATCGTGTGCCAAGGGCCCGCTCGATTCGTATAGTGCCCGCTCATGAGGGCCCCTCTTGTGGGAGCGCAGGTGGGAGTCACGTGGTAGTCCGTCAGCCTAACCGACTCAGCATGGAGCGCATCCGTTGCTGGAGTTTCGAGAATGGGATTACCGTGAGCCGAGATATCTCCATAACCTTGGTCGTCTGTAATGACGAAAACGACATTGGGCTTGTCTGCGGCATAGGCAAACGCAGCAAACGAAAACGCCACTAAAAAAGGGCTGAAGAAACGGGACAGTTTATTGAGGTGCATAGGATGAAATATTTGTTTGGGACGGATTAGTGCAAGGCATTAAAAATTCGCGGTCAATCGAGGACCGCAGATTCTGAAAACTCTCTCAATTGGTTGGTCGAACGCCTGGGCCAATCAACCTTAGACCAATTTATCTGCATTTGAGGTCTCGACCACGAGCTGATTCTAAAGCTAAGAACATCTGATTCGTCCAGGTGGCCTAATAATCCTCACCTCTATTGCTAGCTTCGCACGATTCTTGCCACTCCTCGAGTTGCTTTCGCATTTCGGCCGCGATCGTTGCGCGCTCGTCGATAATATTTTTCGACTCACTGGGATCATTGTCCAAATCATAAAGCTCCCACTCCACTACAGGAGCCGTTCCATTATCGCTCTTAAGCCTTTTCTTTCCAGGATTGTGAACCAATTTGAAGCGATTGTCATTTAGGGTAGCCATTCCATGCCCTTGGAATCCAATCGGGGACAATCGCCGGGTAGCCTTTCCTTCAATGAGTGGAACGAGTGACACACCGTCATAAGGTCTACGCTTCTCTTCTGGCAGCGTGTACCCAAGAACATCCAATACAGTCGCGAAGTAGTCGCTCGTCACTGCAGAAACTGATGTCTCACTACCCGCCACAACTTTTTCTGGCCACTCCAGCAGGCCAGGAACACGAACCCCTCCTTCATAGAGCGAGCGTTTTCGCCCCCGAAACGGTTCCGCCGTTCCTTGGGAACGCCCCTTCTTGCCCGGGTTTCCTTCTGGCCCATTGTCCGCAGCGAACCAAAGCATGGTATCCTCCGCGACCCCGAATTCTCTCAGGGCATTTCGCAAACGCCCCATCTGACGATCCACGGCGGTGATGACTGCATAGTAGTGCTGGGTATTCTCATCTAAATCTGGATACATGGCCAAAAACTCTGGGCCGCCGACTACAGGCAAGTGAGGGGCGTGAAACCAGATGACCGCGAAAAAGGGCGCATCCTCCTTAGTCGCCTCTTCAATAAAGGGCAAAGCCTTGTCCATGACCATTCTTGCAGTATCGCCCACCAAGCCTTCAGCAGGACCATCCTCAATATTTCGTCCATTGTGGAAAAACAACACTCTTGGGTCTGTGATTCCGTTATGAGCATTCTTAGGGTCGTAGGGGTCCCAGGTCGAAACCGAGTACTCAGTGCTGAACCATTCGTCGAATCCGGACATACCCGGGGTCATGTAGTTCTTTTCCGGATTCCTCCCCTTCTTCCCAGAATAGTCCGGAGTCAAGGTCCCCAAATGCCATTTCCCAAAATGCCCTGTGGCATAGCCATGGTCTCTTAGAACTTCCGCCAATGTTATCTCATCTCGCTTCAAATGGCCCTGGTTCGCTGTGGGAATTCCATATCGAAAGGGGTGCCTCCCTGTCAGCACAGAACCTCGCGTCGGACTGCAAACCGGGGCGGCCGCATAGAAGCGTTCGAACCGCATTCCCGCCTTAGCCATCCGGTCGAGCTCTGGCGTAATGACCGTCTCATTACCATTGAACCCTACATCCCCCCAACCCAAGTCATCCGCCATGCAGAGAATAATATTCGGTTTTGCAGCGAATACTGGCACTGCGAGGACTATGAATAAAACAGATAAGACAATCTTCATACGTTCGGTTTTTACTAGTTAAGAACTCCGCCTCAAGCCTTGCACTTTGAACTTTAGATGTCCGGTTCGCTCCAATCAGGTATTCCCCGATCACGCTTCTGTTGCTCATAGCGCACCCATTGCGGGTGTTCTTTCGTGTAGGGACGATCCTCGTTCACCATTAGTGGCAGAGTCTCCTCCCACCAAGCATCGTAGACGCGCCTCAACTGAGCCACGACTTCTGGATACTGGCCTGAAACATCCTTCTTTTCGTAGGGATCGTTCGAAATATCATAGAGTTCTCTATTGTTTACGAATCGCCACCGTTCGGTCCGGACCGCGCAATCTGTAAACTTGCTCAAATTCGGATCCTCTCCCTTTTCCCAACGGCCCTTGTGGATGAACAAGTGCCTATCAGCCCAATCCGCGTTTGGATTATCCAATAGACGGATCATGTCTCTTCCGTCCAATTTTTGAATACCAGCAGGAATCGACGTTCCAGATAAGGTGGCAAATGTTCGGAAAAGATCGACGTGTGCCGTGAGAGCCTTGATGTCTACGCCCTCCCCAAGCTTCCCTTTCCACCGCCAAAATGCCGGCACATGGGTTCCTCCCTCATAAGGAGAACCTTTGCCTGTTTTAAATCCTGCCGTGAACAGGCTTACCCTCTCACCATTCAACGTGGCGGAGCGACCTGCTTGACCATTGTCGGTCATAAAGATGACCAGCGTATTTTCCCACAGGTCCCACTCATCGAGCTTATCCATAAGGATGCCAAAGTTGTCATCGATATTCTCAATCATCCCGTACCGCCCCGCCGTGTTTTTATCGTAGCCCAAGTCGGTAAATCGCTTGGCATAACTTTCCGGAGCAATCATGGGACCGTGGGGCGCATTTGGCGTTATGTAAGCAAAGAATGGCTTACCCGTCTCATCCATCTCTCGCATCCATCCCAGTGCCGCTTTAAAGAAGATGTCCGTGCAGAAACCTTTCGTCTGCACGATGGTGTCGTTGTGCAAAATTACATTGTTGAAATAGCGGTCTTCCTTATTGGGGGGAAAATCAGCGCAGCTTCCCTCGTAGGCTTGCCCAATTCCCCCTGCTCCGTGAATGAAGGTCTCCGTAAACCCACGATTATAAGGCTGATGGGCGTCTTCATCCCCTAGATGCCATTTCCCAAAAATCCCGGTTTCGTAGCCGTTCTGGCTTAACAGCTCTGGAATCGTCGTGCTCGAAAGCGCCATGATCTCCCGTTCCTTGATCGTGTGAGTAACACCGTTCTTAAACTCATGTCGCCCACTCATGATCGCCGCACGAGTAGGGGCACAGGTCGGGCTCACGTGAAACTCAGTGAAGCGCGTCGACAATCCATAAAAGCGATCGAGGTTCGGTGTGCGCAATACCGGATTCCCCAGACAGCTCAAATCACCCATCCCCTGATCATCCGTCATCACGAGGATGATATTGGGGCGGGAACCCTTCAAACTTGCGGCTTGTAGCGCAGCTAAGGCGAACAGGGAAACGAAAATGCTTAGTATTAATCTCATAGTTTCAATTATCCAGTTTAGACGCTTGCTCTCCATCAATCTAGACTGACCGGTTTATACCCCCCTTTCGACTTGAAATAGAGAAACAAGGCCAAGTAGGAAACAAAAAGGAATCCAGGAAGCATCGCTTGTCGGAAAAAGGCCCGCTTTTTGTTGGTATTGACGATCGCCCCTAATTTGGCGGCATTCTCGCTGTCGAGAGCGTCCACCGCAGCCATATTCAAACTGGGGGTTTCGCCAAACATCCCTGAGCGGATCCCCCCATCTACAATCGCATGCAATGCCGGCTCTTGTTCCCTCAAGTCAGCATCGATTCCTTCGTCAAGAAAGAGCCCCATCAAAGGCGTACCCAATATTCCCATACCGAGAACCCCCACCGCTGAAACCCCATTCAGGGTTAGCGCGCCGCCACGAGGAAACTGTTCTGACACCACTCCCAATGTTGTCGACCAGAGAAAGGTCTTTCCAAACGCGTACACAATCGCGGCAACTACCATTATGCCCGCCGGGGCCAATCCCAGGAACAGCAGACCTACAACCGCCAGACCGGCGCTTAGCACGAGAAGGCCAATCGGGGAAAACTTGTGAACGATAGGGCCGGCATAAAACCTAAGAATAGTCATAATGATAGAGACCATCACAAAAATCCAACCCGCGGCCTTCGGGAAATCGGCTTCCAGAAGAGAAGCCATCCATCCATCCGTGCCCAGCTCTGTTGTGGCAAGAAAGGGCATCGTAACAAGAATCAGCACGAACATCCAATTGCCAAGGGCTCCCGTAAAAAGGTAAGCCCCTATCGCTACTGCCAATGCAATCACTAAAGTAATGCCCACAGAAACGGTTAGCGGTTCCGCCAGAAGCGTATTCGCTACTTGAATAATTCCCATCACGGTGAGCCACGCGATTATAAAGAATCCCACCGCTCCCACTTCCCTCAACATGTCACGGAAGCTGACGCCAGCGGCTACCCGTTCCTGGACGGGAAAACGACGCTTCGCAATCAGAGCCGCGTATATCAATACCGGAATGAGGCATACGCCGAACTTCACCGTTAGGCTCACTCCGCCTAGCAACAAAGCCGCCACAGCGCCTAAAGCGAGACCCGCTGGCCAGCCCGCATGCAATATGTTCAGCCACTTCGACTTTTCCTTGTTGTAGATCGTCGCCACGATGGGGTTGATAAAGGCCTCAACGGTACCATTGGCGATTGCTACTAGAAAGGTACTCCAGTAAAGCCCCGAAGCGGACTTGTTGATGACTGCATATACGGTCCCTATTACTGCCAGGGTATGGGCCACGATGGCGAAGTAGGCAGTAGCCTTGTATCCAATTTTATCAATTACCAGACTGAAGAATATGATGCTAAAGGCAAATGGCCATAGACCGACTCCGAGGATCTGCCCAATTTCGGATTGGGTAAAGCCGAACTCGTTGACCAATTCACCGACGACTACCGTTCGTAGTCCAAAAAAGAAAGAGGTCGCGACTAGGGCAATAAAACAGGCAGAGAAGAGCTTCTTGTTCTCTATTTCGTCATTCATAGGGGGATAGCGGTTGAGGGAGAGGAGTAATTGGGAAAGCCGCCCATTCTCTGCAAGGTCCAACTATTTTCAAGTGGAATTCCCAATAAAAGTAGAACAGGCTTCTAGCCGGTTAACCAACTCGAGGCAACAGGCAGGATGCCTGTTCTACTCTATTCTATTCATGCCCCGCCTCTTCGATTCCGTTCCCGAGCTTGGCGCTTCATCTCTGCAAAATCAGGATCCTCCTCAGGAACCTCATATTGATCCCTCAAACGACCGAGTTCTTTCTCAAGCGACTCGACTATACTGGCATATTCAGGATTCGTATACACATTATTCAATTCGTTGGGATCTTTTTCGATGTCGAACAACTCCCACTCGCCTGACTGGTAATAATGGATAAGCTTTTGCTTCCCATTGGTCACTCCATAGTGACGGGCTACGCTATGCCCTCCCGGAAATTCGTAGTAGTGATAGTAAAACGTGTCGCGCCAGTTCCTAGGCGTTTTTCCTTTCAAAATTGGCACTAGGCTTTCGCCCTGCATATCGCTCGGTATCGCTACTCCCGCCAACTCCAAAAAGGTTTCCGCAAAGTCCAAATTGGATACAATGTCATTGTTCACCGATCCCGCCTTCGTCTGCCCCGGCCAACGAACCAGCAACGGTGTCTTGAGCGACTCTTCATACATCCACCGCTTATCAAACCAACCATGCTCACCTAGATACCAACCCTGATCTGAGGCGTAAATGACAACCGTGTTTTCCGCTAAGCCTGCTTCGTCCAGATAGTCGAGCACCTCACCGATTCCGTCGTCCACGGATTTCACACAACGCAGATAGTCTTTTACATAGCGCTGGTATTTCCACTGCATGATTTCCTTCTCAGACAAATTAGGCTTCGCCTTGAGGTAGGCCTCGTTTTTCGGTCCATAGGCGGCATTCCATTGAGCCAATTGCTCCGGGGTGAAATTCCGAGGTTGCGTCAGCTTTAGATCCCTATCATTGAGGTGGGCCTTGATCTCCATCGCCTGATTGTAGGCCGGTGAAGCGCGGGTCGCATAGTCGTCGTAGAGCGTTTCCGGTTCGGGGACCGTGACATCGTCCAGCCAAGTTAAGTACTTAGGAGCGGGTTCCCAATTTCTATGCGGCGCCTTGTGCTGGTACATCAACATGAATGGCTTGTCCTCCTCGCGATCGTTCTTCAGCCAATCGAGCGTCTTTTCCGTGATTATCTCCGTAGTGTATCCCGTATGTTCACGGGTTACCACTTTCCCATTCTCATCCGTCGTTTTCATAGGCGGATTGTAATAAGGTCCTTGTCCTACCAATACATCAAAGTAGTCGTATCCCTGCGGGGTTGATGCCAGGTGCCACTTGCCAACCACTGCGGTTTGGTAACCTTCTTTTTGGAGAAGCTTAGGAAATGTCTGCTGGTCGCCATTAAAAACAATCCCATTTACCGCAAAACCATTGATGTGGCTGTACTTTCCCGTCTGAATCACCGCCCGACTGGGTCCACAAATGGCATTCGTCACATAGCAACGATTGAACATCATCCCTTCTTTCGCCAGTCGGTCCATGTTTGGCGTCGTGATACGCTCCGGGTCATATGCGCTCAATGCCTGTTGGCAGTGATCATCGGAGAATATAAAAACAATATTGGGACGATCGCCCGTAGCGCCAAAAGCCAGATCACTCGACAAGGCAGCAATAGTCGCAAAAATTAGACTCGTCAAACGAACCAAGGGATAGGGCCGATTACAGAACAGTGGGTTTATTTCTTTCATTTTTGGGATCTCGCAGATTTCGGGAAAACTAGATCTAGGTATACCTCAGTAATTCCATTATTACCGTTACAGAGCAAGCTTTAGACGGCAAATCGCTCGATTACTCAAATCAGCATAATTTGGGTCAAAATCGGACGAATTTATTTGACGAAAAACGGTTTCCTAAACGAATATATTGATGCTGATCAAAGTTATCGGGTTTAGAGGGCCTTCAATCTGCTCTCTGAACGTCCACTAAATTCCCTTACTGTAATTCGCGATTCCATGAATTACGGGGAATTCAATGCAACCCTTACTTTGAAAACTAACGATCAGCCAGAAATC
>CALDFV010000112.1 GCA_937942145.1 uncultured Opitutaceae bacterium
CATCCGGACGTTTCTCGATATCCACTTGAGTTTTCTCCCGGTAATTTTCGCCGTGGTTCTCCTCATCGATATCGTAGTAGGCAATCCCCGCTTTCCCTTCGTCCCAGTGTTCGGCTTCAATCAAGCCGGGAATGGCATGTACCGTGCCCTTGTAGGGTCTCGTTTCAGCGGCGTTCAAATAGGGGGCGATCAGTAAAAAGGCTGCCTGTAAAATCAATGGGGATGTCTTCATGATGGAAGAAGGCCATAACATTTATCAAACCGCAACAAAGACAAAATGAGCCTTTATATTGTTAAGCTCATTCTTCTCAGCGAACTAGACAGTTAGCCTGTCTATAATTTTTAATTCGTGGCACCCTCAACTCCCAAAGTGGCTAAAAGAAAATCCAAAAAAAGTCAGATCACCAAATCAGGTGGAACGTGGCGTCCCGACGCGTTTTCACAGTGATTCGCGAGCCGAGACGTCTCGCGCCACCTGATCATCCATCGGAATTTATCTATAGGCCCCACACCAATTCTCTCAGATGTAGCACGATCTCCTCTTTTTCCAAAGTGTGCGTGTTGTGCTTAGGCTTGCAGACGTTCCCACATAAACAAGGATAGTAGGTTCATAATGAAAAAGAACCTATTAGTACTCTGTTTTTGCTTGGGCTTCACTCATTGGGCAAGCGCCCAGGAAAATTCGCCAATTGCGAACTCCTCGAAGCCAAACGTAATCGTAATCGTCGCGGACGACCTCGGCTATGCGGATGTGGGATTCCATGACGTGGTAGCTGACGGAGTAAGGACACCGCACTTGGATAAACTGGCAAAGTCTGGCGTCATTTTCAAAAACGCTTACGCCTCATCACCTATTTGCAGTAACTCTCGCTTGGCTATTTCCACAGGACGGTACCAGCAGCGCTGGGGAGCTTACTACTATGGGGATGGCGGCCTGCCGACTTCCGAGAGCACCATTGCTGAAATGATGCAAGAAGCGGGGTACCGTACGATGAAGGTGGGCAAGACCCATCTCAACTTTGGTCCCAAGGAGCACCCCATGACGCACGGATTCGAAGGCTATCTCGGCTTCGAGCAACACTCCTGGGACTTCAATCTGCTCAGCCAAAAGGATGTGGATGCCTACGAACGCAAATCCAAGGGAAGCATCGCCATCGCCAGCCGAAAGATCGGTATCGGACCCCTCACCCGAAACAAGGATCAGGAACAGTCCTTTGAAAATACCACTACGACTGAAGTTTTTGGTCGCGAATCGATCCAGTTCATTAAAACGAAAAGCGAGAAGCCCTTTTACCTTCAGCTCGAATTCAATGCCGTCCACACCCCGCTCTACCGGCTACCCAAGCATCTCGCCGCGAAGTATGGTGTCCCCGAGCGAGCCTTTGATCGAAACGCCGCTGTTTGGGAGTACCCTCACTGGGACCCAATAGCACAGCCTGATCACAATGCCTGGTATAGCGACACCTGTCACCTTGTCGTGCCAGACGCCTATGGTCGTAAAATCTATTTGGGCCATCTTGAATTGATGGATACAGCGATCGGCGAGATTTTGCAGACTTTGAAGGAGGACGGATTGGCTCAAAATACGATCGTCATATTCACCGTCGACAATGGAGGCTCCGACCAGTCATACGCCAACAATGGCAACTTGAACGCGTACAAATATTGCCTCATGGACGGCGGAATCAAAGTTCCCATGGTCGTGGCATGGCCCGACCAGATACCGGGAGACCGCCGCATTGACGCTACCGTAACTCATCGTGATATATTCGCCAGCCTTTCAGAAATTACGGGAATCGCCCCAAGTAAGCCATTGGATGGCAAAAGTCTAATGCCGCTGATTTCTGGATCCGTAGATCAACTACACGATAACGAGACGCTATTCTGGGACTCCGGCGAAACACAGAAAAACTGGGTCGCACGACAAGGAGACTGGAAACTCGTCTATCGAGAAGAGGCGAAGACCTATCAAGCCTATCAGCTTGATGATAAGGGATTGGTGAAAGCAGAGTTCAGGAACATCCCTATCCAAAAGGGACTGCAGCTCTACAATCTTCGAGAAGATCCCGGCGAGACCAACAATCTCAGCTACAACCAGCCTGAGAAAGTAGCGTCACTAAAAAAACAATACGAAGCCTGGCGCAGACAAATGTCAGACCGAATCCGAGGGAGAGACGCTCTCTAATTTTTGGCAAACTTGAATAAAGCATCCCCTGGGCAACCGTCTTCGTTCGCAGAACTACGCCCGTCATGAGCTTCGAGGTATTTACCCGAATTAAATAACACAATTCCGTAGTAGGTTACTGGAAACGAGTAGGCTGGGTTCTATATTTTCGAAAACGCGGCGATATCGATCACTCGCCGTTCTTTTCGAGAGGCTTCGGCAGCAAACACAATGCTATGCGTGCGCAGGGATTGGTGCACATCCGTCTTGATCCCTTCCCCACGATTCATCGCCAATGCCTCCAACCAGTCGAGCGTAAGACGATCGTCACCTCCTCCATGCCCACCAGTCTCTGGACCGATTTCGATAGTCTCCTTGTTGCCGGTCGCGAAATTTCGGACAACAATAGTCGATTCGTCGAAAGAGAGTTCACCCGCGCTGCCGTGGACGCGCAAACGCCGACCCCCATTAGCGGTGAATGCGGTCATCGTGAATGTAACCGTAATCCCATCTTCATATTCCATCGCAACCACTTGATGGTCCACGACGTCATTGTCGCATGAGTACACACACCGACCATAGGGTCCCGTCTCAACCGCTTCCAAGTGAGCTTCCGCGCTATGATCGTGACTGCATACATTGGCGGGCCATATTTCTCGATCCGTGTGCACGTATGCCTTGATCGCCGAAAAGGCGCAGGTCCGTTCAACAGGGCAGCCATCCGTGCAACGGTCGGTCGCTCCTTCCGGAGCATTCTCTTTTCGAAAATGTCCGAGACTGCCAAACGAGCTGACTCGAAGGCATTCCTTTCCCACTAAGTGAGTTAAGTAGTCAATATCGTGACAGCTCTTCGCAATCAGCATAAAAGAGGATCTTTCTTCATTGGCCCAATTCCCGCGAACAAAGCTGTGCGCTTGATGCCAGTAGGCGACTTGCTCCAATTGGTCGATTGTGTGTACATCTCCGATACGCCCGGAATCGACCAGTTCTTTCACCAATGCAAAGCCTTTATGATAGCGTAACGAATGGCACACACTAGTAATCACTCCATTGCGGACCTGAGCCTCCGCGATCTTTTGGCAATCTTCAAGTCGTATAGCCATCGGTTTCTCTAGCAGCATGTGATACCCCTTGTCCATACAAGCAACCGCCGGACCGACATGATCCTGATCCATCGTGGCAATCACTACCGCGTCACATAGCTTGTCCGCTGTAACGAATTCCTTCCATCCGGAAAAGCAATTCGCCTCAGGTATCCCATGCTTCTCCTGTATCGCTTTGCGGTACGCGTCGCGCGGTTCGGCAACCGCCACCACCTCCGCCAGATGGGTATGGTCTCCTATTATCTTCGCGAAACCACTGCCACGTCCCCCTGCTCCGACTATTGCGACTCTAATCATTTCACGATCCTTTCAAGTAAACCTCAAAACTCAAATTCGAAAGTGCTACAATTCTCGAAAGCTCATCCTCAATCAAGAGTGCGAAACCTAGCCCTAAGTCCAGAAGTGACGAAACAAACCAATCGTCAACAGACCCCAGGTTGTTCCACTCACCATGCTGAGGATTGCCAGAATGAAGGCGTGAGGCAACCACTCTCGATTGTAGGCGGCGGTGACAGCGGGACAGGTCGAAATACCTCCGACATTCGCCATGCTGGCTATGGGCACCCACGCCATATGAAGTTTCATAAATCGAGCGGCTATCATCATAACGACATAATGCAATATCAGCCAAACCGTCGCAAATAGAACAATTTCCGCTGGGATCGATATCGTGCTGAAATCTAGCTTCAACCCCAGAGTCGCCATGATAACTAAAATCGCGATGCCACCCGCTTTCAGAACAAAGGCATGGTTCCAGAAAGGAAGCACGTTGCCCAGGACAAGCCCTAGCACACTAAAGAAAACGACTTTCCAGATAAAGGCCTCCACCAGCCAACCCCCAACCAGAATGCAAACGACTGAAATGAGGATCGTAGGGCCGATTGTCCGAAGTGACATCGTCCGAAATTCGGCTTCATCACGCACAAAATCTGGTACCGCATCATCAATCTTGAAGAAAGTATTAAGCTGGTCACTACGCTTGATTGCCTGAAACATCAATATCGTCCAAATATTTATTAGCACATTGTCCAGCACAAGGATCGTCAGGAACAAGCCCTCCGGACAGCCAACTACCTCTTTCAAAACGAGCTGACTCGTACTGCCGCCGATCCAACTGCCAACGAGTGGCACTAGCCCTTTCCAATAGTCTTCTTCAACGATCAGTTCAAACGTGCCCGGCGATACCCATTGCGATCCTGCGACTAGCAAAACCGGTAAGACTGCAACCGCTGCCGATCCAACGACAAACACAGCGATCGGACGGACCCCAATCTTTCGCAGCTGACCCATTGACAATGCGCTCATCACCATCAGCAGCGCCAGCGGAATAACTAGGCTCTTGCTCCAGCTATGGATCGATCCCTGGCTCAGATCGATCGAAAATAGGTGCGTACAAATCGCGGGGATCATGTAGGCAAACAGAATCGCAGGTACCCAGTTCAGGAATTTTTTGATCCAACGGGTTTCCCGGCTATCCAGAAATAGTACTATAGCTACCGTAGCAGTGACAATCGACAGCGAAATAAGCGTCATGGTTTCGAAAACTCAGCAATGTTTATCATTCGCCTTTCTTTTCGAGAGGCTTCGGCAGCAAACACAATGCTATGCGTACGCAAAGACTGGTGTACATCCGTCTTAATACCCTCGCCGCTATTGACCGCCAAAGCAGAAAGCCAGTCTAGAGTGAGGCGACTGTCCCCTCCTCCATGTCCGCCAGTTTCCGCTCCTACCTCAATAGTCTCCTTATTGCCCGTGGCGAAGTCGCGAATGACGATGGTAGACTCGTCGAAATAAAGTTCGCCCGCACTGCCATGGACCCGCAGTCGACGGCCACCTTTTTGCGTGAAAGCGGTCATAGTAAAGGTAACCGTTATATCATCTTCATACTCCATGGCGACGACTTGATGATCCACGACGTCATTGTCGCAAGCGTAGACGCAACGCCCATAAGGACCGGTCTTGATCGCCTCCAAGTGAGCCTCAGCACTGTGATCATGACTGCACACATTGGCAGGCCACGCAGCTCGATCCACATGAACATACGCCTTAATTGCGGAATAGGCGCAACTCTGTTCAACAGGACAGCCATCCGTACAACGCGCCGTGGCTCCTTCCGGAGCATTCTCTTTACGGAAGTGTCCCAAGCTTCCAAAAGAGCTAATCCGAAGACAGTTCTTGCCTATCAAGTGAGTTAGATAATCTATGTCATGGCAGCTCTTGGCTATCAGCATAAAGGAGGACTTTTCCTCGTTCCCCCAGTTTCCACGGACATAACTGTGAGCTTGATGCCAAAAAGCGACCTGTTCCAGCTGATCAACTGTCTGAATGGCGCCAATACGACCGCTATCAATAATGGCTTTCACAGTGGCGAATCCTTTGTGATAGCGCATGGAATGACATACGCTGGTGATGACTCCATTGCGAGCTTGGGCCGCGGCGATTTTCTGACAATCCTCGAGCCGGACCGCCATCGGTTTTTCCAAGAGCATATGATACCCCTTGTCCATGCACGCCACAGCGGGACCGACATGATCCTGATCCATAGTAGCTATTACCACCGCATCGCAGAGCTTGTCCGCTGCAACGAATTCCCTCCATCCGGAAAAGCAATTCGCCTCAGGTATCCCATGCTTCTCTTGTATCGCTTTGCGGTACGCGTCGCGCGGTTCGGCGACCGCAACAACGGTCGCCAAATGAGGATTATCGCCGATAATTTTGGAAAATCCAGTTCCGCGCCCACCCGCGCCAATAATAGCAATTTTAATCATTATGCACTTCTTTCAATTGCCCTGTTAAATTCATTTTCACCCAATCTACAAGGCCACAGTGCAGGTCGTCTCGACGAGGCGACATCCTATTCAAAATCAACAAATCCCTGATAAGGCCAATCTTCTGGTTTATCTACTAACCCCGCCCTAACTGGATTATTTCGAACGTAATCCCATTTCTCCGAACGCGATTCTTTGTTCCGCATGAGATGATCGAAAAAACCGTTTTGCCACCGAAAATCGTTCAACGAAGTGCGCTTTCGGATCAACTTGCAGGTCCATTCTTTCCACTTGCCGATGTAAATGTCTAAAGATTTCTTCTGCTCTAAGCTCGAACAGAAAAAATGAACATGGTCCGGCATGATAACATACCTGCCAATCGCCCACGAATAACGGTCAAAAGCCGTCGACCATTCCTCAATAAATATTTCCCGAACTTCCTCACATGCTAAGATGGGCTTTCGCTTATCAACGCAGGTGGTAACAAAATAGGTTGGGTTCTCCATCTACACATTCCCTAAACGAAGAGGACGCATAATAACTCGAATCAACCTGAAAGCGCTGACGTGTCAAACTCTTCTTCTAATCGACAGGCCAGCCCAACTACGCTAAAGCTTCGATGGGTGAACTGGCCGGTCCTACAGGTTCAAAATGTAGGTCGTCTCGCCGAGGCGACATCCTCCTCAATTGACAGGTCACCGACCTGTCCTACAATCATAATGTAGGTCGGTGGTCGAGGCGACATCCTCACCAGAATTGACAGGTCACCGACCTGTCCTAAAAATTACAATGTGGGTCGTCTCATCGACCGCGTTCTGCCGAAGAGGTCCGGGAAGGACGAGGCATCATCCCATGACTAGTCCTCCGCTCACGTTCAGCACCGATCCGGTAATGTATCCAGCTTCTTCAGACACTAAAAATCCGATGGCGGCCGCCACTTCCTCCGGACGGCCAAACCGTCCCATGGGAGTTTGCTTAAGCCAATCATTCTGTCGCTCTTTCAATTTGCCGTGAAT
>CALDFV010000113.1:0-12500 GCA_937942145.1 uncultured Opitutaceae bacterium
TTACACCGAGATAAACCGCACTGCTAATCGCGGTGTAAAACCGCTCCTACGGAAGAGAATTAAATCGTTACAAAAACGTCCGAAAGCACGCTTTGTGGTGACTTTCGTGGTTAGAAAATCCCTACATCGAGTCCAGGTCGACGAGGATTTCGCGGGGGCTGGAGCCGTTTTCGGGTCCGACGATTCCGCGGTCTTCGAGATCTTCCATCAAACGGGCGGCCCGGTTGTATCCAATTCGCAATCGCCGCTGGAGCATAGACGTCGAGGCTCGCTTGGTGGAACGGAGTACGTCCAAGGCTTGGGGTAGCAGATCGTCCCCTTCTTCCTCTCCGCCGCCCAGCGTCAGCTCTTCGGGGGATTCGATTTGGCGCTGGACTTCTTCGGCAAATTTTGGCGGACCGTTGGATTGAAGATCTTTGACGATGTCAGCAATCTCTTCGTCCGAAACGAAGGCGCCTTGTGATCGAATGATCTTGGAGCTTCCCGGTGGGGAGAAGAGCATGTCGCCGCGACCGATGAGTTGCTCGGCACCCGGTCCGTCAAGGATGGTGCGACTGTCGATTTTGGAAGAAACTTGGAAAGAAATGCGGCAGGGAAGGTTCGCTTTAATGACTCCGGTAATGACATTCACGGAGGGACGCTGTGTTGCAATGACAAGATGGATACCTGCGGCGCGAGCCAGCTGGGCGAGACGGGCGATACCCGTTTCCACGTCGGCAGGGGCGACCATCATGAGGTCGGCCAGCTCGTCCACGATGCATACGATGTAGGGAAGTTTGTCCGGTATTTCATCCAGCACGCCTTCGTCGCGGGGGACCGAAATCTCCAATTGCTCATCTTCGGTTTTTTCCGCTTCCGTCTTTTCCCTTTCCGGCTTTTTCCGTCCGTTGAAACCGGCAATGTTTCGCACACCCACCTTGGCGAAAGTCTCGTAGCGATGCTCCATTTCGTTGAGCAGCCACTTGAGGGCTCCCGGGACCTTTTTAGGATCGGTCACTACGGGGATCAGCATGTGAGGAAGGGCATTGAAGACCTTCATCTCCACGATCTTGGGATCCACCATAATGAACCGCAAAGTATCGGGACTCGAATGGAACAGGAGGGAGGTAATAATCGCGTTGATACAAACCGTTTTACCCGCGCCCGTTGCTCCCGCGATGAGGACGTGGGGCATTTTGGTCAGATCCGAAATGATCGGTTTGCCGCTGACGTCTTTTCCCAGAGCGATCGGAATCTCCGCTTTGGATTTGGCCCAGTCCTCGGACTCAAGAATCTCGCGTATACCGACGGGGGTAGGATTTTGGTTGGGAACTTCAATGCCGACGCAGCCTTTACCCGGAACGGGTGCCAGGATGCGGACCGACTGGGCGCGCATGCCGAGGGCGATGTTTTTGTCCAAGCTCGAGATTTTTTCCACCCGAACCCCCGGCGCGGGATAGACCTCGTAACGGGTGATGACGGGACCAATATGGATTTCGCCCATGGTGACCTCGACGCCGAATTCCTGTAGCGTTTTCTGAAGTCTCTCTGCGTTCCCCGCATGTTCGTCCTGAGAATTCGAATGGTGCGGGATTGCCTGGGGGGCGAGAACGTCGAGATTGGGAAAAACATAGTCGCCGTGCGAATGGGGTAGCTTGACTCGCGCTTTTTTCGTCTCCTCAGCGGCCACAAACTTAAGCACGTCCTTGAGCGGTGGCTTCTTTTTGGGTTCCTCTTCCGGTTCAGGAACGGGAACGGGCTTCCGGGGTTTCGCGACGGGCTCCGGATCGATTTCCGCCTTTATCTTCGCCGTGCGTCCTTTTGCGGCGGCTCTTCCGTCGGCGACCATTTGCTTGGCGGCGTTTTTCTCCTCCTGGGCCAAGCGTTTCGCTTCGAGTTTTTCCTCCTTTATGCGAGCCCGTTCTTCCTCGCGGGCGAGCTTAGCTAGCTGCCTGGCCTCCCGCTTTTCCTCGCGAGCCGCTTTCCACTGGGCTAGCCAGCCGCGAATTCCGCCTCCTTCTTCCCCAAAGGTGGACGAAGGAAGCCCCGGGGACACGACCAGGATGAGGGTCGTTAGAAAAACGGCTCCCAGTATGAGAGTGGATCCGATGTCGCCGATATAGGTTCGGACAAAATGGGAGTAGAGAAATTGTCCCAGGACGCCACCGGCGTCCTTCGCGTAAATCAGTTTATCCAGGTAAAACAGGTTTTGGACCGCGAGCAGGCCGGAGTAGCTAATAACGTTGAAGAGCATCGCGACCGCGATGGCCCAGGCCCCATGACGGACTTTGCGAAAGTAGAGCCATGACCGCCATGCGAAGAAGACCGGGATGAACCAGGCGGCTCCCCCGAAGAAGTAGAAGCTGAACAGGGCGAGTTTTACCCCCAGCAGGCCGAACGCGTTGGTTTGGGAGCCGAGGGACGGATCGGTAAAATTGTCCGGGTTTTGGCTCGGATGGAAATCGAGATACGAGATCGCGAAGAGGGCGGCGAGCAGGGCGTACAATCCAACCCACCACCAGCGGCTTCTGAGTCGAGGCTGCTTGATGTCGGATTGTTTTTTAGAGTTGGAAATGCGCTTTCCGGGCATATGTCTGATTCTGAAATTCGTTTGAGCTGCGACTCGCGGTTCGAAGCCGATTTTGATGTAAAAAGATGAAAAGACTGTTTTCCACGGAAACTGCAAGGACTCGATGAGCTATCCGATTTACTTTAAACCTATTTATCAAGAACGCGTATGGGGCGGCCGGAATTTGAGCACGGCGCTCGGCCGGGATCTTCCCGATGGGGGACCCATTGGCGAAAGTTGGGACGTGGTTGATCGTTCAGAGGCAATGTCGGTCATAGAGGGAGGCCCGCACGACGGAAAGTCGCTGAGAGAGGTAATTGAATCTGATCCGACAGCGATAATGGGCGAAAGTTACGATCCCGGGCGACCGTTTCCCATCTTGGTGAAATGGCTCGATTGCGCGGATCGGCTGAGCCTGCAAGTTCACCCTCCGGAGGAGGTTGCCGGAGAGCTCGGTGGCGAACCCAAAACGGAAAATTGGTATATTGCGAGTTGCGCGGAGCAAGCGTCCTTGATTGTCGGCCTCAAGCACGGCGTTGAACGGGCCGAGTTTGAGTCGCGACTCGAGGAAGGCACCCTCGAGGAGTGCGTGCACCGTTTTCCGGTTTCCGCCGGTGAGTCCATACTGGTCGAAAGCGGGCGTTTGCACGCGATAGATGCCGGCAACCTGATTCTAGAAATCCAGCAAAACTCCGACACGACTTATCGCGTCTACGATTGGGGTCGCGAGGGTCTTGATGGTAAGCCGAGGCAACTCCATGTGGAGGAATCGCTTAAGTGCATCGATTGGAACGATTTCGAGCCTTCCACTTGCAAACAAACACCGGGAAGGGCTGTTTTGGCGGATTGCCGTGAGTTTCGACTTGTAAAATATGCGCTCAATTCTGAATCGGACCCCCTTGTTTTGGGTTCTGGAGCCGCCCGACTCGTCAGCGTAGTTGACGGAATGGTCCAATTGGGAGAAGCTAGGGTATCTAGGGGAACGACTGTATTGTTACCGGCCAGTCAAGACTTCGAGGCAAGTTGTCTGAGGGATGCTACTCTTTTAGTTACCGATCGTTTTATTTGATACCGGAAGCGACGATAGTCCGCCCAACATTTTGGTGAGCCAAGAAGAGAAAGAAAGTAAGAATGTTGACCGCCCATTAGTGGGAAGTCCGATTGTGTCGCGACGAGGCGGGGTATTGAAGTCCGCTTTCTTCTTTGGCCTGTTCTTATCGGCGGCGATCACCCTGGCATGGATGGTCGCCCTCCCGATGGCATTCGACTACAAGCTCGAAAAGGACACGGGCTGCTCATGGGGCGCCGACCGATTGGCCTGTAATCCATTTGGATTCAACATTCGGATTGAAGACGCCGTTTTGGGAAATTCCCAAGGTTTCGGTGAAGGAAGGCCCATGATGGATATCAATCGATTTGAGGCGAAGGCGAAGCTGAAGACACTCATTTCTGGAACCGCTGAAATCGAGCGCGCTTACCTCGACCTGGATCGCGTGTCGCTCATCGTCGACGAGCAGGGCCAACTCAATCTAGAGAAATTCGCCAAAGACTTGTTTGGTGAATCGAAGGGGCTGGGGAACCAGTTGCGAATCGAGCATTGCCATTTGAAAATCAAGACGGTCGAGATAATGGACTTCTCCTCTCCGACGCCCACACACAAAGCGCTTAGGCTGAGCGTGGATATCGACGACTATGAAGCGGAAGGGGCATTGGGGATTTTCAAGCCATTGTTTGAAATCGTTGCCCGAGCAGAGTATTTGCCTGAAGGAATCGGCGGAATCGCCGATGCGAAAGCGGTGATATCGAGTTTTTAGCAAGAAAACGAGGTCATCGGGAACAAATGAGGCTGGACCTTCTTGAAAAACTTTTTGATTCCAGAGGGCTCAAACCTATTGAACCAGGTATTTGAGGATTAGAACAAAAACGGGTAATGAAAAAGGCTGAGGAAAAAGAAAACATAGAAGATCCAATTGAAGGGGTCGGAGAGGAATCGGTAGATTCGATTGAAGCGCCGGGTGAAGGCGAAGCAGTGGAGGAGCAGCCAGTTGAAAAAGAGCTGTCCCTCGATGAGCAGTTGGCTGAGGCCAAGGCGCTTGCGGACGAAAACTACAAAAACTACCTTCGGGCCGTAGCGGATCTCGATACGTATCGCCGTCGTGTGATTCGCGAGAAGGATGATCTGCGCCAATACGCCGTCTCGGGATTGCTGGAGTCGATATTGCCGATCTACGACAACATGGGATTGGGACTAATGTCAGCGGAGCAAGCGGCGGATCCTAATGTAGTCGCTGAAGGAATTCGTATGGTCATTACGCAGTTCCAGACCGTTTTAGGCGAAAATGGGATCGAGGAGATCAGCCCGGGAAAAGGAGATGCCTACGACCATAATTTACACGAAGCGGTGCAGACCCAGCCGAGCGACGAAGTTGAGGCGGGAGCCGTTCTGCAGTTGGTTCGCCGGGGATTCTCGCTTAACGGACGACTCATTCGCCCTGCCACGGTTATTGTTTCGGGAGAGGCTTCCGAATAATAGGTTAGCTAATTGAGCCCAACGTCTAGAGAACTGAATTAAACTGTGAAAGAGGACTATTACGAATTGCTTGGGGTGAGCCGCCAAGCGACCCAGGACGAGCTGAAAAAGGCGTATCGCAAGATGGCCGTTAAGTTTCACCCGGACAAGAATCCGGGCAATAAGGAGGCGGAAGAAAAGTTTAAGAAAGTCTCCGAAGCGTACGAAGTCCTCAAAGACGACCAGAAAAGAGCCGCCTACGATCGGTACGGGCACGCCGCTTTCAGTGGTGGCGCCGGGGGAGGCGCTTCTGCGGGAGGACCTTTCCATGACCCGTTTGACATTTTCAGTGAGGTATTCGGCGGCGGCGGCGGAGGGGGAAGCATCTTCGAGGAGTTTTTCGGTGGCGGCGGCGGAGGCGGACGCAGTTCGGGTCGTAGTGGGGCCCAGCGCGGATCGGATCTGCGTTACGATTTGGAGATCCAGCTAGAGGATGCGGCCAAGGGCACGGAGAAAGAGATATCCTTTCGCAAGCCCGTTCAGTGCACTCGTTGTAAGGGAAAGGGAGCCGAGCCCGGAACCGGTGTGGTGACCTGCCCGACTTGTGCGGGTCATGGACAGGTGACGGCGTCCAAGGGGTTTTTCTCAGTCAGGCAGACCTGTTCGACCTGCCATGGCAGTGGAAAAAAAGTGGAGAAAGCCTGTTCCACCTGTGGCGGCGAAGGTCGCGTGAATGAGACGACCAAGATTAAAGTCAAAGTGCCTGCCGGAGTAGACACGGGTTCAAAATTGCGTTCGGCTAACAATGGTGAAGCCGGGGCCGGAGGCGGACCTTCGGGCGACCTCTACATCGTGATTCATGTCGCGGACCACGAAATTTTTGAGCGCCAGGAAGAAAATCTGTTTTGCCAGATTCCGATAAAGTTTACTTTGGCCTCTCTGGGTGGGACGATTGAAGTTCCTACTCTGACGGGCAAAGCGAGTCTAAAAATACCGGCTGGTACCCAGTCGGGAACTACGTTTAGGCTGAAAGGCAAGGGGATACCTAGTTTGCGCGGCGGATATTTTGGGGATCAAATGATCAGGGTTGAAATCGAAGTGCCCACATCCCTATCTAGCGACCAACGTCAGAAGCTCGAAGAGTTTGCTTTAGCCTGTGGTGACGCCGACGAGCCAGTCGGAAAGACATTCTTCGATAAGGCGAAAAAGTTTTTCGATTAAAGGACTGTTGGATAGGGCAGATTTTGGTAGGGTCGTCGCTCGTGGCGCCTCTATGTTGAAAGCCTGTCCGTCCCGACTTGTCTAGCCATCTCCAAGGGGTTCCTGTGCGGCTAAACCCCTTTCCGTATTTCCCGTTTGAAGTGGTCCACTAGCGACTGGGCTTGGGCTTGGGTCAAGGCGCTCGGGTCGTAGTGGAGGGATATTTCGAATTCACCCGCGTATACGCTCACTAGGAGCGTTGCGTGGGAGTGTGGACGATAAGGAGCGGCTGAGGTCATTCTCACCAGTGACGCTTCCCCCGAATGCAATTTCCCGTCCTTGTGGCGCAGTGGGCTGTGGGCGAAAATATGCCCCAAATTGGTAAACATAGCCGTGGTGCGGCAGATATTGCGATGACTCATACGACGAATCCCTCCCGGAATAATGCGCCGTATCCACAAAATTATGAGATAGACAAGAGCCAACTGACCCTTCTTGACGAACTTCATGTTCTCTTTCGCTCGTCTTAGGAGACGCTTTCGATTCTCGAGGCCGTGAGCTTTGCGATCGATGGAAACGATGCTGATGGCGTTGCTGGCGGATAGGGACTTGTCCGCCTTTGTTCGTAGATTAACGGGAATGCTTATTCGTATCCAATCGGAGGGCGAATCAATTCCTTCTTCCTTCCTCCATTGGCCAATGGCGGATTGGAAAAAGGCTAAGCACAGGTCATTTAGGCTGAACTTTGATTCGCGTGCCGCTTTTCTGAGATCAAAATATTCGGACTTGCTCAAGTAATTGGATACGAGGTGAGGCGCTCCTGGCGGTATTGGGTGATTGAGTTTGGTTTCAGCGTTGGGATTGAGCGTGCCAACCTTTCGTCTAAGAAGCGTTATGGAAATGAGGAGCCCCATCAGTTGGGCGGGAACGAGCGCGAGCGCTTTCCAGGCGTTGAGGCCATAGCGACTGCGGCAGCGTGGTAGCGTGTCAGAGGAGGGAATTGAACAATCCGCTGGTTCGGAACGGGAAATCGCATCGTACCGAAGCAGGACCTCGTGTAGCACTAGGTAGAATCCTGCTCCATCGCAAATAGCGTGGCTTTGATTGATGTAAAGATCCCAACGGTTCTCCCCTTCCACGATATGAAATTCGAATCCGGTTTCGTTCCGCAAGTCAAAGTCGCCGAATTCCGGGCGATAGGTGTCTGGGTCTTCCCGGTGCCAGTGAATGGCAACTTTTCGCGTCGGGTCGATCGCCCATCGAAGGGACCCGAGCCAGCCGGATTCGATTTGAGCGGTGAGAAGAGGGTGTTTGGGGATGACTCGCTCAATCGCTTTTTCGAGTCTATCCCGCTCCACGGGTCCTATGAACTGGGCTCGAAGCCAGATATTGCAGGGGTAGTTGGGCCGGTTTTCGTGGAAAAGATATTCTTCGAATAACGTTAGAGGAAGCTTTCGCACGAGGATTGAGTTAGGAATGTTTGGAAAATCGCTGAGCTAGGGCGGAAAATAGGCTGGTCTTTACGGGCGTCAAGTTTATCGCAAGGAGGTAGACCGAAGGACTCAATTACAATGTTTGGTTTTGTACATGAAATTTTCGATACGATCAAGTATCTCAACCTAGCCCGGACCAATATGGTCGCAGCTTGGCCGGGTTCCTACTATCGAAGAGAGTTTATCGAGTTGCATTTTGCCCATAAGCGGATGTTCGTTCTCAATCGTCCGGAGGACATTCAACATGTTATGGTGTCTAACTCGGGAAACTACCGGAAAAGTCTCGCCAACCGCCAGTCGCTCAAGCCGCTCCTGGGACAAGGTGTGTTTGTAAGCGAAGGAAAACTTTGGGAAAGGCAGCGCAAGCTCATGTCTCCGGCCACGCACAAGCGGCGGCTGAAAGGGTACGCTGACACCATGATTCAAGCGGGAAAGGAGGTGGCGCTCGAAATGGAAGCCTGTCCATTGGGAAGCGAAGTAGACTTAACTGAAAAGATGACGCTCCTCACGTCGGACATCATTACTCGAACGATGTTTGGAGTGGAGCTGGGGGAGCGAAACGAATTACTGTATCAATCTTTTCAAGACTACCAGGCTTCCCATGGAAGGATTCACATTAGTGAGCTGATAGGCCTCCCGGCATGGATTCCTCGTCCGGGTCAGGCAAAAGGTAGAGCCGCGGTAAAGCTATTTGACAGCGTCATCCTCAGTGTCATTGAGCAGAGGCGGAAATCCCGGCGTGAGCACGAAGATCTATTGGAGATGCTGCTCGAGTTCAAGGACCAGGAAGGGGAGCCGATGGATTTCTCCTTGTTGAGGGACGAGGTGGCCTCGATTTATTTGGCGGGTCACGAAACGACGGCGATTACACTGACTTGGACGTTTTATCTGCTCCATGAGCACCCGGAGATCAAGCGGTGCCTATGGGACGAGCTTGAGACTGTCTTGAAGGGTAGAGAGCCTAGTTTCGATGATGTTTCCCGATTAACGCTTACGCGAGCGATCATCGACGAGTCCTTGCGCTTGTATCCGCCCGTTCACGTCTTTTCGCGACAGGCATTGGGCAAGGACGAAGTGTCAGGGGTCTCTGTTCCCAAAGGGTCGTTCATGACGATTTCTTCCTACGTCTTGCATCGGCACAAACTCCTCTGGGAGAATCCAGACGTATTCGATCCGGATCGTTTCCTCCAGGGCCGTTCGGAAAAAATCAATCCCTTTTCCTACATTCCTTTTGGGGCAGGGCCCCGAATTTGCATGGGCAAGCACTTTGGGCTCATGGAAGCCGTGTTGTTGCTCGCCCTCTTTGCCCAGCGGTTTGATTTCAAATTAAGGCCGGGGCATCCTGTAGAGCCCCTCGGAAGGATGACGCTCCGGCCTCACATGGGTATGCCGATGAGGATGGTCAAGCGTAGCCGATCGTGAAGATCAGTGAAATAGTCGATTTTCAGCTTTTTCAATGGGCGTTCTTCCTTCTTAATTTGGCGCATGTTCGAAGTTAGGGGGCAACTTTCGCGGGAAGAATTTGAATCGGTCGAGAATCTCATATTCGAGTCCGAGGGGATGGAGCATTGGAATTTGTACGAGAATTTCGATGACAAAGGGTATTGGGTGCAAGGGGTGTTTGAATCGCTGGAAGATGCGGAGGTGGGTAAACAGGCATTCGAAGAGGTAGTTGCAGTTTCCGGTGACCTTAAAATTCTCGAATTGGAGGATCGAGATTGGAAGGAGAGCTACAAGGATCACTTCAAGCCGTGGGCGATCGGAAACCTGCATTGGGCCCCCTTGTGGCTAAAGGATGAATACCTATTGCCTGAAGGCCATCAAGCAGTGTGGCTCGATCCGGGCATGGCGTTTGGAACCGGCAATCACGGAACCACGCGTCTTTGCGTAGAGCAATTGATCGCATTCAAGGAAAGCGGGCACAGCGAAAAGGTCTGTCGCCTGGTGGACGCAGGATGTGGGTCGGGGATATTGGCAATTTCCGCAGCCAAGCTTGGATTCGAAAACGTTAAGGGCTTCGATATCGATGCGGATGCGGTTCGGATTGCGGCGGAAAACGCGGACTTAAACGATGTAGGAAGGATCGAGTTCGCTGTCTGTGGACTCGAGGAAGGGCTGCCTGAAGCGGGGGGAGACTGCCTGTTGGCGAATATTCTCGCGAACGTCCTTGTCGCGAATTCCGAACGGCTAGTGAGAGCGGTTGCTCCCGGTGGCTGGCTCATCCTCAGCGGTATTTTAGGAACTGAAGTGGAGCAGGTCGCTGACCATTTCAGAGGTTGTGGCAAATGGAGCGCTGTCAGAACAGACGCTCTAGATGAGTGGGCCAGCGTTACTCTAGTAAAACCACCTCGTTAGGGAAGCTCTACGATGGGTTGTCACCCGCCTAGTTCGATAGGCGCAACAGTTCACTTATCGCGCGGCTGCGAGATCGGGTTCGTCTTGCCCGATGTGGAGACCGAGTTCCGGAAATGCTGAGGCAAGAGATAGGTCGTCGTTGCTAACAATGGTCGGCAGGAAGCCTTGTTCCGCTTTCAGGGATTGGCGTTCTACGAGCTCAAGCAATCTCCGTTTTTCGGAATGGGTCTGAGGGAGCTCAACTACTCTCTCTCGGGCAGTTTAGCGGGAGAATCGCTAGATGGGCTGGGCAGAGCGTGAGGCTTTGGCTCGAGGATGGACTCGCCTACAATAGGGGCTGCCTCGAGAACCGATTCAGTTTCGGTTGCGGGCAGTTCGTCTACGTCACTTTTTCCAAAACTGGTGACCATGATTTCGATGGGGCCAATCTGCTCAAAACTGAGAGACTTCTGGAGCAGCTCCGATATTCGGTTTTGCAATCGTTCACTGGTTTCCCTCAGGTGGTCCGCCTTGGAGAGGCGAAGCGACACATTCGTATTGATTTGCTCACCGACGATTTTTACCACGGGCCGAGCGGCTTCGACCCAATCGTCTTTCAGGCAAGCTTGTCTTATCAGATCTTGAAGCGCTTTCCGTGAAACCAGAACGGACCCCGTTGAGCTTGAGAAGGCGGTCAAGCGGGAGACGGGGTTTTTCAGCACCTGGCGGAGACCGATGATAACCAGAGCGAAAGCGACGAATATACCGATAATCGTGTACGGGGACAGCGACTCTATTAAGTCGTTCGCCTGTTCTATCAGTTCGGGCATACCAGGCGCGGGTTAAGCGTTACAACTAGTCGTTGTCGCTTTCCTTCTCCTCAATTGATTCATCGTCTGCCATTTTGACGCCTTCGATAATGACATCGACACCGGCTACGGGCTTACCCGTCATGTTCGTCACTTGCTTAGCGACAATCATTTGCAGGCTTTCCGCCGTTTTGGCGAGTTCGACGCCGTATTCCATCAAAACGCGGATTTCGATCTGGTAGTTACCTGCCTCGTCTTCGGAGACTCGTACTCCCTTGTCGGATTCCTTGCTCGAAATTTGGGCGATGAAGTTTTCTACAAAGTTTCCCCCGACGGCAAGTACGCCCGGCACGTTGATGGCCGCCATTTTAACAATCGTAGATACGACGGTGTGGTTGACTTTGATTTCCCCGAGCGATCCTTCTGGCAACTCGCCGGTTTCAATGGTGCTTTCTTGAGATTCCATTTGTATTAGATGTTTTGAAAATTTGGATAGTGACCCGCTCGAATGGTTTAGTGGCCCGCGCATTCGGACTGAGCGCTACTGTTGAGAATGGTACGAAAAGGAAAATGTTTCAAGTTAAGAGGCAATTTAATGGAAAACTTCGGCTTCCTGTACCTCTCTATCGTCTGGAATCAGTCAAATTTGGGCTTTCTCTCCAAGAAATCTTCCATGAAGGCAGTGGTGGCTTCACCTGCCTGGAATTTGGGATCGCTGATAATGGCCTTTTGGAGGGGAATCGTTGTCTTGACCCCTCGAATTATATATTCGCTCAAAGCCCGATACATGCGTTGAATCGCAACCTCGCGCGTGCGTCCGTAGGTGATCAACTTGCCGATCATGCTATCGTAGTAGGGCGGGATGATGTAGCCCCCGTATGCGTGGGAATCTACGCGAACGCCGTGGCCTCCGGGCGCATAGTAAAGATCGATGCAGCCAGGGCTAGGAATGAAATTGCGAGAAGGGTCTTCAGCGTTAATGCGACACTCGATGGCGTGGTAATTGAATTGCACCTCTTCTTGGGTGAACGCGATGGGCTCGCCGCTAGCGATCAAAATCTGTTGTTTGATGAGATCGACTCCGGTAACCTCCTCCGTTACCGGATGCTCGACCTGAATCCGCGTATTCATCTCAAGAAAGAAAAACTCGCGCTGGTCGTTAACCAGAAATTCGATGGTGCCGGCTCCTTCGTAGTCCGCAGCTCGCGCCGCGTTGACAGCGGCTTCGCCCATCCGCGCTCGCAACTCGGGGTCAACGAAAGGAGAGGGCGCCTCTTCGATTAGTTTCTGGTGTCGCCGCTGGATCGAACAGTCTCGTTCACCCAAGTGGATGACATTGCCATGCTGATCCGCTAGAATCTGGAATTCAATATGGCGTGGATTTTCGATGAATTTTTCTACGAAGACATCGCCGTTTCCGAAGGCTTTTTCGGCCTCGTTTCGCGCTACGTGGAATTCCTTTCTTAAAGAAATTTCATTGTGGGCAATCCGCATTCCTTTTCCGCCCCCTCCGGCGACTGCTTTTATCATGACCGGATAGCCCACGCTTTTCGCGATCTTTGCCGCTTCATCTTCCGAGTCGATTACTCCGTCGCTTCCTCCACATA
>CALDFV010000114.1 GCA_937942145.1 uncultured Opitutaceae bacterium
AAATATCCGTCCGGTAACCCTTTGAGCTTATAATTTCACCATTACGCAATAGCTCCGGATCGTAGTGGGATCGTTGATTGTCACCGGTAACGGTCAGGCTCGAATCGAAGCCACGTTGGTCCGGTCGATACCCTTCAGATTGACCCAAATGCCATTTACCGAAATGGGCAGTCGCATAACCCGCATCGCTCAATACCTGCGGCAAGGTCGTGATTTCACGATTCATTAACCGCCTCGGCATCAAAGTATGAGTGACCCCCGAGTTGAGCTCTTGCATACCCGTCATCAAAGCAGCCCGAGTGGGAGCACAAGTCGGACTAACGCTGAAGTCCGTCAAACGAACCGATTCGTCATGCAACCGATCCATATTTGGGGTTTCGAGAAAAGGATGCCCATGACGCCCCATTTCGCCGTATCCTTGATCGTCGGTCAGGACTACGACAATGTTGGGCTGAGCAAGTGTCGATCCAGTTGTAAAAGCCAAAGCCGCGACCTGCAGGAATAGCGAATATAAAACGTTTTTCATCAACACGTGTGTTTATTCAGGAAAATTTCTTAACTAAACGCGAGCTTTCTCTATCAGCGATCCCGCTCGATCTAGGCAAAGGCTCAATCGCTATGGTGGCCGCCAGTATTAACTCTCTGTGCTCGCTTTTGGTGTAAAAGCTATTCGCACCGCGCTCAAAGCAAACGGTCGCGAAGGATGCCCTCAATTACTCGAATAGCGGCGGGCGGGCTGTCCTCCTCTCCTTAGACTATGGATGAAGTGGCCCATTCCCCGAGTATCCCGCGCTCCTATTTTGTGGTCAAACGAAAGGCCAATTTCCGATCGCAGCCATACGAGAGGGCGCCCTGAAAGGAGACCTAATACTCGTTCAAACGTAGCGGCAGAAAGGCTAGAACTCGTAGGAAAGCGTCGCGCCGATTTGCCTTGGGCTAGCGAGGGCTTCGTAGCGGCGCTCGCCGTCTCCGTTATCGAAGAAGAACACGCGGCTCGCGTACTTCTCATCGAACAGATTCTTCGACCACACCGAGATGCGCCAGTTTTCGAACTGGTAACCTGCGGATGCATTTACGGTGGCGACCGCATCGCGCCATTGGAGATGGCTGTTCGATTCGAAGTAAGCGTCCCTCCCAGCCAAGGCGATGGATCCGAAGACTCCAGATTCCGCACTATAGTTGAGCCGAAAATTGTAGTTGTAGCTAGGAGCGTTCGCTAGTTCGCGTTCAGGCACAAGTCCTCCAGGATCCGTATAGGAGGCTCTTTCTGTATCCATGAATCCGATACCGACCTCGATTCTCCAGTCTTCGCTGAGTTGCCACTGTAGTTCTGCCTCCGCTCCAAGATGCGTCGCATCCTCTCCATTCACCGTCAAGTAGCGGAAGAAGCCGCCGGCGCCTACGGAGTCGCGGAGTTGGGCATCGTCGCGACTGAGATAGAAAGCGGTGAACTGACCGGTCAATCGGTTGTCCACCCAGCTTCCCTTGAGACCTGCTTCGAGGTTCCAGAGCGTTTCTTCGTCATATACGCTGGGATACTCCGGACTTGTAAAGGTGCCGCTATTGGCACCCCCGGCCTTGTAGCCGCGGGCGATGCTCGCAAAGGCCATCACGCCCGTATTCACGTCGCGCTCCAGGGTGAGCTTGCCACCGAAGACATCATCGTCGTTCCCGTTTTTCCCATCATAGAGGAAGCCTTGGTAATAGCCCAGCTCGTTGGATACCGAGTCGAAGGCAACCTCGTGCATCTCGTATCGCAGACCCGCGATGAGGCGGGTTCCTTCATTCAGTTCGAACGCCATTTGACCGAACGCGGCGATCGTTTCCGTATCGTAGGTCGAATCGACGTCCGCCTGGCCGAAACTGAACTCGCCCTGACTGGGATCGCCGTCGCGGTAGTGCACGTCGGAGTCTTCCTGGAGATTCTGATAATACAACCCGACTGTCCAACGGTTCAGGTTGCTGCTGTCGCTATCGATTCGTATTTCTTGATTGAATACTTCTCGATCACGCATGGTGGAAAGGTAGCCGGCGTAAGAGGCATCGGTCCAGTCCGCATCGTAGCTGTAAAAGGAGTCGGTTTTCATGGCGGATGTCTTCGAAGTGACTCCGAAGCCTTCCCCGGTATCGAATTGACCCTTCAAGCTAACGCCAAGGGATTCTTGCTCGTCTCTTCCGGGCTCGTTGGAGAAGCTTCTGAAGGCATCGTTGCCCATTGAGAACTGGTCATAGCCGTCATTCATATCCACGTACAACAAGGCGCCGTCCCATTGATAGCTGTCTTCCTTCAAGCGGAGCTTGAAGCGAGCGGCGGTTTCATTGCGCTCATTGGTATCATCGCGACCCAGGAATTCGTTCCTGTAAAACCCGTCACTTTGCTGGCTCTTTAATGCGAAGCGCATGGTCAGTCTTTCCGGGTCGTTTTCAGAAAGCGGTCCGCCGATCGCAATCTCGCCACCATACAAGGAATCCTCGCCCATGCTCGTCTCCACCCTGCCTGTCCAGTAGGGGGTGGGTTCCGCGCTGACGATGCGAATCAATCCTCCCGCCGCGTTGGCTCCGAAGGCGCC
>CALDFV010000115.1 GCA_937942145.1 uncultured Opitutaceae bacterium
GATTGACGTGATCGAGACCAGCACCGTACCCAAGACCTATCTTCGTGGAGGGCTCCACATTCCCATTGAAGGACCGGATACCGGCACCGAGCCCATCGGAAAGCGTATCATCGAATCGCCGGTCGATTCCTATAAAACCGAATTTCTCAGAGACCCCCGATCCGGTTTCGTTGCCTACGTGCCCGAAGGCTCGATCGAGAAAGGCGCCCAGTTGGTTCTCACAGGAAACAATGGGAAAACGATCCAATGCGCCATCTGCCACGGACCGGATCTCAATGGGATCGGCGTGATTCCAGGAATCGCATCTCGTTCGCCAAGCTACATGGCGCGTCAGCTAAACGATATGCAGCAAGGCACGCGCAAAGGCGAAATGGCTAAGCTCATGATTCCCGTTGTTGAAAGTCTGACATCGGAGGATATTCTCAATATCGTTGCCTACACCGCCTCCTTGCCCGCTCCGGAATTCAAAACCAACCAATACGGCAAAAACTGAAGCGCCCCCGGTCGTCTGATAGAGTTGTTTTTCGAGCACAATGGTTGCACCGGTAGCGGAACCAAAGAACTCTTCTCGGTGTTACACTTACATGAACCGAACATCCCATCGAATAATTACCATAACAGCAATCACGTTTATTGCTGCAACCACCGCAAGTATGGCCAGCGAGGCATTTGAGAAAACACCCCCCGGAGAAATCGAGATCAAAGAATTGCCGGCAGGAAGGCTTCTTGAATCCCAATCCGAAAGAGACTACTTCGATGAATCCAACGGGCTCTTCCGACCCCTCTTCAGCTACATTCAAAAAAACGATATTTCGATGACCACTCCGGTTGAGGCTCAAATCGCTCCCGGCAAAATGTACTTCTGGGTCGCTGAGGATCAAAAAGAGAAAGCGAAGATCGGCAATGCCAACGTGCGCATCATCGATGTCCCCGTGCGGAAAGTCGCTGCGGTCGGAGCTCGAGGATCCTATAGCCGAAGCAACTACGAGGAAGCGAAGGCTAAACTATTGAAATGGATCGAATCAAACAATGCGATCCAGCCAATTGGGGACCCGAACGCAGTTTATTGGAACGGTCCTTTCACCCCGTGGTTTGTCAAGACCTTCGAGGTTCATGTTCAAATTGAAAACGATTAGCCGCACTGAGCAATCATCGCTCGCCATCTAGTCGGCAGAGCGGTAGCGGGCGATCTCCGAGCGCCCACTTAAAGTAGAACAGGCATTAATCGTTAAATGCAACAGGATGTCTAATCCACTCCGCTCAGGAACAATGATACGCCTTCTACGCTTTTGTTGGCGGCGTTCGGCCCAACGACAGGTTCAGGGTGGTGAGCTTTGTCGAGCCAAGATCGCCCACTATCCACAGAACCCTCTACGCTTCCGCTTCCGCTACTTGCTGTTGCGTGCCCAATCCATCGATACCAAGTTCAATCACATCACCCGGCTTCAAGAACTGTGGGGGCTTAAACCCAAAGCCAACCCCCGCCGGTGTTCCGGTGGAAATGATGTCGCCGGGCAGCAGCGTCATGAACTGGCTAATGTAGGAAACGATGGTCGGAACGTCGAAAATCAGGTTCTTCGTATGGCCATCCTGCTTCAGCTCTCCATTGATTTTCAACCACAACCTCAGTTTTCCGGGATCATGAATCTCGTCCGTTGTAGCGATCCACGGACCGCACGGCGCGAAGGTGTCGGCCGATTTGCCCTTTACCCATTGTCCTTGTTTTTCTAACTGCCACTCGCGTTCGGAGTAGTCGTTGTGAAGCACATAGCCCGCAACGTGAGCGAGGGCATATTCACGGGATACTCGCTTGGCACGCTTGCCAATGACCACGCCCAGCTCGACCTCCCAGTCCGTTTTAACAGACCCCTCGGGAATGACCAAGGGATCATTCGGACCCTGATAGGCGGTAGTGGCTTTGAAAAACAGTACCGGCTCACTGGGAGCGTCCATACCTGATTCTTCCGCGTGATCCGAGTAGTTCAATCCGACACAAATAATCTTGCTCGGACGGCAGGAGGGAGGTCCCAAGCGTGTCTCAGGATCGATTTCCGGAGCAGCGATGGCGCTCGCGCTCGACCATTCTTTCAGCTGTTCCAAACCGTCCCCTCCAAAAAAGGTCTCATCGTAGTCTCCGAAACTGGGTGGTATTTCCACTCGACTTCCATTTTCTAGCTGCAATCCCGGCTTTTCTTCACCCGGCTCTCCGAATCGAATCAATTTCATAACAATATTTTTTCTAATCTATCTCAAATTGGTAACTCCCCCATCGATATCGTAGGCGGATCCGGTAATAAAGGAAGCTTCCGAGCTGCACAGAAAGGCGGCAAGACTCGCGATCTCTTCAGGTTTCCCCATTCTACCCATGGGCTGGTAATCAGAAAGCTCTTTGAACGCCTCCTCCTTGCGATCTGAGTAATGCTGCTCTAGATACGAATCGACGAAAGGTGTATGCACGCGAGCCGGGCAGATACAGTTGCACCGTATCCCCTCCGTCACATAGTCCTTGGCCACGGAAAGCGTCATAGAGAAAACGGCCCCTTTTGTCATCGAGTAGGCAAATCGATCCGAAATCCCCAACCGTGATGCGATAGAGGCTAAATTGAGGATCGCGCCACCCCCTTGAGCTCGCATCTTGGGAATGACTCCCTGAATACAATGAAATACGCCTTTCACATTGACCGAGTACACACGATCCATCTCCTCCGAAGTCGCCACTTCGACATTCCCGATCGAAGCGATACCCGCATTGTTGATAAGGGCATCAACCGACTCAATCCGGCTGATGGCGTTCTGGACGCTCGCCTCTGACGAAACATCCACTTGGTAGGCAACGCCGCTGCCAGAAAGACCGTCAAACTCTGACAGAACCACGTTCGCTTGTTCTATATCCCGTTCAAAGATGTGGACTGTCGCGCCTTCCTCGGCCAAACGCTTTGAGATGGCTTTACCAATGCCTGCTCCACCACCCGTAACGATGACGTTTTTATCTAAATATCTATTCATAAAGAGTACGAATCAGCATTTCTCAATTGCGATGAGCACGCCTCACCCAAGAAGGCCCTATCACAGATTTTCTGCAATAAAAAACAGGGCTCTCTATCGAATTGCCATGATTCAGATAGCGGGAGTTTTCCGATCCATTCGTCGCCGCTGCAACAACCCGAACCAACACCATCAAAATAGATTGATGATCCAAGGTGTTGCCTTTACTTCCCACTCATGAAACAGCCTTTAAGTCGCTATCTAGACCACGCCGTTCTGAAACCGGATATGACCCGAACGGAAGCAAAAGAAGCCATCAACCTCGGTCTTAGCTTCAACACCCGCACGGTCTGTATTCGTCCCACCGATATCGAACTGGCGAAATCAATGTGCCGCGGAACCGATACGGACGTTTGCGTCGTACTGGGATTTCCCCATGGCTGCAACCTGCCCAGTTCCAAGGTCGCGGAAGCGAAAACCTACGCCAAGCTGGAAGTAGATGAGGTGGACATGGTTTCCCAATTCGGAATGGCGCGCGGTGGCGAATGGGGGTCTTTTCGGAAAGACATTGAAGGGGTGTTCCAGGTACTACGCCCAAGAGGAATTTTATTAAAAGTCATCCTAGAGACCTCAACCCTCCATCCTGACCAGATCGCCGAAGCGACTCGTATTTGTTCCGATTTAGGGGTAGCCTATGTAAAAACATCCACAGGATTCAACGGAGGCGGGGCCAGCGAAGAAGCGATTGAAATCATGCTCAATGCCGTCCGAGGGAGCACAAAAGTAAAGGCCTCTGGCGGCATACGGAATGTTGAACAGGCAAATCGGTTTATCGAGATGGGATGTGACCGACTAGGAGTTGGCTTTAGTACCACTCCCGTTCTGTGTGGAGACAGCACTCAAGCAAGCAACTCCGATTACTGAGCGATTCCTCAACGATCTGAAATTCCGAAGAAGCTCAGAATTGTCCCATTTTTGGTCAATTGATCCAATAATTTACACAAATTCAGGGATTTATGACTACTTGACAGTAAAATTAAACTCATGAACCTTAATGCCCGTGAGCAAACGGGTGACTCTTCAAGATATTGCGGATAGATTAGGGTATTCCAAGAACACGATCTCACTCGCTTTGCGCAACAGCCCGCAAATCCCTCAGGGAACCAAAGAGAAGATTCAACGCGCCGCTTCGAAACTCGGATACCGACCCAATGCGATCGTCTCCCGCTTGATGGCTGAACTGAGATCGAGCCAGAAATCCAAATTCCAGGCCAAGCTGGCCCTACTCAACGCAAACGACGACCCGAACGCCTTCACTAGTCACCCAACAATTCCTATCTACGTCGAGGGATGTCATCGGCGAGCTAATCAGCTGGGCTATTCCTTTGACAGTTTTTGGATACAGGACACCGCGATGACCGCCAAGCGGCTGATCCAGATTTTTAAGACGCGTAACATAAAAGGGCTCGTAGTCGTCGGCTTGATGGGTGGCAACCAGCTACCTTCCCGGCTCAACTCACTCTGGGAGTCCTTCCCGGTTGTGGTTACCGGGGTTCGCACTCGAAATCCCACCTTGTCCTTTGCTTGTGTCGACCACCACATGCTTACGCTCAGAGCGGTTGAACGGCTCATTGCCTTGGGGTACAAACGCCCCGCTCTTGTTTTGGACGATTCGATCGACTTGCTCGTGGAACGCCGTTTCTCCGCAGGTTTCAAAACGGGTCAAGTCAGACTGGAAGACCAAAACCGTATTCCTCCTTTCCTGAAACACAAACAGGCCAAGGCAGATCCCCGTATATTTAAATCGTGGATACTCGATTCTAAGCCTGACGTCGTTCTCACGCTCTACAACAGTGTCTCGACCTGGATCCAGGAACTTGGCTGGCAGATACCAGAGGATATTGGGTTTGCCCAACTCGAACGAAGACCCGAAAGTCCCCAATTTGCCGGAATGGACCAGCACAATGACATAGCGGGAGAGGCAGCCGTCGATATGGTAATCAGTCAAATTCACAACAATGAATCCGGAATCCCAAAACTTCCACGCGCTACACTCATCGGCGCTACCTGGACCGAAAGCAAATCGATCCTCTCCCCTTTAACGGAGGTGCCGGCCGCCAAACCCAGTGCTTAACCTCCCACTACCTATTAATTCCGACAATCGAACTTTTAAAGCAGCATTATGAAAAACGACGCAAGTCCCTTCAATTTGACCGGCCGCACTGCCCTAATTACGGGTTCCACCCAAGGAATCGGCTTCGCAATGGCAGAAGCACTGGCGAAAGCAGGAGCGAATATCGTTCTGAACGGAACCAGCTCTCCCGAGAACGCCCAACCATCGGTAGACGCACTCAAGCAGGCCGGCCGCGAAGTCTGGTACTGCCAATCTGATCTGTCCAAGCCCGGCTCCGCTCACGCCCTTTTTGAAGAAACGGTTTCAAATGCGGGACGCATTGATATTCTTATATCCAACGCTTCCGTACAGAACTTCAATTCCTTCCTCGATGTAACCGAAGAGGAAATGGACTATCAATTTGCTACCAACTTCAAATCGTCCTTCATTCTCATTCAATGCGCAATGGAAGCCATGCTGAAAAAAGGCTGGGGACGGATCGTGACGATCGGAAGTGTTCAAGAAGAAAACCACAATCCCGGTTTTGCCGTTTACGGCGCCCTCAAGGCCGCCCAGACTCACTTTATAAAAGGGCTCGCTAGGGCGTATAGCAAAAACGGAATCACCTTTAACAACATAGCTCCCGGGTTCATCGATACGAAGCGAAACACGGACTTCCTGGCGAACCCTGAGAACGTGGCTAAAATGCTCGCAAGAATCCCAGCCGACCGGGTAGGCAATCCAGAAGACTGCGGCGGCGCGGCCCTTCTCCTATGTTCAGATGCCGGCAGCTACATCACTGGCACCAATCTCTTCATAGACGGAGGCCTTCGGCTCAAACCCGATCCGAATCAGTAGCGACCTCTGCGTTATACTTCAAGAAAACTGAAGGGAGCGGGCGATCGCCGAGCACCCACAATATGGAAGCTAAAATAGGTGCTCGGAGATCACCCGCTACCCCATTCAGACTGGAACGAGGCTACCCCCTGAAGTCTAGTTGACTCGGTTGACGATCGATCCGCTAGCGAAAGCCTTCAAATTGTCAGCGGACATT
>CALDFV010000116.1 GCA_937942145.1 uncultured Opitutaceae bacterium
CCAGACCGAAAAACAAATGTGGGCGCTCGGAGATCGCCCGTTACCAACAAAAAAGCGACGGCCCTTACTTTGGAAACGTTGTAAATCTGAGCTTGATCGTAGGAGCGGCTTTTTGCCGCGATTGGTTTTTACGGCTGCCAAGCTGGGGCTTGGCGTTCCCAGAATCGCGGCGTAAAGCCGCTCCTACAGGCATTAGTCCTTTTCCCGGATTTTTTTCAAAGCTTGAGCCCAAGGATCGGATACGTTTTCTTCGGGTTGGACTTCGAGGGTAGGCTCGGGTTCTTTTTCCTCAAATGGTGCGACGGTTTCTGCTGCTTGCCCAGCCAGTTCTGTCGGTTCTGCCGAGATGGGTTTTTCAATTACCCTTTCTTTGGGCGCTATTGAAACCGGCTCTTTGGAAACTTCTTCGATCGGTTCTGGCAAAGGGGTCTGAGGCGAATCGAGTTCCTGTTTTTCGCTTGCTCGGCTTCGTGACTTTCGCGCGGCCGCTTCGCGGGATTTGTCCTTTTTGCTCTTCCGTTTCCCTTTTATGGGAGCGGCGGGTGAGGGGAGTGCGTTCGGGTCCCATTGGGTTGGAATAAAACCTTCGATTCGCTCCCGTTCGATTTTTATTTCGTGGCGTTTCTCGATCAGTTGAAAGTGCTGATGGTCTTCGATGCTAATAAAGCTGACGGCGATACCGGACTGACCTGCGCGGCCGGTTCGACCTATCCGATGGACATAGTCTGCGGCTGAGCGTGGCAGGTCGTAGTTCACGACGCATGGCAGGTTAGCGATATCAATTCCACGGGCCGCCAAATCAGTGGCCATGAGGACTTGGGTTTTGCCCGCTTTAAAATTTTCCAATGCCCGAGTGCGGCGCTCTTGCTTGAGGTCACCATGAAGCACTGCGGCTCGTATTCCGTGTTTAGATAGTTTGGCGGTGATGTTGGCGGCTCTTCGTTTTGTGGCGACAAAGACAAGCACTCGGGACCAATTCTCGGTTTTGAGCAAGTGGCGGAGCAATGCGGTACGTTCACCCCGATCCACTTCGATCGCTCGCTGTTGGATATTCTCTCCCGGGGTCGATTCAGTCTCTAGCTGGATTTTCTCGGGATCGTTGAGGATCGCATTTGAAATTTCAACAACTGCTGGAGGGAAGGTGGCGGAGAAAAGGAGATTCTGACGAAGCGTAGGGAGTTGCTTGAGGATTGCATCGATCTGATCAGCGAATCCGAGGGCGAGTAGTCGATCGGCCTCGTCCAGGACGAGTAGCGTCACTTGCGAGAGATCGATCGCCTGACGTTCGACGAGGTCGAGTAGTCGACCCGGTGTGGCGACTATCACGGCGGGCCTTGCTTTTGCAGCTTCGATCTGGGGATCGATATCCACCCCTCCGAAGATTGTGAGGTGCCGAGGAACGGGTGTCATCGATTGACTGTAATCTCGAATCGCGTTCCCAACTTGATCGGCAAGTTCACGGGTAGGAACGAGAATAAGACTGCCCTCCTGGGTCTCGTTTAGCGATGAGTGGGCGAAACGCTGCAGTATAGGAAGAACGAAAGCCGCGGTTTTCCCCGAGCCGGTTTCAGCCGCGGCGATTAGGTCCTTTCCTTGCATCACAAGCGGGATAGCCTTTTCCTGAATGGGAGTGGGGATAGCGTGGCCTTGCGCTTCGATAGAGCGGAGCAATGAAGCCGAAAGTTTGAGGGAATCGAATGACACGCTGGGAAGATTGGCGTCTCAACGGCCCTCAGCAATGGCAATCGTATCGCGCTATCAGTTATTCGCAAAGCAAGCGGTCAATCTCTGGCAGTCGTATTAGGACACTGATTTCCTCGATGTCCGCTCTTCTACCGCTTTCATGACTGCTTGGAAGGGGACTTGGTCCAGGGCACCGAACGGGGAATTACGAGTGGTTCGGCTGCGGCTAAGTTTGGGGGAGGATATACCGCAGAGAAAACGAGCGTATTCTCGTGGAGATTTCTGACCCACGGGCTGTTGTTTCAGTATCTGGCCGATCTGAGTCAGTTCTTCGTCGCTAAGAGCTCGTTCGGGGTTGCGGATGGGGACGGTCTGGCTTGTTTGGCAATAACTGCAATGTCCGCAAGGTTGGCCCAGGTCCTCCCCAAAATATTTCAGGACAGCACTCGTTTTACACGATTCGATGTTGAGCAGCTCGATGACCTGTTGCGTGCGCTCGATATTTAGAGTCTCATTGTGAAAGACCTTTTCCGAAAGGGACTGGACGACGACCTCAAGCAGGGGCCGCTCCAGCAATCGCAATCCCTGTCTCAATCCACTTACCCCAACTTCCAGCCTTCCGCTTTCTTCCAGATAGTTGAAGGCCTTAACGATTCGGTTTCGGTCTTCCCCGAGATTTGAAGCGGCGGTATCCAGATTTATATAGCTCCACTTTTGCTTCTCGACGGACAGGTCGAATAGCCCCTGCAGAAATTTCTGACGAACCGGGTCGAATTTTTCCAGTATTTCGTTTTTGGGAACGATGTAGTTGAATTTATATTCGCTATAGAAAGGAGCGGTAAACTTTATGACTTCATCGAGTTCCAAATAAGTTAGCAATGTGCTTAGAACGAGGGGGCGAATATCGGTTTGCTGCGATAGCTGGTAGAGGGATATGTCGAACTCCGTTTTTTGGGAAAGAATGAATGCGCCGAAGTCACGGATGCTTTCCTCCGTCGGGGTGTCGCCGTAGATGAAATTCTCCAACACGATTAGGTCTTCCGCGGATCCCAGAACTTCGCAGTGGGAGGGTAGGCCGTCGCGGCCAGCTCGGCCAATTTCCTGGGAGTAGTTCTCAAGTGTTTTGGGTAGGTTGAAATGGTACACGTTCCGAATATCCGATTTGTCGATACCCATTCCAAAGGCGATGGTGGCGACGACGATCCCGTCTTTTGACGCCATGAACCAGTCCTGTATTTCGGAACGCTTCTCGCTTTTCATTCCAGCGTGGTAGGCACGGGCTGAAAAACCCGCTGTGGTGAGGAATTCGGCGACCCTTTCCGCTTCCTTTTGCAATGTTACGTAAACAATCGTCGGTCCTAGGGATGAAGCGGCGAGTTTCTTTTTGAGCGTTTCATCGCGCTCGCGGGGAGGTGTCGGCGTAAACTCTAGAAACAGGTTGGGCCGATGAAAGCCGGTGTTCACGTAGGCTTCCGGGGGAATCGCGAATTCGCGGCGAATGTCTTCAACGACAGTGGGCGTAGCGGTCGCGGTCAGGGCGAGTACCCGATCGACTTTCAGCTTTCTTCCGGCGATGGCCAGTTTGAGGTACTCGGGGCGGAAATTGTGACCCCATTCCGAAATACAATGGGCTTCGTCGATGACCATCAGGGAAATGGGAACGTCTTCAATGGAAGCGAAAAAACGTTCGTTGGAAATTCGCTCGGGTGCGACGTAGAGGAGTTTGAGCGATCCACTGTTCAATTCCTGGTAGACCTGGCGGGTTTCTTCGGCGGTGAGGGACGAATCGAGTCGGGCCACGGAAATCGAGCGCTTCTGCAAAAAGTCGACCTGATCTTTCATCAGAGCGATCAAGGGGGAGATAACGATTGTCATGCCGGGAAGCAACAGGGCGGGCAATTGGTAGCACAGGCTTTTGCCACTTCCCGTAGGAAAAACGGCGAGGGCGGATTTCCCATTCAGGATTTGGGTGATGATGGTTTCTTGCCCTTCACGAAAGGACTCGAAGCCGAAGGTCGTTTTGAGCGTTTCGAGAGGATTCATTGGGGCCACTTCCAAGGCTCGCAAAAGGAATGGGGAGTAGCAAGTTTCTCGAGTCGCTTTCTCGACAATCGGCTCAATTCGCGCGTTATCGGTCTCATCGAAAAGGAACCACAGTCTGAAAATGAAGGGGCTAGCGACCGTTTCATCCCTCCTGAACTCGACGGAGCTCGTTTGGACAAGGCGGTGAAGGTTCATTTTAACCTGCCCTGGATAAAGGCCAAGTCTTGGATTGATACGGGGAAAATATTCGTCAACGGATCCCGCAATACGGCCAAGGATCACGCGGTTGCCGCTGGAGATCGTATTGAACTGAGGATGAGCGCTCCCAAGACGCAGGCAGCGTCGGCTCTCGATCCGAAAGAAGTTCTAATGTTCGACGAAGGAATCGTGATCGTCAACAAACCTGCGGGAATGATGACGGTCCCGCATCATTCCAGCGAAGAGGTCGAGACGCTCGACCGGCTCACCCTGGACTACCTGAGAGCGCAGGATAGGGGTGGCAAACAAAACCGCTCGAGTCTAGGCGTCGTCCACCGAATCGACAAGGAGACCAGCGGATTGATTGTCTTCGCCCGTACCTTTGCGGCTCAGCAGGAGCTTTCGCGACAGTTCCGTGCTCATACGATTGAACGGCGGTATTTTGCGATCGTGCACGGACGTATGAAAAAGCAGACGATCCGTTCACGGCTGGCCCGGGATGCAGGCGATGGGCTCCGCGGTTCGGTGCGACCAGGCAGCGTCAACGATGCGGGAGAAGAATTGGGAAGAGCCGCAGTGACCCATGTTGAAGTCGTAGAGTATCTGGATGGAGCGACCTTAGTCGCCTGCCGTATTGAAACCGGCCGGACTCACCAAATTCGCATCCACTTGAGCGAAGCGGGCCATCCGATTATTGGGGAGAAAGTTTACATCCGAAGGTTCAAGGAGGCGATTATTCCTGCCTATCGCGTGATGCTGCACGCAGCGGAATTGGGATTCCATCATCCGATTTCAGGTGAGTCAGTAAATTGGACGCAACCCTTGCCAAAGGACTTTAAGAATCGACTGAAGTCCCTGAAAATTCGCGGATCGAAAGGGAAGCCCGATAGTAAGAAAGAGACGAAATAGGTCGAGAAGTTGCGAGATCCGGTTCGTATTAGAATTGCCAAGACTGGCTATTCCGATTCACGATCGGAATTATGCCATTTACCCTTGAACTTGGAGCCTTCGCTCCCGACTTCGAACTCCTCGCCACGGATGGCGAGTCCTACAGCTTAGAGGATTTCGATAACCATCGATTTCTGGTACTCTTCTTCACTTGCAACCACTGCCCTTACGTGACAGGCTCCGACGAAGCCACGAGGGAGACTACTGAACGATTTAAAGGCCGAGGCGTTGGCTTTGTTGGGATCAACTCCAACAGCAAAAATACTTATCCTGAGGACGACTATTCCCACATGGTCGCCCGAATGGAAAAGCATGCGTTCCCGTGGACCTATCTGCATGACGAGACCCAGGATGTCGCTCGCGCTTACGGGGCGTTGCGTACGCCTCACTTCTACGTTTTCGATGCTGAACGGAAACTGATCTATACGGGACGTGGGGTGGACCAGCCGCGAAACCGATCAGCGATCACGGTGAACGATCTGGAACGGACGCTTGAAGAAGCAACGAGCGGTCAGCCCATCAGTGTCCCGCAGACCAATCCTATTGGCTGCAATGTAAAGTGGGACGGTAAGGATGCTCACTGGATGCCTGGGGAGGCGTGCGATCTCGTCTAGATTGGAATAGCAGTTGCCCGTGCGAGGCCTTTTCCCTGACGTATAGTGGCCTTGTTTGGGCGAGAATTTCATTTTCTCCGATTGAATGAACCCGTTTTTTAGCCTTACCCTCCTCGCTGCGATTGTCCATTCCGCTTCGGTCGTCCTCAGAGCTGCAGACCGTATCTCCGTTACCAGAGACGAGTACCTCACCGAAGGCCGCAATCTGTAGGCGTCTTACACGCATAGATATTAGAATCTAATTGAGCCACGAGTGCCTTAGAGCGCTTTTGTAAATTCTTCAGACAGCTGCCTTTGGCAGCTGTCTTTTTTTGCGGATAGGGGAATTCAATAGTTCTAATTCGATTCGCTTGGGGCACCTCGAATCGCTAATCGAATACAAGCGGGAATTTGGGGCAAAGGCCGAAAAGGAATTATCTATTGCTAAATTCCAACTGAATTCGCAAAGTTGAGGAATGATCTATCCCTGTATGAACGTGCTTCCGTTACTTTTATTTGTAGGATCGATCGTGGTTACGGCGAGCGTATCGGCGGCTGACAGTCGTCCCAATATT
>CALDFV010000117.1 GCA_937942145.1 uncultured Opitutaceae bacterium
CCAGGTAAGAGCTAGTCCCGCTACGATCCATCCGATCGTGCCAAATACGCGAATCAGAGGAAACTCCTTATTCGTATCCGTCATCTGGCGCATCGCAATCGTATTGCTCAAAGCCAAAGTTGGGTAATAAGCGAGCATGTAGCCCAGTATCACAACATTGATAGCGTTCGAGCTTTGCGATCCGGTCATAAGCGTTGTCGCGTAGTACATTAATCCTGCTCCGACTAGATGAAGGACACCCATGACTCTCTGAGCCGAGAAAAAGCGGTCGGCTACCATTCCGACAAAAAAAGGCGTAACCATTCCAGCAATTGGACCCACCGCGTAGGTCCAACCCAAATCGTTACCTCCAAAGCCAACACTGCTCAAATAATTCGCTGCAGTGACGTACCAAGCTCCCCAAATAAAGAACTCGAGGAACATCATCGCTGAAAGCTGTATACGTACGGGGGATTTCATAATCTAAGGGGAAACATGTGGTAGAAAAACCTGAATCGTGCAGCTTTTTGTCCGTCTGTCTACTCTAGGTTCACGCCAGCCGAAACAACTCCACAAATAGTATCAATTGGGCTCCCGCCAGAATTGACAAATTGGACCCGAAAATTAGCTATTTCGCTGAGACGAGAAGATACCTAGCATGACAAGCCTTCAAAAACGTGCCACAGACGAACAGCCGCAAGAATCGGGCGACAACGGAGAGTATTCATCTGGCAACTCAATCTCAATCTGGACCCTAATGACTAATTCATAGCTTTCCAATCAGATCAGGAAAGTTCGCTACCATTCCTTAGACGCGACAGGTATCGCCCTCAAAAGGCAATAAAGGAGGGCTCCAAAAGCCCTCCATTAAAATGGAGATTTGCTGTAGTATTACTACTGTAACCTGCTTGAACTCTTGCCTAAGCAAGCGCCTTCGACAAAGCCTGGTCGATATCGGCGATGATGTCGTCGATATGTTCGATCCCTACGGAAAGACGCACCAGCTCGGGAGTGATACCTCCTGCCGATTGGGCTTCCGCTGAAAGCTGGCTATGAGTGGTCGTCGCCGGGTGAATGGCTAAACTTTTGGCGTCACCCACATTGGCTAGATGGCTGAACAACTCGAGCGAATCGATGAACTTCGATCCCGCTGCGGCGCCACCGTTGATGCCAAAAATGACCATGGCACCGCCTTTGCCATCCAAATACTTATCTGCCAAAGCACCACTCTTACTGTCATTAAGACCCGGATACCTTACCCACTCAATTCCATCCTTGTTATCTAGGTGATTGGCAACCGCTTTGGCATTGGAACAATGGCGATCCATACGCAGGGGAAGAGTTTCTATCCCTTGCAAGAACATCCACGCATTGTCTGGAGAAATACAGGCCCCTAAGTTGCGCAAAGGAACTGTGCGCATCCTAAGGATGAACGCTAGTGGAGCCAAGGGCTCAGGAAGGTCGTGCCCCCAACGCAGTCCGTGGTAGGAGGAGTCTGGATTGTCATACAAGGGGAATTTTCCGTTGGCCCAATTGAATTTACCTGAGTCAACGACAACCCCGCCTATCCCAGTGCCATGACCGCCAAACCATTTGGTCAACGAATGTACGACTATATCCGCGCCGAACTCTATCGGGCGTGTCAGATAAGGCGTCGAAAACGTGGAGTCGACAATTAGAGGGATCCCATTGTCATGGGCGATCTTGGCAATCGCCTCGAGGTCGGAAATCTCGATGCCAGGATTACTAACGGTTTCGCAAAACAGCGCCTTGGTATTCTCATCGATCGCTGAGGCGAAATTTGCGGGATCGGAAGGATCAACAAACTTGGTCGTGATACCCAAATCTGGAAGAATGTCGTTAAATTGTGTATACGTTCCGCCATACAGGTTGTTGGCTGACACGATATTGTCGCCCGCTTTCGCCACGTTGATGATCGAATAGAAAATTGCCGAGGTACCCGAACTGACCGCCAGAGCCGCTGCGCCCCCTTCGAGCTGAGCGACCCTCTGCTCCAGCACATCCTGAGTCGGGTTCATAATTCGCGAGTAGATGTTTCCGAGCTCCTTTAGCGCAAAGAGATTAGCAGCGTGCTCGGTGCTATCGAAAACGAAGGAGGAGGTCCGGTAAACCGGGACTCCACGTGAGTGAGTCGTAGGATCCGGTGCCTGACCGGCGTGAAGGCATTGTGTTTCGAGTTTCATTAAGGAATGACTTTTGAGGTTGGTTTTCTGCTTCTATGCACCAATACGAAAATTGGAAAACGCACTATGAGAAGAGTTTACAGTGTCGACCAGTCCAAAGTTCACAAACCTTGTCAGGCCCTACTACAATCACGCGCTTATTGCTTATTTAGTCTCATTATTGATAATGAGACTTTTTCTCAAAAAGCGACTTGACGGCTTTTTGAGATTCAGTTTCAGCTAGTTCTCGTCAAATGAAAACGGATCTCAACTTCAAGCTATTACCTGTTCTGCTGGGAGGACTTTGCCTTTCCCTAAACGCGCTTGCACAGGAAAGTGAGCCACTCGACGTCGCCCATCTAGAGACTCTTTCGATCATTGGTTCAAAGGAAGATCTTTTTAGCGCTACCGGGTCAGGATACGTCATCGATCATGATCTGATTCAAACCCACGGTTACGCAGATATAAACCAAGCGCTCAAACAAGTCCCGGGGGTTTATTTACGAACAGAAGATGGCTACGGTCTCTTCCCGAATATAAGCCTGCGAGGCGTCGACCCAGGCCGGATGTCCAAACTCACCTACATGGAAGATGGGATACTGGCAGCGCCGGCTTCCTACTCCGCTCCATCCGCGTACTACACGCCCACGGTGGGCCGTATGATCGGTCTGGAAGTCTTGAAAGGCTCAAGTCAGATTCAACACGGACCGCATACTACCGGGGGTGTCATCAACTATCTCTCC
>CALDFV010000118.1 GCA_937942145.1 uncultured Opitutaceae bacterium
GCGGCCAACGGCCGTCTTGAATCCCCTCATGGAGGGGCTCTATATCCTGAAATCCTTGGAAGGATGTCTTTCCATTCCCATTCAGGTTATAGATTACTGGATACCGGCTTTCATCATCGGCACGAAACTGCAGGGGGCAAATATATGTAGCAACTAACATCCTACCCAGCCGCTAAGCTTCGGAAAGTCGTCCATTGGACGCCTGCTCGAAGAGCTCCCTAGTGAGGTTTTCATTCCACTCGATATTCACTCCATTTGCAGATGAATCATACTTTGGAGATTCGCCTAAAATTAGTGAAGTGGCCGCTAAGAATAATCCAGACAGCCGAAGCAGAGGGGTGAGCCGATGCGTTTTCATCATATTTGGGGGGCAGAAACCGAATGGGGATTTTTCCCATCCTTAAATTTAGTAAGCGATAATCAAGTCGCTCAGCCCTCAGTAGTCGATACGTGAATCAAGTCACCACCCATAACAGCGATCGCAATTATCAGAGTTCTGCATGTCCAAAGCTACTACACATTCCGTTAATCTCCCTCTGTTATCACATTGAATTTATGGTTCGCCAAAAGGCTGAATTCGTCCCATACACCTAATCCCAAAGGTTTTTCATGCTAAAGATCCCTAATTCTATCGCTATTACGGTTATCGCACTCGGCACGACTGTACAAGCCGAAGAACCCTGCGACACGCTCCAAACGATGGGTCACGTCTTTGATTCCAAAGATAGACCCATCGAACATATTAAGCTCTTCGGCATGGCCCAATACCAAATAGGGCACGTAGATGGAACGGACTCTGCAGGAAACAGTTTTTCCGACTCCCAATCCGAATTCCGGCGCATCTGGCTTGGGGGAGACGTCAAATTTCTAGATGGGTTTTTCCTCAAGACCGTTCTAAGCCTCACTCAGGGGAAAAATGCCGCGACTGGAGACCAGGATATCGAATTCCAGCACTTTCGTAATCTCTATCTCTCGTACGATTTCGGCAAAGTAAACCCTTCTTATTCTCACTACAAACGTTTCGAAGTTGGATATGGAAGACGCAGTCTGAAGCTAGCTGACGAATGGCAAAGATCCGCGTTTCTATTCAACCCGGTCGAGAGATCTCCCTTTTCGAACAAGCTCTGGCCCACAGACGAAGGTGGCTCGCACCCGGCCGGAGCGTGGATTCGAGTAGCGAAAGACAACAATGATATCGACTTCGGCATCTACTCTACCACTCAGGAAGACGAATTCCCGGGATGGGAGGATGGCACTCTCTTATATTCGCAATGGATCCACAACATAACAGAGGGATCGAACTTCGATTTGAAAGAACTTGTATTCAGTGCTTATACGCAAGACGCTGGCATTTCAGAGGACCAGTTAGCACGGGGAAACGAATGGGGAGGAAGTGCCATTCTACGCCTTCACAAAGGCCCTTGGGAAATCCACTCGACGATTGGGACTGGGGAAAATGGAGCGACCACCAATCCGGATCGTGACGGACGATTTTGGGGACTTTCCGTCATGCCCATGCACTGGCTAGTCGAGGACAAGATAAAGCTTGTTTCGCGATATCAATATCAAAATGCCGATTCCCCTGAAGGCATCCGCCTCAATGGTCGCTATGCCCGATCAGCAGGGGCGAGAGGGGAAGCCGACATGTCTCTCACAGGAGGACGCGGCGATGTGCATCACAATTTTTATCTAGGAGTCAATTACTACGTTTGTGGCGACAATATGAAAATCGTATCCGGAATCGAATACGACGACATTGAAACAGCAAATGGTATCAATGTTTTTAAGGGCTGGACTGCGAGTTCAGCCTTCCGCATCTTCTTTTAGTTTCTCAACATATCTACAATCTCCCAAAAACAAATCTGTTATGCTAGGATCATTCCTCAAACCCACGACTCTCGAACAACTTCAAACACGCCTTCACTGGGTCCTACGCATCACAGCAGCTTGTTGCTTCATAGGTCATGGCGCTTGGGGTGTTATCACCAAAGAAGGATGGCTACCCTTTTTCCGATCTCAGGGCATTCCAGATGACATCGCCTGGAAACTGATGCCTATCATTGGGGCCTTGGACATCATTATGGCAATTCTGCTTCTCATGAAACCGCGGCGGATCATCATTATGTGGATGCTTATCTGGGCTTTGTGGACAGCGATTCTTCGGCCGATTTCTGGCACGCCAGGAACCTGGGAATTTTGGGAACGAGCAGGGAACTTCTTACCTCCATTGATGCTCCTCATTCTCGGAGGTGCCATAGCTATGAAGTGGAAAGACTGGTTTTCGGGCTATACAGAGCCCAAACTGGAGGATGATAAGATCGGTGTACTCCATTTCACCTGCAGACTAACCATAGCTTTACTTCTCATCGGACACGGAGGCTTTGGGGCATTTGTTGAGAAAGAAATGCTTGTAAATCATTTCTCTTCAATTGGTATTTCAGCGGATGTCGGTTTTATCAATGCAGTTGGCTGGTTCGAGATCATACTAGGAGTCGTCGTATTCGCGCTTCCCATACTGCCCATCATATGGTTCGTTTTCGCTTGGAAAGTTATAACCGAATTCCTGTACGTTACAGAAGGTGGCATCATCAATATATTCGAATTCATCGAACGCTGGGGGGACTATGGAGTGCCTATCGCACTGGTTCTTATAATAAATTATCAAACGAGACAGTCAACCGCTAAAGCAATTCCAGAAGCACAGGCAGCCTACTTGAAAATAGCCTGAAGCGAAATAGAAGCGCGGATTTTTACGCTGTTCTTTTTTGTTCGCTAGATTCACGCATCGTCAAACTGAGTTCCTGTCTAGGTTCGTTGCTATGAATTCTGCGAGAGAGCTTATTAACTGTCTAAATCTAGAACCCCATCCCGAGGGCGGGTATTTCAAGCACACCTACGAGTCAGCATTGAAAACGGCCGTGGGCCCTCTTGACGCAGAACG
>CALDFV010000119.1 GCA_937942145.1 uncultured Opitutaceae bacterium
ATCTCCCATTTCTGAATCGTTTATATCTAAAGGCGCCCAGTCGAATCGCCCCCGATAGAAAGTCCTATTGGTATTCACTGGCCACTTGGCAGGTTCTACTTCGGGGGGTAGTTGAAGATTCCGTGACGGGAAAAAGCCGTCCCAGGGCTCAGCGTCCAAATGCCCTTCATAAGCAGATTCGCGAAGTGTGTGGGCATGGTAGAGTTTTCCGCCCCTCGACGTCTTGTACCCTCCGGCTTGGAAGGTATCCGGTAGCGTTTCCACGTTCCGGGTTGTCTCCATTTTTCTCCAGTCGTGTCCATTGCTATAGACGCCCGTGCTCGAAGGCCGTAAACCGGTGATCACGCTCGATCGCGAGGAGTTGCAACCCGGAGCGGAACAATGGGCATTCGTAAATACGACCCCTCTCTCAGCCAAGCGATCCATATGGGGCGTCTTAACTCCCGGATGGTTCTTCAGAAAGCCTACCCAATTGTTCAGATCATCCACCGCAATGAACAGAACGTTGGGCTGCTCACTTTGTGCGCACAAATAAAGCGGCCAAAGAGTGACGAAAAGGGGTAGCTTCAAGAACCTAAGGAGTGTCATGAACGGCTTTAATTCTGACGATATCCCGCGCGATTGGGAGAAAAAACCTTAATAAAATGTCGGATTTGTCAAAGCGTACGACGCCGTTGGTTTTTTTTTTGTTTGGCGAAGCCTGGGCGAGGTACCTCTTTGCATTTTTCGTCGATCGAAATTTCAATCGTTCCGAATTTGATTCGGGGGTGGGTTGAGGGGTTAGTTTTGCGGTATTAAGGTGTAAGTTAGGTGGCTTTGCTGGGGGAAGGGGCATTGTCACGATCGTTAGAAAAGCACTACGGCTCAGACTCGTCGATTTAGCGAAAAAGACCTGTTGCCTGATGCCCTCGGATCATCTCTCTTTTTCAGGGCTCCGCCTATAGCTTTTTCTTGATCCAGAGACCGAAGTAAGGGTTGGAGATTCTCGGAATGCCTTTAACCCGAAAAATGATCCGGAGATCTTCCAGGCGCTGGATCGCCTTCTTGATGGTTTGGTTGTTCAACACTCCCGAGCGCTGCTTGAAATCGGCTGAGTAAGCGCCGTTGAAGGGTGGGGCGGCCAAAGTCTTCAGTACTTTGAGTTGCGACGGCGCGAGCATGGCAACGGTGTCTTCATAATTGCGGGACTCCATAGCGAATAGTTGCTCGAGGGCTTGATCGATTTTTTCGGTCCCAATGGTTTCGCCAGAAGCGCTGCATATCCAAAGCGCCCAGCAGATTTGTTGGATATCGCCCGTTACCTCTATTCCCATCTCGTAGATTTTGTCGAACACCGCCGGGTCAATCATTCTGCCCGATTCGCGGAAGCGTTTGCTCAGGTAGGAATCGAAGCGCGGGCGCTCTATCGCTTCAATTTCCAAGGGAAGGGCGGATTTATAGAACGGGCTCGTATGGTCGCTAAAGATTTTTTGCATGTCTTCCCGTATGCTTCCGGAAAATACATAGGGTAGGCTTGCGTGCATTTGTATGCGGCTTCGCATTCGAGCCAGAATTTGGGCACCCTCCGGTATCGCCAATACTTGCTGGAATTCATCGAAGACGGCGATGAGGGGCTTTTCCTGGTGCAAAGTGTAGAGTCGATCCAATGCCGTTTCCAAGTTGTTAACCGCTTCCGGTCCTGAACTGGGCTGCAGCGACATGGATACCGATGGTACTCCGGAGTTCGGATCCAAAGTGGCGGTTACTTTCAAGGCGGAAAACACTTTCAAGGCCAGGTTGAAGAACGTTCGATTGGGCGTCTCGAGAACGCCACGAGCGATTCTTTCGGTAAGATCTGCAGCCGAGTGACAGGCCAGAAAATCGAAATAGACGACCCGGCTTTTGCGTAATCGCTTGGCGACGTGGAGAATGAGAGACGTTTTTCCGATCCGACGCTCTCCAAATAGAACCGCATTCTGCCCTGCGTCCATCATCGACTTGAGCGCTTTTTGGAGTTTTGGACGGGTGCAGTATTGAGCAGCATCGACCACGCGGCCGTAGGCAAAGGGATTGGTCATAGAGACAATAATGTAAACGGGCTGACCTAAGTCGATAAAAATACACCAAAAGGTAGATCACCAAAAGGTATATCAAATATGGGTGTGTCAAGCTTTCGGTTGATCAATTACAGTGATTGGTCGGAAATTCAATGGTCCCGATGTGATTCGGGGGTGGGAGCTGAAAGTTGATTCGAGGTAACCGAGCAGAATTTCCATGGCGTTGGGTGGATTTCGCGAAAGAAGCGGTTCGATGCTTCGATAGTGACCCGTGACAGCGGCTTGGGTAAAGCCTACGGCAATTTCTTCGGGTAGCGGACTACAGGGACGTCGTTTTTCTGGGCCGGTCCTGGAGTGCTGCGCCCAAATTGTATGTAGGAATCTAGTACGGCTTTCATGTCGGCGACGCGTTCGGGCTGCTGCACGGCGAGGTTTCGAGTCTCCCCGATGTCTTCAGCCAAATTGTAGAGCTGAATCGGTTCGTCCTCACTGCCTTTTGCCCAGCCGCCGGAGCCGGGACCGAGGATGAGCTTCCAGTTTCCGGAGCGAATGCCGGGCAGGCCCTTACCGGAGCAGCTAACGGCGTGGATGCGCGCTGGGGAGTCTTCCCCCTGGAGGAGTCCGAACAGGCTGAAGCTGTCTTCTCCTGCGTCGCTGGGAATCTCCTGGTCCAAGATGTCGGCGATAGTCGCGAAGAGGTCTGCTTGGTGAACGAGTTGCTCGTTAATGGTATTCGCTGTGACTCCGTCTGGCCAGCGAACGATGAAAGGCACGCGGTGGCCGCCTTCCCAAACATCTGATTTGTATCCGCGTAGCGGTCCGCTAGGATAGTGGCCCATGGCTTCTAGATCCTCAACTCCGATGTAGGGTGCACAGCCATTGTCAGAAGTAAAGATGACGAGCGTGTTGTCTGCTTCCCCACTCTTGTCAATCGCTTGCAGTACCTGCCCGACGATGGCGTCGGTTTCCATGACGAGATCTGCATAGGCGTTCAAGCCGCTCTTTCCTTTCCAGTCATCGTTTACGGCGATGGGCGTATGCGGCGAAGTGAGGGGCATGTACAACAGATAGGGATCTGTCTTCTCGGACTGGCTTTTGATAAAGGCGGCTGTACGTCTCCCCAATTCCGGTAGGGTAGGCTCAAGGGTCCAATCGACGAGGGCCGGTCCTTGCACGCTGGCTTGGTTTTTCTCGAAGAGTTCGATGTTTGCGAACTCGCTTGGGATTCCGATGGTTCGGTCGTTTTCTATAAAGCAGTAGGGCGGCCAATTGGGAACGTCTGTCCCGAAATAGGTATCGAATCCATTGGCGGTGGGTCCTCCTTCGATTGGTTGTGAA
>CALDFV010000120.1 GCA_937942145.1 uncultured Opitutaceae bacterium
AACTCCCGACCTTCGAAGGACTCCCCCCGCAACGCGGGCATCAGCGTTTCGGCTTCCATCCACTCAGGTTTCTCGACTTCGGCCAAATCCAGAATCGTCGGCCCCACGTCCATTAGCTGACATAGTGCATCGACTTTACGACCTCCCTTGAAACGCTCCGGGCACCAGGCGATTAGCGGCACGTTGGTAACGCAATCGTACATGGTCCACTTTTGGATATGACCATGCTCCCCCAGCGCCTCTCCATGATCGCTGGTAAATAGAACGACCGTGTTGTCCAGATAGCCGTTTCGCTCGAGCGAATCCATGATCTCGCCCACCTTTTCATCGATCATCGATACATTCGCCAAATAGTATTCCCAAAGCCGCTGAAGCTGTTCTTCACTCGGATCGTCCAAATGAACTACCGAGTCGTGATCGACCTCGAAATTATGCTCACGCAATTTCTGGTAGGGATCGGGCTGGCCCGCAATGTCCTCGCGCTTGATTTTCGGCAACGGAAGCTTCTTTCCTTTGTACTTCTCGATAAAGCGTTCCGTCGGATCAAAAGGCGGATGCGGTCCGGGAAACCCAATCTCCATAAAAAGCGGGCCATCAGGCTTCGGCTTGGTATCCAGCCACCAAGTTGCCGTATTCGCCACAAACATGTCTGAATGCATGTCCTCCGGCAATTCCCATTCGAACGCTCCCATCCGCTCACCGTAGTCCGACCGCTTTCGGTAAAGCGTCCGTTGCTGTTTCACAAGTCCTCGCGCATGTAAGGCTTTGTCCCACTCATCGTAGAAATAGCGTTCCTCCAAATAGCGGTCTTTGTTTTCGACCACATAACGCTCATGAAATCCAAGCTTCGTATCGTATGGGTATGTATGCATCTTGCCTACGTTAACACAGTAGTAGCCCGAGTCCGACAAGTCACCCACCCACGACTTGCTCCAGGGATCCGCGTTTTTGAGGACACCGGTTGTATGCGGGTAGGTCCCCGTAAACAAGCTGGCCCGTGAAGGTGCGCATGAGGGAGCAGTGATGTGGCACTGGCTGAAGGTAACGCCTTCATTCACGAGCCGGTCCAAATGCGGCGTATCCATATATTCATAACCCAATGCTCGAATCGTTTCGTAGCGTTGCTGGTCAGTGATAATGAGAATGATGTTTGGGCGATCTTGTTTTGACATAGAAAATCCTCTAAAATTCGTTTTGGAATAGACCTCGTAAGGATGCAGTCGGAACGATTAAAGTTTTACCGACATCTGCAAGCATAGACTGGGCCTCAGGCTGAATTCGGATTCGCCCTATTTTCTCGAAATCGTCTCACGCCACCGTTTCCTTCGCAATTCCATCTTGGAGAAGGACCCGTCCCCATCGGCTAGAAATTCGAGGGTCATTTCACGGTCTTCCGTTGTGTACAAATCTTGGGAGACTCGGTTGAGGGCTACGGGATCCCGGTCCCCCCTTCGGAATTGCAACCCGCCGCCTTCTTGGAACACCGTGAAAATTCTGCCCTTCGAATCGACATATTCCCCTTTATACCGTACCGCGAGTTCTGGCGCTTCAGAAATTGTCTTCACCGGCGGCACGTAGGGATCAAGCGCGTACGCTTCATTTTCTTCCAGCTGTTCACGAATGGCCTCCAAACTGCGTTTACTCTTGTTTCCTCCCACGATTTTGCCCTTTGGCATCAAGGCATCCCGGTAGGCCTCCATCAATTGCTCGATTTCCTCTTCATCGAAATCACTGGTCGCCCTGAGTATCGCCTCGTAAAGCAGTGACTTACGCACGCCTTCCATGGCATCCCTAATTAGAGGTTTGAAAGTGAAAACAGCTCCTTTAACCAGGGTCCGCTTAAAGAAACCGAGCTTCTCTCGCTTCATCACGTGAGGCAGCACGTCTTTGATCGCTCGGTCGATCGCATCCTTGGGCGGCAAATAGATGACCCAGTCGTATTGAGCAAAATCGCCAAAGTTGAGATCCAATGGCTTGATCGTTCGGTAGCGCCTCTCGATCGCTTCCTCCTCAAACCCTTCTTCTCTCGCGACTAAATACAAATTCAGAAGACCCGGCTGAAGCGGCATCGGAACTACGTAGGCGATCGATTCAACGTCCAAGCCGATCTCTTCCTCCAGCTTCTCATCCGCTTCCTCCCACTTCACTGGATCCTTGTCAAAAAGAGCATTCACAAACGCCCCGTATTCCTCCCGGTCCCCCTCCTCCGCGAACTCCAGATACTTCTTGATCAGGATAATGGGATGAGGGTCTTCATAATTACCAATTATGATCAGGCCTTTTCCCGCGGATTCTCCCGTCGTCTCAAACGCCGCCTCGTAGACGGTTTCTGCGAAGCGCTCCGCGTATGCCCTTTCACCCGGCTTCTCTGCAAATATGGAGATTCGATCGTTCTCAAGCAGGTTGATCGAAGGCAACGCATCCCCAAATCCAAGGTTGAGGCCCGCCAACCCCATCCCCGCAATCGCCGTTATAGGAGTCCGCAAACGAATATTTTGCATGCAAATCACGGTCGTTCCAATGCCCTAGATACACGTGAAATACTATTTGGTTTCAATATGTTGGACTGCACGGGTGCTGGTCCATTTGGAACCCGATAAACTCATTCTTCGCTTGCTAGCGCCAATACACTAAAACACGCAGGTCGTTTCGGTCCCGAGATCTACTGCAAATGCGCTTTGATCGAGCATCGCCTTCATGAGATCGAATCGGATGTCATTGCAGTCCGGATCGCTCCAAAGGTTATTGAACTCGCCGGGGTCCTTTTCCAAATCGAACAATTCGCCGCTCTCATGACCGTGATAAACCACAAGCTTATACCGATCAGTCCGAATCATGGTGGCATAGCTGCCTTCCCAACCCTCTCTTCCCGGAGCAATAAGGCTTAGGGCTCGATAGTATTCGCAGCGCACGAATTTTCGATGCGCATCCACGTCACTTTCCAACAAGCGACGCAACGATCGACCGATCATCCGCTCGCCTTTTTCGATACCCGCGTAGTCCAGCAGCGTTGGGGCAATATCTGTCAGCTCGACAAGGGAACGCTTGCGAATGCCTTGAGAAATCACACCGGGCCACGATATAATCAGCGGAACATGCACCAGTCCTTCGTAAAACCGGCAGCCCTTCGTGATCAGGCCGTGGTCTCCCAGCATTTCGCCATGGTCGCTGGTAAAGATGACGAGCGTGTCTTCACGCTGTCCACTTCGATCCAGACAATCCAGCATCCGACCCACGTGATCGTCAATTTGCTCAATCATTGCGTAGTAGGCCGCTATCTTCTCCTTCGCTTGAAAACTCTCTGGATCTGAGGCGACCACCTGGAAATCGACTCCGGCCAGCTTTTTCTGGGCCGCTAAGTCGCTTTCGCGAAAAAGCGGGTCAGGAACGGATTCCGGATCATACTTGTCAAGATACAACTGAGGGGGGTCAAAGGGCACATGCGGATCGAATATATTCACGCTCATCAACCACGGATGACCCGCATTCTCCTCCATAAACTCAATCGCTTTGTCCGCGCAGAACTTAGTTTGATGCAGCTCGGGATCCATATATCCTTTTTCCTGATACATTTCACCGAGGTTCCCTCCCTTTTCTTTAACCCAGTCCGCATAAGCATGCCCTTCCGGCCACATATCCTTGTGAGAATGGGACCAGTGAAAGACCGAATAGCCATCATCCTCAGGCCTAGGCTCGACCCGACCGTGGCAACCTGCCAAATGCAGCTTTCCTACAAGACCACAGCGATATCCAGAATCCGCCAATGTCTTGGTGACCAAAGGCGCTGCCTCCGCCCACCGGTCATTCCCATTGCCGCAACCATGGACGCTACTCGGGTACATTCCCGTAAGAAAACTTGAGCGACTCGGGGTGCAAATAGGACTCTGGCAAAACGCGTTCAAAAAGGCCACTCCCTCGTTTGCCAAACGATCGATGTTCGGTGTTCGAATGTGCTCGTTCCCTAAACTGCGGATCGTGTCCCAACGCTGCTGGTCGGTGCAGATCCAAAGAATGTTTGGTCGACGCCTTAGTTTATCGGCTACAGGAAATTTTATTGTGCTAGATTCGCTGACCATCATTCAAGAAATTCCAATATCAAAACCATAGGACAAGACGCTTTACGGCCCTAATTACAGCTCGAAAATATCTATTACGACTCGAAAGCTGTCCACTCGCAAATTTCCATTCCAACATTCAACCCCTTACTGTAATTCTTTCTTAATTTCCCTCGTTTAATTTCTTGCGGCAATCCTTGTCCCACAACTATCTTTCAGTGTGCTTCGACAAAGACCTATCAGCCTATCAAATTTTCTTTTACTGATGGGTGTCCTATCAGGTTTCCTCCATTCCACAATCGTCGCTCAAGACAAAGATGAAGAAGCGCTTCCTGACATTCAGGCAGTCGAAGACCTGTACCGAACGGGTCAATACGAGGAAGCGCTAGAAGCCGCGGTCACGGGACGCCGCATCCAGTCGTGGAACGAAGTCTGGTGGCGGCTGGAAGCCATATCGCTCCTCAAGATGGGCCGGTACGAAGAAGCCCACGAGCTACTGACGCAGGGGCTATCAAGCCGTTACTTCAGCATTCGCCTGCGACTCATCGCTAGAGAGGCGGCCCAATACGCCGACGATCCTAGGCGGGCCGAGCAGATCCTTGACGAGATCGACAACAACATTCGGAGGCGGGGACGCTATTCCTATGACCCCGATTCGCTCGTAGCGATCGGTGAGGCCGCCATACTCTTGGGTATTGAGCCGAGAATTGTTCTGGAGAACTTCTATAAACGCGCTCAGACGGAACAGGATCCCACCGCTAGCGCCTTCCTGGCGAGTGGTAATTTGGCTCTGGCTAAAAGTGACTTTAAACTCGCCTCCAAAAATTTCCAAGAAGGTCTCCAACACCACCCTGGAGATCCAGATCTATGGTACGGGCTGGCAAGCTCGTTTATCGAAGGCAGTCGTTCCGAACTGCTGCAATATGCCGAAAACGCTTTGGGCATCAATGAAAAGCATCCCGAAACCCGGGTTCTCATTGCCCAGCACCTCATGGATGCGGAATCCTACGACGAGGCTATCGAGCAAATCGACATCGCCCTAGAGGTGAACCCTCGCCTTCCCAAGGCGCTCGCCTTGAAGGCCGCCATCGCCTACCTGCGAAGCAACGACCACGAAGGCGATTCGTATCGGAAAGAAGCCCTTTCCACCTGGCGAACCAACCCGAATGTGGATCACACGATTGGAAGAAACCTCTCCCGTAAATACTGGTTCAAAGAAGGGGCTGCTGCCCAACGACTCTCCCTAGCCTATCAAGAGGACTTTCTTCCCGCAAAGATACAACTCGCCCAAGACCTCCTCCGCTTAGGCCGTGAATCCGAAGGCTGGGCCCTGGCTGATGAAGTACACGATGCGGACCCGTACAATATATCCGCCTACAACTTGGTTACTCTGCGGGATAAAATCGATGACTTCGAAACAATGGAGACCGATCACTTTCGCGTTCGGATTTCAAAAAAGGAAGCTCCCGTCTACGGACAAAGAGCCCTGGACCTGCTCGAGCCTGCCTACGACTATTTGACGGAGCGCTACGGCGTCGAGATAGACGAAAAAGTGACGGTCGAAATCTATCCGAACCCAGCGGACTTTGAGGTGAGAACCTTTGGCATGCCCGGCAACCCAGGCTATCTCGGCGTTTGCTTCGGACCGGTATTTACCATCAATAGTCCCGCTACCAGTCTCGCCAATTGGGAGTCCGTCCTCTACCACGAATTCTGCCATACCGTCACTCTGACGCTCACTCGAAATCGGATGCCAAGGTGGCTGAGCGAGGGCATTTCCGTTTACGAAGAGCGGGAACGAAACGGTTCTTGGGGCCAAATGATGACCGTTGACTATCGGAACCGGATCCTCGAGGGGCGCATGCAGAAGATCAGTAAAATGAGCGCGGCTTTCCTGAGCGCCCAAAGTGGTGAGGACACTCAATTTGCCTACTTCCAATCTTACCTCGTCGTAAAGTTCATCTACGACAACTACGGCTTGGAACCGATGAAAGCGACCTTGCGAGCCCTCGCCGACGGAACTGAAATGAACGCCGCGCTCGCTCAGCATGTCGCTCCTCTTGCAGATCTCGACGAGCAGTTCCTTGAAGACGCCAAAAGCCAGGCTGCCAAGCTAGGGGGCTCGTACACGTTTGAGCGCCCCGAGAGTATTATGGAAAAAGCGATCGCTGCGATCACTCCAGAAAACAATTACTTCGATGAAATGGAAGCGCTCAAGCCGGCTATCGAAGCCGAAGACTGGGAGACCGCCCGGGTCGAGCTCGAAGCCGTTATCGAAAAATCTGGCTATTTGCCAGGTGAAGAGAATGCCCACAAACTCCTTGCCTATGTCTACGAGCAACTGGGGGAAACCGAGCTTGAAAAGGAGACCCTGACTCAAATCGCCGAAAACGAAGGCCACACAATCGAGCCGATTGAGCGACTCCTGTTTATCGCTCTAGAGCAAGATGATCCCCCTTCGGTACTCAGATGGGCGAATCAGTGGATCGCGATCAGGCCCATGGCGGTCGAACCTTGGCGGGCCCTGTTTTCGACTCACGCCCGCTTTCAATATGGAGCTGCCGCGATTCCCGCCGGACAAGTTCTTCTCGAACTCGATCCCCCCGATATCGCTAAAGTCCACTATACACTGGCCCAGCAACATCTTCGAAGAGACCCCGAAGCGGCTAAACGCCACACCCTCATGGCCCTCGAGGAGGCTCCCCGCTTTCGACTGGCGTATGAGTTACTCGACACATTAAATAGAAGACAGTCGAAATAGGACAGAAGACCCAAACCAAAAGTGGAATCAACTCAGCCAATAATGAACTCAGCCGTTTTTAGATTTTCATTCATTCTTTCGATCGTAATCTCGAACGTGCTACCCGCTAACGGTCAGCGCTACGACAATCGAGCCGGTGTTCCAGAGTGGCAGGTGGACTCCGAATTCAAGCAGGACGTTTTCACGTTCGCTCGGGTACAATACAGTTCGGGCGGCGGCAGAGGCGGCCATGGCGGATGGGGAGGCCGCGGACGTGGCTGGGGCCGTGGCGGATGGGCTACAGACTATCCCGATGCGGAACTCAATTTCGCCTTTCGACTCCAGCAGATGACCAGCCTGAAAGTGAACCCAGACTCCGTTGTAGTCGAGCTCACTCAAGAGGATTTGTTCAACTACCCTTTTCTCTACATCATCGAGCCGGGTCGTCTGGTTTTCATGGATGACGAGGTGACGGCCCTTCGGAAATATCTGCTTAATGGCGGATTCCTCATGGTAGACGATTTTTGGGGCGACGACGAGTATGACAATTTCTACTACGAGATGAAACGTGTTTTTCCTGATCGCGAACCCGTCGAACTATCCATTGACCATCCGATTTTCCACATGGTCTTTGATTTAAAGGAAAAACCTCAAGTGCCCAGTGTTGGGCACGCCGTTCAGGCCTACCGAAGTGGATACGGCATCGTGAGTCATCAGGGATATGGGACGGAAGAAGTTCACTACAAGGCCATCTTTGACGACAATGGTCGCATCATGTGCATCATTTGCCACAACACCGACCTAGGAGACGGGTGGGAACGCGAGGGTGAGGACGAGTGGTACTTTAGGGAATTTGCGGAAAAAAGAGCCTACCCCATGGGCATCAATATCATTTTTTACGCCATGACTCACTAATGTATTCAATTTCTTAAACCTAAACCAACGAAACCAATTTTATGTCATTACTAGAAACCACAGAAGAGCAGGAAGCCGCATTTAATCGACTGCAAGAGGGCAGGAAAAGAGTCGAGACGGAACTCGGCAAAGCCATCATCGGACAAGAGGAAGTCGTCGAGCAATTGCTGTTGGCTTTGATTTCTGGTGGACACTGTCTGATCACGGGTGCTCCCGGCCTCGCGAAAACGCTTCTAGTCAAGTCTGTCGCCAAAGTATTCCGGCTGAATTTCCAGAGAATCCAGTTCACCCCTGATTTGATGCCCGCCGACATAACGGGGACGGAAATCCTAAATGACACCCCAGAGGGAAGGAAACTGGTTTTCTCAAAAGGTCCGATTTTCACCAATATGCTCCTGGCGGATGAAATAAACCGTACGCCGCCAAAAACGCAGTCCGCCCTCCTTGAGGCTATGCAAGAGCACCAAGTGACGGCAGCCGGAACTCGCCACACTTTGTCGGAACCCTTCTTCGTCCTCGCCACCCAAAACCCAGTCGAGATGGAGGGCACCTACCCGCTTCCAGAAGCGCAGCTCGACCGCTTTCTTTTTAACGTCCTTATCGATTACCTTCCCGAAGCGGATGAAATCGCGGTCGTGAAACAAACCACCTCAAAAGAACACGATCCGATTGAGTCGATTTTTTCCGCAGAAGACATCATCGAATTTCAGCACTTGGTTCGCAAGGTTCCCGTTTCCGACGAAGTGATCGCCTTCGCCGTAAAATTGGTCGCCGCGTCTCGTCCTAAAAACCCGGAAGCCCCTGATTTCGTCAAAGCCTGGGTCAATTGGGGTGCCGGCACCCGCGCCGCCCAAGGACTAATCCTCGCTGGGAAGGCATTAGCTCTCTGGCACTCCCGGGCCCACGTGACCAAAGACGACATCGTCAGGCTGGCTCCTCCGGTACTGCGTCACCGCATCTTGCTCAACTACCGGGCGGAAGCGGAAGGCGAAACGATTGAAACCGTGACCCAGAAACTCATCGAGCATATGCAGTCGTAGTCGAGATTTTCGCAATTGCCTTTATCCTAAATGTCCACCGCTAACACAATCGGTATCGATCCCGCCGCCCTCTTCGCCATCCGCGACCTGGAGTTACGGGCGCGTGTCGTTGTGGAAGGACTATGGTCAGGACTTCATCGCAGCCCGCTGGAAGGTTTCTCGGTGGAGTTTACGGAATACCGAAACTACTCGCCCGGCGACGACTTGCGCTACTTAGACTGGAAAGTCCTCGGTAAAACGGATCAGGAGTTCATCAAGAAATTCGAGGACGAAACCAATCTTCGCTGCATGATTTTAGTGGATACCAGCCGGTCCATGAAATTCACATCGGGTGAAGCATCCAAGGCGGAATACGCACGAACCTTGGCCGCGACACTCAGCTACTTTCTCTTGCAGCAACGAGATGTTGTTGGGCTAGGACTGATCGACCGCGATCTTCATCAATTTTTACCTGCTCGATGGCGACCGGGCCAGTTCAAGCGATTGCTTTCTCTTCTCAGCATGGAATCTGAGGGTAAAGAAACCAACCTTGGCAATGGGCTCGACCAGATTGGCAAGCTGACTCCGAAACGGAGCCTCATTATCGTCATTTCCGATTTCCTTTCACCACCGGAGGAATGGGAGAAGTCACTGGGCCAATTAATCGCCGCCGGACACGATGTACGGGCGATTCAGATACTCGATTCTGCCGAGCTCGATCTGGAATTCGGTAAAGCATCCCAATGGGAAGACCTCGAAACGGGAGAACAGATCTACATCGACCCCAATGAAGCCCGCAGTGCCTACAAAGCGAGCTTCGAAGCGCACCAGTTAAAGATACGACGCACACTGGAAATGCGGGGGATTCGCCATCTCATCGCTCCCACAAACAAGCCTCTGGACTTCGTTCTGATTGATCTTCTCAGACGCCAGCCACTGAAAGGACGAGTCGGTCTATGAACCTCCTGTCTCCATGGTTTTTGGCCGGTGTAGCCCTTATTGCGGGACCCATCATATTTCACCTTATACGCAGGGCGACTAAAGACCGTATCCGCTTTTCGGCTACTCACTTCCTAAAAGAGTCCCCCCCGCGTCTGGAACGGAAAAGCCGCATTCAAAACCCATGGCTTCTGGCATTACGCTGCCTCGTCATTGCTCTACTTGCCCTAGCCTTTGCCCGCCCATTCATCGAATCCAACTTGCCAATCACCCCAAGTGTCTCTCCTCCGAATACACTCGTTCTCATCTTAGACAGCAGCGCGAGCATGCAGCGTGAAGGGGCTTGGACTAACGCGATCCAACAAGCGGAATCCTACATTGAGGATCTAGAAAGCCAGGATCAGCTTTCGATCATTTCGGTCGCTTCGAATGCCCAATTGAAACTTCCGTTTGACCGATGGAGCGAATGGCCACCAAACGAACGCCAAACACTCGCAAAAGCTCTACTCTCAGAAATGAAACCGAGCTGGGGCTCAAGCCAGCTGGATGATGCTATCGAGTTGGCGTTGGCTGAACTCGAACAGGTGGATGAAGGCGCCGCCGCAACCTCCAAGAAACGCATTGTGCTTCTTTCTGACCTGCAGAAGTCCGCTCGCATCGCCGGGATTGCAGGTCGCGAATGGCCGGAGGAGTGCCAGTTTGAGATTACAACTATTTCAGGAACTCACTCTGGCAATGTCGGCATTTATTGGCTCGGATGGACAGGCGAGGAAGACCAAAGAAAAATGAGAATCGGCGTTCGAGGTTCCGGAGAAACTGACGATCCCGAACTCGAACTATCACTGTCTGATGCGGCCTCAGGAACCGTACTCTCCGAACCCACCAATCTGTACTCTAATTCTGGTGACAAAAGTCTCGTTCTTTTGGACGTTCCTGCCGGTGCGGAGGGTCCGTTCAAAGTGACCCTAAGTGGCGACTCTGACAGCTTTGACAACACCCTTTTCGTAGCCGAAGAAAGGCCTAGGCCCATGGGCTTGCACTACTTCGGCGAGATTGAGAACGCGGACAATCCGAACCAGGCAGCCTTCTACATTAAGCGCGCCACACGGGGATGGGAGGACCCAATTGTTAATTTTGGAACTCCTGACAGGGTCGATGCCGAAGGAAATCGTGCGGCCCCATTTATTCTAATAGATTCCGTTCTGGATCAGAATTCAGTCGCCTCAGTTAGATCTAGAATTTCCGAGGGTTCACACGGCCTGCTTCTCCTCGACCATCCGGATCGCATTGAAGTCGCCGCATCCCTACTAGGGGAAAATGGATGGAGAGCCGGGACGGAGAATCAGACTGACTCTCGCTTGGGGACAATCGATTTTCAACATCCTTCCTTCAACCTTTTCGCCGATCCCCGTTTCAGCGATTTTTCCCGTATTCGATTCTGGCATACTCATACCGTTCGCCTTCCAGAAGACTCGAACGCCGTCGCGATCGCCCAATACGATGACGAATCCCCAGCGATACTAGAAGCCTCCATTGGAACCGGCACACTTACCATTTGGGTGGGCAACTGGGCGCCTAAGTACAGCCAATGGGTCCTTTCCACCAAATTTGTGCCTTGGCTTCAGAGGCTTTTCGAGAGGGCCGCCGGTGGACCGGATCAGCCCAGCGTGGTAAACATTGATGCCGTCCGTTCCCAATTCAGTTCCCCTACTGCGAGCTGGCAACTCCTAGGCGCGGATGTTTCCTCAAGCGAAACCCCAGCTCTACCGGGTCTTTACCGGCTACGCGATGGGAGATCCGACCGCTGGGTCGCCTTGCAAATTTCTTCGGAAGAGAGTGAATGGGAAACCCACGCCTTCGAGGATTGGGAACGACTAGGGGCACCCTTGGGAGGATCCTCATCACTAGCAGAATCTAAGATCCCGACCGAAGCCGAACTCCGAACTCAAAACGCTGTCGAACTGGAAAGCCAGCAACAGATTTGGCGATGGGTCATCATCTTGGTCGCCATCCTTCTCGCAACCGAGAGCCTGATTGCCCGAAAACTTCAAAATAGAGAGGACACCGTTACCGTATGAAGCCTAAGCAAACAACGCTCATAGAAGCGATTGGTTCACACGCTGACCCAAGGCTGAAAGGAGAGACCCACGAAGTCGCCAAACGGATTCGATCGACCCGCTTGATGAAGCGGCAATCACGCCGATGGCTCATCGCGTTCACGATTGCCCTCGCTTTACTCGTAGGTGCCTACCTCGTCCCGGTCCTCGCCACACTTTTGATCGTTGGGACTTTGACGATCATCGTAGGCACGCTCTTCTTGAATCGCAGAGAGTCGAATCGTACACCCCTGGACTACATTGCGGCCGCCCAGGCGATCGAATCCGCAAACCCTTCTCTAAAACAAGCCTTGTCCACGGCTATGGAACAAGGCGACTATCGCCGCGGACCCCTAAACTTTCTGCAGGGAAAACTGATCAATGAAATACTCGATCACAACACCATCAACTCGTGGCAGCAAGTAGGCACAGAAGACTATAAAAAGTCTCTCTTCAGAAATCTGGCCGCTACTTTGCCCATATGGGCTCTGCTTGTCGTGGCCTTTCTCGTTGAACCTGCGCAAACCGAGCGTCTGAGGGTCATTTCATCTACCGCTTCGCTCACTGTCAGTCCAGGCGACACTGAAGCGGAACGAGGTTCGACCGTGGTCATCACGGCTCGATTCGAAGGCGAGTCCCTTCCTAAAGATGTAGAGCTCGTCACCTTGTTCCCTGACGGGAACTCTACCCGAAACATCATGGGGCAAAGCCTTTCGGATCCTGTATTTGTTCACTCCCTACGCGAAGTGGACTCCGATCTCCGTTACCATGTCGCGTTCGACGGGAGAGAGTCAGAGGCCTACAAAATTGAAATCTTTGAACTTCCTGCTCTGATACAGGCAGATGCGAATCTGGATTTTCCGGACTATACCCAAATACCCGATCGGCTTGTCGAAGACACGCGACGCATCAGCGCGGTCGAAGGAACCCATCTCACTTACTCTTTTACAACGAACAAGCCGATCGAGGTGGCGAAATTAGTCGGTCGCGATGGCCAGGAAATTCTTCTTGAAGCAGCCAATCCAGAACGTACCCGCTTTGAAACTTCACTTGTCGTAGATGAATCCCTTCGAATGGCGCTAGAGCTCAGTGACGAAAAGGGACGGACAAACCCTTTTCCTCCCGATATACGAATCGAGGCTCTCCCCAACAAAAGGCCTGAACTGGCCATTGCATTTCCTCGGGGCGACCAGCGGGTCTCACCCATCGAGGAGATCGCCCTTGAAGCAGAAGCGAGAGACGACTTTGGGCTGCTCGACTATGGACTGGCCTTTAGTATTGGAACGGAGCCACCCGTTTACCTTTCTTCGGCCGACAAGAACACGCTCGATCTGGACTCGGACTTCGAGACGATTCTTTCTCTAGAAGAACAGTCCGTAGTAACAGATGACCTTCTCACCTGGTGGGCTTGGGCCGACGATTATGGCCCGGACGGGGAATCACGCCGTTCTACCAGCGATCTTTATTTTGCCGAGGTCAGGTCTTTGGACGAAATCTTTCGCGAGAATGAAAGCGGGGGCGGCCAAGGACAACCGCAACAAGGGAATCAAGGTGAGGAGCTGATTGATACCCAACGCCAGATTACGATCGCTCTCTGGAAATTGAAGCAGCGCGGTCTTTCAGACAGTTCGTTTATCGAAGACGCGGAGGTCATCAACGAGTCGCAGACAGAAGTATTACAAGAGCTCGAGGCATTGAAGGAGCGACTTGAAGAGGAGAAGGCGAAAACGGCTGCGGAATTGGCGAGTTCCCTTATGGAGAACGTGCTCATCTCATTGGATACCGTTATCATCGATGGAGTTGAGGATCCCTTGAACAAGGCTGCTTCAAACGCGCAGGGAGCCACTCAAGCTCTGCTTCGTATGCAGCCCAAGGAATTCAATGTATCGCGATCTCGCCAAGCGGGTGGCGGTGGAGGAGGCCAATCACGCAACCAGCGACAACTCGATCAACTGGATTTTCGCCAAGAGGAGAACCGGTATGAGACCGCCAGCCAAGCGCAGAGCCTGACATCTCCCGAACAAAAGGAGCAACTACAAGTACTGAGTAAACTCAGTCAACTCGCCCGTCGCCAGGAGGACATCAACAAGCGCCTGCAGGAACTCCAAACCGCGATCGCTCAGGCTAAAGATGAAGAGGAGCGCGAAAGGATTCGTCGCGAGCTAAAGCGTCTAGAGGAGGAACAGCAGCAAATGCTGGCCGATGTCGACGAGACGCGACAACGGATGGACCGACTTCAGTCAAACGAGAACAACCGCGAGGCGCGTCAGCAACTCGATCAAGCTCGTGAAGAAATGCGGGAGATCGGCGAGTCAATACGCAACGAGGAGATCTCTCAAGCCCTCGCCACCGGCACACGTGCCCAGGAAAATTTGGAGGATCTCAAAGAGGATTTCAGAAATGAAACTTCCAGCCAATTCACCGAGCAACTTCGCGAAGCGAGAAAGACGGCTCGAGATTTGGCAGAAAACCAGCGAAACATTAGCGAAGCGCTCGAAAACCTGGACCAGGAAGGTGGGCCTCGCTTGGACAATTCAGAAGACCGCGAGGAAATCGCAGAACGAATCGCTCAACAGCAGGAGAGACTCGATTCGCTGATGAGAGATTTAAGAGAGGTCACTGAGGCATCTGAGTTTAGCGAACAGAAGCTCCATCGAGAGCTCTACGACCTCCTCCGCGAGCAAAGTCAAAGCGAAATCGACGATCAGCTGCAAACGAGTTCCGAAATGCTGCGCCAAGGATTCGTCGAACAAACCCAGGGCATGCAACCGGAGTTGCAGCGAAGCTTCGACGAACTGCAGCAGAACGTCGAACAGGCCGCGAGCAGTGTCCTAGGGGATGAAGCGACTTCCCTTAGGTTTGCCCAAGAGGAACTCGATTCGCTTTCTCGCGATCTTCAAGCCGACAATGGCGAACAAGAAGGAGCTCAACCGGGTCAAGAAGAAGGTCAAAGAGGATCCGGTCTCCAGAATCTGGATTCAAATGAAGAAAACCTGGGCCAGTCAATCGCCGACGCCGGCGAGCCTGGATCCTCTCAACAAGGCAGACCGGAAAACAATCAGCCTGGGCAACAACCCTCCGATCAACCAGGACAACAACCTGGATCCGGTCAACCCGGTCAAGAGCCCGGGCAGTCTCTCGCCCAGCAACCGACCGAAGGTCAAGGACAGCAGCCCGGGCAATCTCCTGGCGGCGAAGCAGGCGGACAGGGTCAGCAGCCGGGTCAGCAAACGGGACAGTCTGGACAATCAGTCGCCCAACAACCCAATAGTGGCCGAGGGCAGCAACCCGGACAGAGTCCAGGTAGCAACCAACCGGGACAAGGCCAACAACCCGGCTCCCAAGGAGGCGAATCTCCCACTGGTGGCCGTGGTGGCGGCGATAGCGGTAGTGACATCGCTTCTGCCCTAGACGATTTTCTTCGCGAGTTTTCAAGTAATCCTGGAAACGAGTCTCCTCTCACTGGCAGAGGCTTCAACGACTGGGCCGAGCGGCTCCGCACGGTCGAGGAACTCGTGGATCAGCCGGATATTCGCCAGCGACTTTCTCAAGCTCGCGAAGAAGCGGAGCGTATCCGGGCGGAGTTTCGACGGCACGGATCGGAGCCAAAGTGGGGCGTCGTTAATGATGGCATCATTGCTCCCCTCAACGACGCTCGTACTTGGGTAGCCCAGGAGCTCGCACGCTACGAAGATCCGAATGCCCTCCAGCCTATCGATCGCGATCCCGTGCCGCGCGCCTATCAAGAATCCGTGAGAAAATACTATGAATCTCTTGGAGAGAAATAAGCTCACGACCCCGCGGTCTGCCGATGAAGATAGGGAGGACCGGCCCGGTCGTCCGCAAACGCCTAACCAACCGAAGGATCGTGCCGGTCCTCCTTACCCTTACGCATCCGCGTGCTCAACGTTATGATAGGAGCGATCACCTTAAACGGAGATAGTTGGTGGTGGGTGTCTCTTCTGGTCGGCATCGCCCTGTTAGGTTCTTCCTATTTCGCCTGGAAAAGCGAGGGCCGACTCATCAAAGGGTACGCCCTTGGCTTTTCACTACGCGCTTTGGGAATTGTACTTCTACTCCTTTGCCTACTAGACCCCCATTGGACCGGAGAGCGTCCCGCTAAAGGAGCCAATATCGTAGCGGTGGTTGCGGATAACAGCCAAGGTATGCAGCTAAGCGACATTGGGCAAGAAGAGAGCCGGGGGGAAATTCTAAAAGGAAGACTGGCCGGAACAGAGGCCTCCTGGCTGAGCGAGCTAAGTGAAAACTTTCAAGCCCGATCCTATCGCTTCGACCGGGAGATCAGACGCGTGACCGATTTTGCCAGTCTGGACTTCCAAGGAGATCGAAGCAATCTGGCCTATTCTCTCCAACAGCTGAAAGAGCGATTTGAAGGCCTACCCCTGGCGGGGATATTGCTGTTCACCGATGGAGTCGCTACCGACTCCGCAGCGATCGACAGTATCAACCTGAGCACCCTTCCCCCAATCTATCCCGTAGTGGTCGGAGATTCGACCCCATTGCCTGACTTGAGCATCGAAAGAGTCGAGCTAAGACAAACCGCTTTTGACGACGCCCCTATCTCGCTTAAAGCGATTGTATCCTCTGCTTCCCTACCCGCCCAGAATGTTTCCGTAAGCGTTGCACCACTCGAAATCCGAGACGCTCTTCCCTCAGTTAGCGACGAGTTCGATCTGCCTCAGCCCCAGTCCTTCCGCACCCAGGCTAGCGGATCGAACCACACCCTCGTTTTTGACTGGCGCCCGATTCGTACGGGCATTCAGTTTTACCGGCTCTCGACAAGTAACTTGAATTTGGGGGTAGAGGCCACTGAGGCCAACAACGAGCGTATCGCCATGGTAGACGGAGGGCAAAAGGCCTTTCGGATTCTCTATGTCACCGGACGTCCTAACTGGGAATACAAGTTTCTCAACCGCGCCCTCTACAAAGATCCGCAGTTGCAGATGACCGGTTTGATCCGGGTCGCCCGTCGTGAGCCTAAGTTCGAATTCAAGGGCCGCTCTGGAGAGTCCAGCAATCCGCTCTACCGCGGATTTGGACGCGACGAAGAAGAAACCGAAGACTATGACCAGCCGGTTCTCATACGGGTCAATGCACGCGACGAGAATGAACTCAGTGACGGATTTCCGAAAACGGCCGAAGAATTGTTCGAGTATGACGCCCTGATCATTGACGATCTCGAAGCCGAATTTTTCAGCTTCAATCAGCAGACGCTGATCCGACGCTTTGTATCCGAACGAGGGGGTGGGCTCCTAGCACTCGGCGGAGCGGACGCTCTGGACCACGGGGGTTATGAAGAAACGCCGATTGCAGGAACCCTTCCCATTTACCTCGACCAGACTTTCAAACGAGCCTCAAGCGAGAACCTATCCTGGAAGCTCACTCGCGAAGGCTGGGTCGAACCGTGGACGAGAGTCCGACCATTGGAAACGGACGAGCGAGCGCGACTCAATACCATGCCCCCCTTTCGCGTGTTGAATACGATTCCAAAGATCAAGCCAGGAGCTCGCGTTCTCGCGGAGGTCGAAAACTTGCTGGGAGACCGATACCCGAGCCTTGTCGCGCACAACTTCGGAGCAGGCAAAGTCGCCTGCGTCGCCATCGGCGACATGTGGCGATGGGGGATGCGAGGTGAAAGCGAGCAAGAAGACCTGGCTCGACTTTGGCGGCAGATCGCCCGTTGGCTGGTAACAGACGTTCCCGAGATTGTAGAAATAGAAGCCAAAGAATCTTCGGAGGGCATTGTGCTCAATGTTGAAGCTCGAAACGACGACTACAAACCACTCGAGATCGGGCAGGCTCGAATCACCATCCAACGCGTGGATTTAACGGAAGAAGAGCTCACCACCTACAAGGGCTTTACCGAGGTCGATCTTTTCGCGGAACCGATTGCCGACTCTCCCGGACGGTTTACGACTACCTTCGCCTCACAGGACGAAGGGGCCTACATTGCGAGCGTCGAAGTTCTAGGACCCGAAGGCGAAGTAATCGGCATGGCCGAGACGGGTTGGGTCAACGAACCTCTGGCAAATGAATATCGTGCTCTTTCACCCGACCGGGATTTACTCCAGCGTATTGCAACCCAAACAGGGGGTGAAGTACTCGATTGGAATGCCCTTGCTACTATCGGAGACAAACTATCCAAGCAACAAACGCCCATTACAGAAATCTGGTCGTATCCGTTATGGCACAACGGCTGGCTTTTCGCTGCTTCCCTTTGCTGCTTCTTAGCGGAGTGGGGATTGCGTCGAAAGAAGGGACTCGCATGAAGACTTTTCTCATAGCCTCTGCCCTTCTCTTATCGAGCCTATCCAGGGCTGAAACGAAGGAAACCGAACATGAGCTCCTTCTCATTGTGGGGGCTCCTGGAGAAGAACGTTTCGCCAATGGTTTTCAGTCGGCAGCAAGCGCCTGGGAAAAGGCGGCCGCGTCGACAAATGCCAGCATTACGATCGTGGGCCTAGAAGCGTCTGATAAAGTAGATCGAGCACTCATAGAGGAATGGGTGACGAATTTGAAGAACGATAGCACCATACCCGCCTGGATCGTCTACATCGGCCATGGAACCCATACCCAGAAAAGCACGTTGCTCAATCTACGGGGCCCCGATCTGAGCGCGGTGGTGCTGGGCGAATGGCTTGACCCTCTCGAACGTACTCTGATTTTCGTCCATGGCGGTTCGGCATCCGCCCCATTCATCAATCGCCTTTCCAAGCCCAACCGTATCCTCATGACCGCTACACGAAGCGGCACTGAGCTTAACTACGCCCGTTTTGGAGAACGCTTTGCCCGCGTGATTTCGTCACGGGAAGGCGACGCCAATCAAGATGGACAGGTTTCTCTGCTAGAAGCCTTTGTGTCCGCTGCCCAATCTGTGGAACAGTTTTATGAAGACGAAGGCCGACTCGCCTCCGAGCACGCACTCATTGACGACAATGGAGATTCAGTCGGCACTCCGGCTGACTGGTTCCGCGGAGAACGGCTGATCAAACAACCGGAGGGAGACACAATTCCCGACGGATTTCGCTCGCGCCAAATCGCCTTCATCGCTTCCGAGCAAGAACGACTTCTTACCCCGGATCAGCGATTCGACCGCGACCGTTTGGAGGCGGAACTCGAAACCCTTCGAGCTAAGAAGGAGGAGCTAGACGAGAGCGAATACTACGATGCGCTCGAAAAAATCCTCCTCGAACTCGGTGAAATCTACCTCCACGTCAAGAACGAGTCTTGAGGCAAAGGACGCCTCGTCCCTACAATGCACCTCTAATCAGAATTGGCATTACAAATCCAGGAGGCTTGAAACCGCAACTGCCCTAGATCTCATAACATGCAACTACCTCTGAGTAGTTTTAATATCCACATGCCCCAGAATACCAAGTCTCTTCAAAACTTGCCTGTTAAATGTAAAACCGAACACTTTTACAATTCAAACCCAGTAAAAACGCCCCTTCTCAATTCGTGTTATGTGAAGTTAAAATACACATATTAACACTGTTCGCTGCAAAATTGATATTTATCCAATAATTACGAAAATGAAGAAACCTCTATACTGTATCCTCGCCGGCGTATTCGGCAGTATGTTACATGCCGCCGAACCGGAGCCGAAAAACGGCACAGGACCACAAGCTGCTCCTCGGGTCGCGAAGTGGGAACAAACGATTAAGGGTTTTGAGTCGCTCGATGCCAAGACTCCGTCGCCCCGTGGCGCTGTGCTGCTCGTCGGCGGCTCGAATGCGCGCCGCTGGACCGACGTTGACGAGTATTTTCCGAACCATCGGATCATCAACCGTGGGTTTGGCGGAGCGCGGCTCACGGAAATACTTCACTTTGCGGATCGCATTATCCTCCCTTATGCTCCGAAAGTTATCCTTTTCAATGCCGGCGGCAATGACATGGGGGCAGGCAGCACGCCGGCACAGGTCCGCGAGTCTGCGGAGGCTCTTATCACCACAATCCACGCCAATCTGCCCGACACTCGAATCTATTTTCTCGGACTGCCCTATATTCGGCGGGCAAGCACCAATCCGGAACTTCGGGCTTCAATCAGCGGGATGAATGAGCAGCTCGCCAAGTTGGGCGAAAAGGAAACGAAGGTTTCATTCATTGATCTGGCCCCAGCCTTCCTCGACGATACGGGAGAGTTTCAACCGGACCTCTTCGTCGAGGACGGCACGCACTTCAGCCCCAGGGGATACGAAATCGTTACTGAACTACTCAGGGACAATATTTGAGTATATGAAAAATAGTTCGAACCATTGGCTTCACACAATTCCCTACAGTCGCTCCGCAACTTCCGCTCTTGCGTGAGCCGGATGTTATAAGTATCCTCAGCATCAGCGATAGGAATAGAAAATGAAAATAGAAGCCTTAGTCAAACTGCCAGTATTGTTGTGTTTGTTTTTCTCTTACACTACGGTGGTCTCTTCAGGAACTTGTATCGCCGCCGAATCAGCGAAGACCGCCAGGCCCAATATCCTGATATTTATGACCGACGATATCGGTTTCGGTGATATACACGCCTTCAATTCACAGGAAGGAGAGAGCATAACACCTAATATTGATAAGCTGGCAAAGTCCGGCATTTCCTTTCATCACGCCCACTCTCCTGCCGCAGTTTGCGCGCCCACCAGATACGCCATCCTGACTGGAAAACACGTCTATCGGGGGCGTCTTCCCAACGGCACCTGGTTTCCCGATGCCCCCAGCCAAATCCTTAGCGGTCAAGATACACTAGGCGATAGATTGAAAACATACGGGTACCACACTGCCTTCTTCGGCAAAACGCATCTAGGGCGCATTTACAAAAACGCCGATGGTAAAGTCGTTGATAGTTTCAGCGAAGCCGATTTGACTCAAAAGTTCAATGATGGGGTGAGTGAGCACGGGTTTGACTATTCCCTCACCCTACCCAGCGGTATACAAAAGAGCCCTCTAGCGTTCTTTAAAAATGACCGCATGGTCAGATATGAGAGGGCAACAAGCAAATTCAAGCCCCTCACTCGCGAGGAAATCCGCCAGCACTTCAAAGGAATCACCGACGAGAATGAAAAGGCGAAATACACGACTGAGGTTCGGGGGACGCTGTATGTAATGGAGAACTACACTACGGATAGCGTCGGCCCTCTGCTGATGCAGGACGCGCTGCGTTTCCTCGATAATCACTTTAAGGATGATCCGGGCAAACCGTTTTATATTCACTACATGTCGCAGGCCGGACACCGCCCCTATGATCCTCCATCTGCTTTCAATGTCGCCGATCCACTCAATACGAAAGATCGCACCGCCCCTGGAGCCATTCGCGTCAAAGGGGTCACACCCACCAAGAGAACGGACATGCTCTATGAGTCCGATGTCGCACTGGGTTTGTTCATGGAAAAGCTGAAGGCGGCGGGACAACTACAAAACACAATCATTATCTACACGAGCGATAATGGCGCGGAAATCTCCGAACGCGTTGATTGGAGCAATCCCACCCTAGACGCCGCGGATGCACACCCTTGGTATAGAGGACTCTACGGGGGTGACCGCACCGAATTTGGCGAATACACGCCCCATGCCAATAAAACCCATCTAAATGGCCAAGGCGTCGGCCTTGACAAGAGGGCACTGCGGGGAATGAAGAGTTTTGTTTACGAAGGAGGACACCGAGTTCCGCTTATCATCCGATGGGGGGGGTGGAAAGAGCGCAAACTCAATTTTGCCTCCGAATACCAGAGTTACCAATCAGTTAATCAGCCTCACCGACCTCTACCGGACGGTCTGTACTCTGGCCGGAGTTATGGTGCCGGACGATCAGGCTCTGGATAGCTATGATTTTTCGCAGCTTATTACCGCTCCCCAGGAACAGTCACAAAATGTAGTAAGGGATTTCATGGCGATTCAAGCACCGGTTTTGGCCGATTCTACAACGGCGAGCAAAAAGAGAAAAATGGGGTGGTCGTTCTACTCATATGATCCGAATGGAGAAATATTGAATGCTATAATGAACCTGTCGAAGCGTTCGAAAGACTTCGAGGACGCAGCGATGGATGAGCTCTACCTGCTAACAAGCGATGAGGACCAGTCTGAAGACATCAGGAGCTCCCATAGCGACCTGATGGATGTACTCGAATCAAAATTCACGACCTTCCTCAACAAGAACGCCACTCATTCGGGTCAACTCGCCACGCCTGAAAAAGCCGTAAACTGGCAAGACTTCGTTACGAGCGAATAGACGAAGAAGATCCTATACAACTATCATGGTCTATTCAAACAAATCCAATGGTTCGACGCGTATACAATTCGCTACAGCCGCTCTTGTATAATCTCAGCTTTCGTAATCGCGGAGATTGAAGCGAGAGAAGATATACCTGAAAGCACGAAGGACAAAGTGCTAGAGTGGCTAACCCAAGCACCATAAAAAATGTGATATCTAGCCGATTTAGGCAGCTAGTCGTATCACCCAGCCACATTAAACAAGAAATCCGAATTGACGTTCAATCATGGAAGTGCCACATCGACTGAATTCTACCCAAACGTGCTTTACCAAAAACAATGAGAACATCTAATCCTGCACTTAACGACAAGGTATTCGATCTTGGACGCTCCACTGGGGACGTCATGACTATCAACGGAACGGTGAACCGTACGGGTATTCTACTTTGCTTGCTCATGTTCACGGCCATTTTCAGTTGGGACCGTGCCTACAGCGCCGTGAATCCGGGAGAGCTCTACCCATGGCTCATTGGAAGCGGTATCGCAGGGTTCGTCGTGGCGCTTATAACAGTTTTTAAAAAGACCGCTGCTCCGATTACCGCTCCGATCTACGCGGCGATCGAGGGCATTCTCCTCGGCATATTGTCCGCCTTTTACGAGATGCAGTTTCCTGGGCTCGTTTTCCAAGCAATCCTTCTGACTTTTGGAACGCTCTTTGCCCTGCTGATGGCCTACCGCTCTGGGGTCATAAAGGCGACCGAGAATTTTAAGCTCGGCGTTTTCGCCGCCACTGGAGGCATCGCTCTCATTTACCTGACTACCTTCATCCTTAGCTTCTTCGGAGTATCCATCCCCTACATTCATGGAAGCGGCACCATTGGAATCTTGTTCAGTCTCTTCGTCGTTGTAATCGCTGCCCTCAATCTGGTGCTCGACTTCGACTTTATCGAAAGAGGGGCCGAACGAGGAGCACCGAAATACATGGAATGGTATGCTGCCTTCGGCCTGCTCGTAACCCTCATCTGGCTCTACATCGAAATGCTCCGGCTTCTTTCAAAACTGAGGAGTCGGTAGGGATCCGGAAAGCGGGATTCAAACTTTCACAGCTCAAGCCCCTAAGTATTTTAAGGTAGCGGGCTTTCTCCGATTGCCCAAATATTGGATCCTTTAATGGCCGCTCGGAGACCGCCCGCTACCAAAGACAGACGAGGTGTTGAACCGAATGGAATTCAGAAAACACTTACCTCAAAATCTCCAGGAACTCTTCAGGAGTCCAGGCGCTTTTGTCGGAGCGTTTGGCGATTGCACCGTCTTCGTCGATCAAGACGGTGGCCAGGCTGTGCATGATGGTATCCACCTTGTCGATAGAGGTGACGCCATGGGACTTGACTAGATCGCGAACCGCCGACTTTGGACCGGTGACAAACTTGAAGTTGCTTCCATCGATTCCGTAGGCCTCCGCGTATTGTCGGAGTACTCCGGGCGTATCGTATTGCGGGTCCAAGGTGATGGAGACAAAATTTACGTCTAGCTCGGAAGCCTGGGCAAGCTTCTGCAATTGAGCCATTTTTGAGGTCGATAGCGGGCACATGTTGGCATCTGTGCAGCGGGTAAAAATGAAATTCAGCATGAGGGGCTTACCGGAAAACTGGTCGTTGGTAACGACTTCGCCAAACTGGTCGAGCAAAGCGAAGTCGGGCGATTCATCCCCTTCCCCATAGTAGTAGCCCGAAGGAAGCGCTTTGGCCTGTTCCTGCAATCGCTGATTGACGCGCTTCAAGTCATTCGAAACCTGTTCGTCGAGCGGCCAGATCTTGATTAACTGAAAAGCCCCGTTTTCATCTCGTACGAGCCGAGCTCGGATTTTCTGTCCAACTTTGGCATTTTTCAAATCACCGGCGGACACTTCGAACTTCATCGTCATCGCTGGCATCAAATCAGGTATATCTTCATGAGCCACTTCCAGCAAACCCGCCGCCTCATCGACCGCGGTAATCGTGCCAATCAGCAGATGGCCTTCGGTGTCCCCCTCCCCCAAGGATTCCTCCTTTCGGCTGCAACCCGCCAAGATCCCAAAGACGAGTACCCAGACCGAGCTCTGCTTAAAACGCTTATTCACCCAACTAATATTTTTCAGTTTCCCCTTCATTGTCTGGAAATCGTATAAACTATCGCTACTCACCTAATGCAATCAACTTTCCGATGAAATCAAAACCAGAAGCGTTCGATTATACTGCATACAAGCCATTCTTATTTTGGTTTGGATTCTGTGCGCTCATTTGGATCACCTTCCTCCTCTACGCCGGTGGCTTCACTACCAGTATTCGGGCGGGGATGGCCTTTCTCGACTGGCCGCTTTCCAACGGCTCGATCAATCCTGAAGGCTGGCTAGAGAATGAAGACATGATGGCGGAGCATAGCCACCGCCTCCTAGGGGCGGTCATGGGACTCCTTTCCGTTGCTCTTTGCGTCACCGCGTACGCCCAGAAAGCGAGCCCACGGATCCGAAAGCTAGGAATCTGGCTGGTCATACTCGTCGTGACCCAAGGACTGCTGGGAGGTCTCCGCGTAAAGCTGGATGCCCTCAATCTCGATATCGATCACAACTTGTACGCCCAGACCTTCGCCGTCGCCCACGGCACTCTGGCCCAAATTTTTCTCTGTCTGCTTGTCGCCTTCACCGTGATGAACAGCAAGTCCTGGATCCAGCGAAAGGCAGGATTTACCGTAGCCCCCTCCAGCAGCGTAGGTTTCTTTGGCCTGATTGCCTGCCTTACAATCATACTCCAGCTGATCATCGGAGCGGTGATGCGACACAGCTATGCCGGACTAGCGATCACGAGCTTTCCCTACAGTCATCCCGACGGCTACTGGATCCCTCCCGCATTCAATTTCAAGGTCGCCATCCATTTCGCCCATAGAGTCGGCGGCATAGTGGTAAGCATCGCGATTATCGCGTTCACAATGAAGATTTGGCGGGAATCGCAGAGCCGCAAAGCGTTAGGCAAGTCAGCGATCGCCCTAATCGCCCTCCTAGGAGTCCAAATTTACCTCGGAGCCATGGTCATTTGGACAGTGCGAAATCCCCACGTAGCGACCTTTCACATGCTAAATGGAGCCTTTCTTCTCTCGATTTGTTGGATGATGACTCTACGAAGCTTGAAATTTCGACTGGAAGCCCCACACCTTTTTGAACGGGCGCCCGAAACGGACGCTCCGCTCGGCGCATTGGAAAAAACTGGTCACGCATGAGCCTAAAACAGAGTAACCATATTTTAACCGCCAGCGAATTGATCGATCAAACGAGCAAGAAAGACTTTCCGTGGTCTGGGTTCTACGAACTTACCAAGCCGCGCCTGAGCCTGCTCTCAGTGATCACCGCTCTCGTGGGCTATCTAGCCGCACTGCCCAGCCGAGACCTGACTTCCCTTCTCAATTTCCTTTGCGGCACCGCGCTTTGCGCTGCGGGAGCGGCAACATTGAATCAATGGCTCGAACGGGAGCCAGACTCGATCATGGAACGGACCCGCGAACGCCCCATTCCCGCTCAGCTGATAACGCCGCAAGCCGCCCTGATCTTCGGTCTCGCCCTCTCAGTGGTCGGTTCTCTTCAGCTTTACTATGGAGCCAACCCGCTCGCTGGACTCCTGGGGGCAGCCACGATCATCAGCTACGTGGTGATCTACACCCCCATGAAGAAGGCGACCCGCTGGGCAACTGAATTTGGGGCGATTCCCGGAGCGATCCCTCCTCTAATCGGCTGGGCAGCGGCTGAAGGGACCATCACGACTCTCGGCTGGATACTCTTCGGGATTCTGGCTATCTGGCAAATTCCTCACTTCATGGCAATCGCCTGGCTCTATCGCGATGACTACAAAAAGGGGGGATTCCCCATGCTTTCCGTTATCGACCAGGGAGGAAATCGCGTTGCTCGCTGGGCCGTGATCAATACAGTAGTGCTAGTTCCCGTAAGCCTGCTTCCCGTTTTCCTGGGGTACTGCCAATGGATCTACGGCATTGTCGCTACCGTATTTGGATTGTGGTTCCTGAAGCATGCATTGGCATTTACGCGATCGGAAAATCGCGAAGTCACAGCTAGGAGTTTGTTTCTGAACTCCATCCTCTACCTCCCAGCCGTGCTTTTTAGCTTGGTGATAGATCGCTGGATACAAGGGTAGCATTAATTTCACTGCACTTATGGAAATTCATCAAATTCCCGCTCTCAACGCGATTCTGAACTCGATCGCAACCGTCCTAATCGTTAGTGGACTCATCTGTATCAAAAAAGGAAACGAGAAAGCGCATCGCTCTTTCATGACGGCTGCATTGTTCGTATCTGTCTTATTCCTTGCCGGCTACCTTTTCCACAAATGGTCTGTCAATTGGCAAAACCGGTCGATTGGAGCCGAGGGAACCATCAAAAGCATTTATTTGCTGATGCTGCTGACCCACGTTCTTCTGGCAATGGCGATTGTCCCACTCGTCCTACGAACCTTCTTTCTGGCGATCAAGGGACGCTACGAATCCCATAAAAAGTGGGCTCGATGGACCTACCCGATCTGGCTTTATGTTTCCGTTACAGGAGTATTGGTTTACTTTTCGATATATGTTTGGTTTCCTCCTCTGGAAAGTGTCCCATAAATCCAATTTCTTCGTTCTTTGGTCATATTTGAGATCCAAAATTCGTTTATTCGCATCGCAATACCCTCCGAGTATTGCTCAACTCGAAAGCCAAATTTTGAATTTCAGAGACAACGACAAGACCTCTCAAGCGACTTATTGGACACTTTCTTAGAGTTTGTCTAAAGCAGTTTCGCTCTCCGACACTATCACATGACTTGGGAAATCATCTTCGTATTCGCGCTGCTCGTCCTCGCGTTGGCTAGTTTCGTCTGGGAAAAGCTCCCTCCTGACGTCACCGCCCTCTCCCTTTTCTCGATCCTGATCGTTTCGGGAATACTCTCTACTGAAAAGGCATTTAGCGTATTCTCAAATCCGGCTCCACTTACCGTTGGGGCCATGTTTATCATTAGCGCCGCGCTTGACAAGTGCGGTGTCATCGATCGTCTCGCGTTCGGCTTGCAAGGTCTATCAAAACTCACCTATCGGCCCTTTATCCTAGTGATAATGCTGCTAGCCGGAATCGTGTCCGCATTCATCAATAACACGCCGGTTGTCGTTGTCTTGCTTCCCGTCGTGCTAGCGCTCTCCAAAAAGATAGGAATCTCTGGATCCAAAGTTCTAATACCGCTTTCCTATGCTTCGATTTTGGGAGGTACCTGTACTCTCCTGGGGACCAGCACAAACATCATCGTGAGCGGCGTAGCCGAAGCGGCGGGAGAAAAACCACTGGGAATGTTCGAGTTCGCGCTGGTAGGTCTTCCGCTTTTCATCGCCGGCCTGATTTATTTGACGATTTTCGGAAACAAGGTTCTCCCGACCCGAGAAACGTTAACGTCGATTCTGTCGGAAGATGAGAGACGGGAGTACATCACAGAGGCATTTGTAAACCACACCTCGACCGTCATCGGCAAAAGCCTGAAAGAGTCAGGGATTCAAGGCGTCAACGGTATCCGAGTCATCGATATCGTACGGTCGGGATCTTCACTGCAAACGCGCTTAGACAAAGTCATTCTAGAGGAAGGCGATCGCTTGGTGCTAGCTTGTCGGGCATCCGGAATCGCCAAAGCTCGAAGTATCTCTGGGCTCGATCTTGAAATAGAGGAGAAGCTTGGACTTGAACAAATTGCAGCCCACGAGGGTATGATGGTTGAGGCGATCTTAGGGCCCAATTCCGATGTCCTAGGGAAGACCATCGAAGAAGTAAACTTCCGACAGCATTACCGCATGGTCGTTCTGGCGGTACATCGGAAGGGAAAGAATCTTCGAGAAAAAATCGCTTCTCTGAGACTGGAGTTTGGGGATACCTTGCTCTTGCTGGGAACTGACAACGCCATCCAGAATCTGCAAGCGAGTGAGGACATCATCCTGATGTCCAACAACGCCATTCAGTCCAAGACATCAAAATTGAAGATGGGACTGGTTCTTGCCGCGGTAGCGGGCGTGGTCATTTCAGCGGCTACCGGGATCGCGCCCATCGCCGTCGCGGCTATCGTCGCCTGCGTCGCTCTCTTTGTCACTGACTGTATCCGCCCCAAGGACGGCTATGGGGCAGTCCAATGGAATCTTCTCTTCATCATCTACGGTATGCTGGGAATGGGTGTCGCAATGGAGGAAACCGGAGCCTCCTTGTTTTTGGCCAACAATTTGATCGGCGCTGTTACTGGATTTGTGGCCCCCGAATGGCAGCCCTATGTGATGCTGGCGTGCGTGTACCTTCTGACGAACGCGTTGACCGAATCGCTTTCTAACAACGCGGCCGCCGTTCTAATGGCCACACTTGCCATTGGAATCGCTGAGACACTCGGGGTTAGCATGCGGCCGTTCCTCTTCGCGGTAGCCATTGCCGCTTCCGCGAGTTTCGCAACGCCTATAGGCTATCAGACCAACACTTATGTCTACGGAGCGGGTGGGTACCGGTTTTCCGATTTCACAAAGGCAGGGCTCCCGCTCAATATCATCTGCTTCATTACTTCGGTTTGCCTGATTCCCTTAATTTGGGAATTCTAGAAAGCGGTTCAATCTGATTATCGGTCCATCGCGGCACGTATCTGCTTTAATATGGCAGGAGAACCGGCAGCATAGCCAAACGGCGGCTTCTTAACGTCAAATTGCATTAAAGGAAATGGGTCTGAATCAAAATATTTGATATCGCCCTTCACCTCCCGAATCAATGCAACCCCTGCTGCAATGTCCCATGAATTGACCCGATGCGCGACGACCCCATCCAGCCAGCCGACTGCGACATAGGCCAATTGGATCGCGCTACTACCCAAATTACGTATCTTAAACATTCGCTGCAAAGCGCGATCATCACTCTCTCTTTCGCCAATCTCGCAATGCTGCGCCCCCACGATGCTCTGAGCTGAGGGGGATTCAAAAGATACCTGAATTTTTCGATCTCCAACGAAGACCCCGGCTCCAGGGCCTCCATGGATGAGCGATCGTGACATGTGGTCATAAATAATGCCATAAACGGGAACCCCGTCCTTGAGCAGAGCCAACGAGATAGCGCAGGCAGGAATTCCTCGAGCGAAATTGTTTGTTCCGTCAATGGGATCAACAAGCCATGTGTATTCAGTATCTAAAACAACGGATCCCTTCTCCGGATCAGTCTCCTCACTCAGGAACAGATCTTCAGGAAATTGGCCTTTCAACTGCCCCTGCAACGCATTGGAAATATTCAGATCCGCCTCGGTCACCCTAGAACCATCGTACTTCCACTGGCTATCGACTCGTCCAAAACGGCTTTCAAAAAACTTAGCTTGCTCCTCTACAATCGAGCGACCTGCCGCTATCCTCTCTTCAATTTTTTGGAACATCGCTCAGTAACGGTCGATCGGCTGGCGAAAGAAAGCCTATTCTGAGCTTTCGGGCGGCGACTTGAGGTTCCAGATAGCTTGGCACTTCTCCATCAGCTGTCGAAATGCTTCTGGAGTAATCGCTTGCTTCGGATCATCTCCCAACCCACGCGTTGGATCAATATTCGCTTCGATGCATAATCCATCCGCGCCATAAGCGACCGCCGCCATGGAACAGGCCTCGACATACACCGATTTACCCACTGAGTGAGACGGATCTACCACAACCGGCGCCCAGGTCTTTTCCTTGATGAGCGGAGTGATCGACTCGTCCGGATGATTTCGATAGCCTTCGAGACTGGGCAATGTTCCGCGAGGACAAAGCATCACATTCGGATTTCCAAAATTTACGATGTACTCCGCAGCCGAAATAAATTCGTTGATCGGACCGATGTGCCGTCCGCGCTTGAGCAGTACCACGGTGTTTTTCCCTGCGATCGCTTGCCCAACTTTTCGAAGCAGAGAGTAATTCAGGGCGTTGCGTGTACCGATTTGAAGCATGTCTACGCCTGCATCTAAGGCTAGCTTCAAGTTTTCTTCATCCATCACCTCGGTGTTCACGGGAAGACCCGTCCGCCGCGCGCCTTCCATTAATATGTCTAGAGCCTTATTGTCCCCCTGATAGGAGTAAGGGTTCGTTCTCGGCTTCCAAACTCCGCCTCTCAGGGCGTGAGCGCCAGCCTCTTTGAGGGCTTCCGCCGTTTCGTAAAACCGGTTTGGATTCGCAGGGTCTATCGTGCAAGGTCCCGCGATAGCGAGCAGCTCCTTCCCCAATTCAATCCCACCGAAAACCGTTTTGTGGTTCTTAAGCTCCGACCGGATGTCCAGCAATTTATGAGGGGATTGAATCGTATCCACTCGATCAATATACTCGAGACCCGCTACCCGATTGATCAGCAGTTCATGGCGTTCGTCGCCAACGATTGCGTAGATACTTTGAACCGCCCCTTCGATCACCTGGATACGGCACCCAAATTCTGCCACGATCCGCGTGACGTCTTCCAGCTGGGCGTCTGTCAATTTTGGGGTTTTCGGAATAATCATCGGATTTTTGTTAGAATAAAATTTCAGTTTCGTTGGCCAGAATTTGTTCTAAAGTCTGACGCTTCCGCATTACACTTAGGCTTCCGTCGAGTCGAAGCATTACCTCAGGGCACTCTGGAAAGGAATTGTAGTTCTTCGTCGACATGGCAGAGCAGTAGGCACCCGCGCCGCCAATCGCCAGAATATCTCCAATTTTTGCATCGACCAACTTCCGAGGAAGGAGCGCTTCTGGATCTCCAGGAGCAGGAGTCAGAATATCGCCTGACTCACAGCAATGACCTGTGATCACGTAAGTGTGCGCTTCACGCGTATCTCCATCGCAAGCCAACAGCTCCATAGGATGCTGCGCCCCGTACATCGAAGGACGCGCATTCTCAGTCATGCCGGTATCCAGCTTGATAAAATCGTATCCATCTTCCCCTGTCGATGTGAGATCCTGAACCGTTGATATGAGTACGCAACTATTGGCCATCAAGTAAGTGCCCGGTTCAATTTCGAGATGCAATTTGCGGCCCGTTTCAGACTGAAAACGCTCAAACGCCTCACGCATGGGGGCACCGATAGCTTGCAGATCAGTTGTTACCTCGTCTGGCATTCTACCCACTTTGTAGCCACCGCCAAGATTCAGAACAGTGACCGCATCGAAAGATCGGACGAGATTTAAGCTTAATCCCACTGCCTTAACCCAAACTTCGGGATCACTTCCGCTCCCAATGTGGGTATGAATACGAAATACCTCCAAGCCATGTCCCGATACGATCTTTTTAACTTTGTCTATGTCTTCAAACCAAATTCCGAAGCTCGAAGCGGGACCACCCACGTTGGTTCGTTGCGTGCCCCCAGAACCCAGACCGGGATTGAAGCGTAACCCCACTTTGGCATTCGGGAAAAGCATTCCGCATCGCTCGAGCTGGTGAAGCGAGCAAGCGTTGACCGTCATGCCCTTTGCAACGAGGGACAATAGGCGATCATCCGTTGGAAATTCCTGCGTGCTTAGAGAAATATCTGACGCGTCGAATCCAGCGGCGACCGCTCTTTCCGCTTCATAAATTGAACTCGCGTCGATTTTCAATCCCATCGATTTGAACAATCGGAGTATGTTTGCGTTCGGACAGGCCTTCATGGCAAACCGAGCTGTCAGCCCAAAGGCATTGGGGAAATCCGATACCTTAGCCGCGACGGAACGCAATGAAGCTTCGTCGTAAACGTAACATGGGGTTCCGATCTCCTCGCGAACACGAAAAGCAGTTTCAGGATTTAAAAATGATGCAGCTTGCATAGTTAAAATTGATTGGGACTGGCCCTCTGAAAGTGAACTGGGCTCGATATCGCCACAGCGATGGATAAGCCTAGGAACGCTCTTAAGGCATCCAAGGATATTTGGAAAAATCCGGCTTCCGTTTTTCTAAAAAGGCCTGCTTTCCTTCCGCTCCCTCTTCGGTCATGTAATACAAGTAGGTCGCGTTTCCCGCTAGTTCTTGAATCCCTGCTTGACCGTCCAGATCCGCATTAAAGGCGGACTTCAAGCAGCGAATCGCGATGGGACTCTTTTCCACCACTTCTGTCGCCCATTGGATTCCTTCTTCCTCGAGCTCTTCCACAGGAACGACTTTGTTGACCAACCCCATGTCCAAAGCCTCCTGAGCATTGTATTGCCGACATAAATACCAAATCTCACGGGCTTTTTTCTGACCCACAATACTGGCTAAATAGCTCGCGCCAAAACCACCATCAAAGCTTCCAACCTTAGGACCGGTTTGGCCAAAAATTGCGTTGTCGGCGGCAATTGTCATATCACAAATAACGTGCAGTACATGCCCTCCTCCGATCGCATATCCCGACACCAAGGCAATCACCACCTTGGGAATTGAGCGAATGAGCTTCTGCAGATCCAGCACATTCAATCGGGGAACACCATCTGCTCCTACGTATCCAGCATGCCCGCGTACGCTTTGATCGCCACCCGAGCAAAACGCGTATTTTCCATCAGTATGTGGACCGGCTCCGGTGAGCAAAATCGCCGCGATCGACTGGTCTTCCCTGGCGTCGCAAAACGCTTCGAACATCTCAAACACGGTCTGAGGACGGAACGCATTTCGTTTTTCCGGCCGATTTATCGTGATCTTCGCTATGCCCTGCCACTTCTCATAGCGAATGTCTTCGTAGTCTTTTACACTTTGCCAGTCTGCTTTTGACATTCTCGGCAGTGTGCGAGTCCCTTGGGTCCGTGCAAGCCTCGGTTTCGCCAGAATTTGAAATACCGAATGTCCAAACAGCCCGATATCCCCCTAGTCCAGCCGCAGGCTGGCGTCTACAAAGGGCTCAAACACTTCTGGCAGAGGCGCATTTAAATCTAGTGATTCACCCGTAATCGGATGTTCAAACGCCAAGTGGGCGCTGTGCAACATAACCCGACTCGGCACCGCTGGCAAATACGGCAGAGCCCGATACCCGTATACCACATCGCCGAGGATCGGAAAACCCAGACTTCTCAAGTGTACGCGAATCTGATGCGTCCTTCCCGTGTGGATACGGCATCTCAGCAACGAATATCCCCCCTGATAAAGCCCCTCCAGTTTCCAATCCGTATGGGCCTCTCTCCCATGCCCTTCCTGACAAACTCTCATCTTATGCCTCTGAGTCGGATTTCTTTCGATTGGCTTTCGAATGGAACCGCTAATCAGTTCCGGTCGACCTTTAGCTAACGCCAGATATTCTTTGACCAGTGATCGCGAATGAAACAATTCACCTAGTTCCCTATGGGCGACGTCCGTCTTGGCTGCCACTATCAACCCACTGGTATCCCGGTCCAAACGGTGGACGATTCCCGGTCTTTCAACCCCACCGATCCCACTAAGTTGGCCCTTACAGTGGAAAAGCAGACCGTGAGCTAGTGTCGTTTCAGGAGCCCCAGCCCCCGGATGGGTAATAAGCCCAGCAGGTTTATCAATGACCACCAGGTACTCGTCTTCGTAAACAGCACTAAGATTCAGATCCACGGGATCCATGTTGCACTCTTGGATCTCTGGCATTTCAAAAACCAGCACATCCCCCTGTGAAATTTTCCGATTCTTCGATATGGGCTGCCCTCCTAATCGCACAAGCGACGCATCAAACGCCCGATGAAAATCTGAGCGGCTGTGATCAGGGAAGGAATCCGCAAGCAGCTTATCCGCCCGGATTTTCTTCGTTCCTTCAGGCGCGACGAATTCTGTGATACGATTACTCAATTTCCTCTGATAGCAGAGAATCGATTTCCGCGATATAAGAATTTTTTAGTTCCTCGTCCATTCGAGCAAACCGAAATCCGTTTTCAGCAATCTTAGCCAGCTCGCTTCGCTTAAATCCAAGTCGATCGTGCAAGGCTTCATATTCGCCAGAAAGCGTGTTCGCGAAGCAAAGCGGATCGTCCGTATTAATCGTGCACGTGACTCCCGCATCGAAATACCCACGAATGGGATGATCTTCCAATTGTTCGACTACCCTAAGCTTCTCGTTGCTTATCGGGCACATGTCCAAAATCACACCTTCATCAGCGAGTCGCTGGACCAAGTCTGGATCTTCAAAAGCTCGTGTACCGTGCTGTATTCTTTCAGCGCCAAGAAGATCTAAGGCTTCGTAAATCTTGTCCGCTCCTCCAAATTCACCCGCATGAACTTTAATAATTTTCCCTGCTTCCTTGCACTGTTTCCAAATACGAGGGGTCCAAGCCTCCAATTTTAGCCACTCTTGCCCATGCAGATCGATGCCATCGAGATCATCCCATGTGGGGAGCGAATCGATGATTGGACTCATCACTTCCGTGTAGCCATCGCGGGTCAGGCCAGCAATCACTCTAATTTCCAGCCCCTTGGGGGCTGCTGATTTAATGGCGTGGATTAATTCATGCCCGTCTGAGCCCGTGAATTCAATAATCGCCAAATGGAGACTGGTTTCCAAGTACTTAACATTTTGGTCTGCCAGCCCAGAGAAGATGAGCTTGCAAGCTTCATGATAGCGTTCTGGGCTCGTGTACCATGCGACGGCATGGTCGACTAGCAGCGTTTCAAAATCAACAAAATTGGGGAAACGATACCCGGGCTCACGGAAAAACGGGTTGGCCGGAAAACGATCGGGGTCCAACTCTCGCAGCAATGTGTAAGGCAGTGCTCCCTCGATGTGGAGGTGCGTTTCTGTCTTGGGAATTTTCCTGAGCCAATCCACGACCGGCTCACCACCTTCAGTTCTCGGTTTACTCATACCCATCCTGGATCTAAGCGACTACAGGAGGTTTTCAGGATTCAACGATTTCAATGAATCTCGGACGAAAATTCCATCTTTTCGAATCAAATCACCGTCAAACCATATCTCGCCTCCGCCATAATCTGTTCGCTGTATACAAACCATGTCCCAGTGAACTTGAGATTTGTTTCCGTTATCCGCTTCCTCATAGGCCTGTCCCGGAGTGAAGTGAAAAGACCCTCCGATCTTCTCATCAAAGAGAATGTCGCGCATGGGCTCCCGAATGTAGGGATTGAATCCGATGGCGAATTCGCCAATGTACCTGGCTCCAATGTCAGAGTCTAGAATCTCGTTTAGGCGAGTTGTGTTGCTCGATTGGGCATCCACAATCTTTCCCTCTTTGAATTCTAGCCGAATGTCGTCAAAGGACACCCCTTGGTAGACAGTGGGAGCGTTGTATTGAATAACACCTTCAACACTGTCTCGCATGGGACATGAGAAAACCTCGCCGTCGGGAATGTTGTGCGTACCGACACAAGCGATAGCATTTATCCCTTTCATGGAAAACGAGAGATCGGTTCCATTACCCTTTATTTCCACCCGATCGGTCTCTCTCATCAAAGCGGCAAGCTGATTGCTTCCTTCTTCCATGCGACTGTGGTCAAGGGTGCACACGTTGAAAAAGAAGTCTTCGAAGGCCTCTGTACTCATCATCGCCTGCTGTGCCATGGATGGCGTTGGCCATCGCAATACAACCCATTTCGTATGGTTGACCCTCCAGTCCAAAACAGGCTTCATCACCTCGGAAACCATCTTAACTTGCTCGGCGGAAACATCAGAGGACTCAAAGATGTTCATCGAACCTCTGAGCGCGATATAGGCGTCCATCGACTTCATCCGCTGTAGCTCTATGGCTCCATGGATACGCATCTGGTCCTCCGTCGCCTCGAGCGCAAATTCCCGGGAAACTCGAGCGTGGTTCAGGTTCACGTAAGGAATGGCCCCGCAGGCTCTGGTCGCGCGCAGCAATTCGACGATCATCTCGTCGGGGACATCAAAAGCGTCAATCAACACTTTTTCGCCCGGCTCCAATCGAGTGGAGTACGAGGTCAAATTTCGCGCTAGTTGGGAGAGCCTAGGATCGAGCATTGCGTCGTAGACAAAGTAAATTTCCGCAAGTTGCAACCCTGCTTGCAAACTTAACGAAAATTGGCCGCAACTAGGTCGACTTGACCGCAAATCTGCGCCTTCCCTCCTCGGGAAAACAAATCTTGGATACGGCCGCGTCGAAATCGTTCACACCGCGCAGTATCTCGATCTCCAATCTCAAGAAGTATAGAGGTAATGGAAAGTCTGTGTCTTCGGGAATTCGCACCGCATCTTTTTCGGTCGTAACAATGAAATCCAAATTCGCGGATGCTGCTTCTTTGAAAATTTCGTGGAGTTCCTCTGTATCAAATCTGTGGTGATCCAGAAATCGCTTTGTGTAGAGTAGATTCGCTCCGAAATCGCGCAGGAAACCTTCGAAGCTTTCCGGGACCGCTATGCCACTAAACGCACCGATTCTTTTCTGCAAAAGTTCATCCAATGGCAATCGCTTTTCTCCGTTGACCTCCTGAAGGAATTGCGGCTTGTGAGCGCACTCGATCACATCCACTCCCGGATTATGCTTCTGTATCAACGCCTCCAGTTCTGGATCCGGTACGCCATCTGATTTTGTCAGAAACACGTACGACGCTCGCTTTAAGTGCCTCACTGGCTCGCGAAGGATGCCACGCGGCATTAGATGCCGATTCCCAAAAGGGTTGCTCTTATCCACAAGGAGGAGATTGAGACGCCCTTTCAAGGGCAAGTACTGAAACCCGTCGTCCAAAACCAAAGTGTCGCATCCAAATCGCTTTATCGCGTACGTTCCACTCTTCACTCGGTCTTTATCGACGAGGACGATCACTCCCGGAAGATTTCTTGCCAACATGTAAGGCTCATCGCCCGCGAATTCAGAATCGAGTAGAACGGTCTCGCCATCGCTTACTATTTTAGGCGGCGGTGGATCCTCTCCGGTTACAAACGTCCTCCAGAGTTTTTGCAAGCGGGACTCTTTCGTTATGTTTTTGCTCTTGTACCCTCGACTCAGAATAGCCACTCGCCTTCCCCTTTGCTGAAGCGAACGGGCAAATTTCTCCACAACCGGAGTTTTACCGGTTCCCCCTACCGTGAGATTGCCAACGACAACCACCAGGCAGCCCAAGGGCTGGTCCTTCAAAATCCGTTTCTTGTAGAGAAAGAAACGAAGACGCGCCAAAAATCCGAAGATCAGGGAAAGCCCATAAAGAAATAGGCCTAGAGCGAACGCTCTCTTGCCCCGCCGCCGATCATAAAAAACATCGACCGCAAACTCCTCGATTTGAGAAAGCGTTTTTCTAAAACGTGAAATCGCCATACTACGCTGTAAACCAGCAACTAAGAAACCAAAATATGGGGGTAATCGTTTCTCGATTACGAGAGGAAAAACAACTTTGATTCAAAAGCGGATACTCCCTCGCTCTAGAAAAATTGTACTTGCCAGAAGTTAATCCGTGCTTCATCGACCCGATTTTAAGGAATTGGAGGGAGTCGCATTGACTCCTTACAGAAGAAAGTAGACTCATCGGAAGAAATTTTCGGTCACCAACCAACAGAAGCACTTTTGACGACCCCCAAAGAAACAACAATGAAGTCCCTTGTAATTGCCGAGAAACCCAGTGTCGCCAAAGACCTTTGCAAAGCGTTAGGTGGCAAGTTCGCGAAGCAGGACGATCACTTTGAAAACGACGACTACATCGTTACTTCCGCAGTGGGGCACATCGTCGAGCTTTGCATGCCCGAAGACTATGACAAACGAGATGCCTTCTGGAGACTCGCAAATCTACCGATTATTCCCTCCACATTTAAGCTAAAGCCAATTGAAAGGACCGAATCCAAATACAAGGGGGTAAAGAAACTCATCAACCGCAAAGACGTTGACACCATCATCAACGCTTGTGACGCCGGACGTGAGGGAGAACTCATCTTCAGCTACTTGTACAAACTTTCGAAAAGCAAAAAACCAGTAAAACGACTTTGGATGCTCTCGATGACACCCTCTAGTATTAAAGAGGCATTCCAAAACATGAAATCGGGAGATGAGATGAAAAATCTCGCCGAAGCGGCACAGTCACGATCGGAAGCGGATTGGCTCATTGGAATCAACTGTACTCGCGGAGTGACGAAGCGACTATACGGTTCTCGAGCCGGAAATGTAGCAGGCGTTGGTCGCGTACAAACACCTACGTTAGGCATGGTCGTAGAACGCGAACGTGAGATAGAGAAGTTCAAGCCAAGAGACTACTGGCAAATCGTCGTAGAATTCCAAATCTCTAATGGCACCTACCAAGGAACCTATCAAAAGCCGGACTTCAAGAAATCAGATTACCAGCATGATCGCATCGATCGTATTTGGGCGGAGAACGCAGCCAATGCCATCGTCGAATCGGTCAAGAACGGTGGAAAGGCCACCGTCTCAGACGAGACAAAGAAGTCCCGTCAAGCCGCGCCCCGCCTTTACGACCTAACCACACTGCAACGTGAAGCCAACAACCGCTTTGGCTATTCCGCTCGTCGCACTCTCCAGCTTGCTCAAGCGCTCTACGAAAAGCACAAGATGATCACGTACCCGCGTACGGACTCTAAAGCTCTCCCAGAGGACTATCCTGAAACCTGCGCAAAGACTCTCACGAGTCTAGACGACGATCTAGCCGACCACGCAAGAAAGGTTGTCGCCAGAAACTGGATAAACCCTTCCAATAAGCGAGTCTTCAACAACAAGCAGATCTCTGATCACTTCGCCATTATTCCAACTCCTGAGAGCTCGAAAAAGCTAAACGATGACGAAGCAAAGATCTACGACATGATAGCCCGTCGTTTTATCTCAATCTTCTATCCATCTGCCGAATTCGATGTTACGACGCGTTTCAGTGAGGTAGAATCTCACATTTTTAAGACTGAAGGCAAAGTTCTCGTCGCCCCTGGCTGGCTGGAAGTTTACGGGAAGTCGGTTCTCAAAGCGGACCCTGAAACCCTCCCTGCACTGAGTGATGCTGATGGAAACCCTCCCCAGGCAAGTATTTCGGATACCGAGTGCAAATACGAACAGACAAGGCCACCCGCCCGATACACGGAAGCCACTCTGCTTTCTGCAATGGAAAGCGCCGGTAAGCTCGTCGAGGATGATGAACTTGCAGAGGCTATGAAGGAAAGCGGGTTGGGAACTCCCGCAACTCGCGCAACCATTATAGAGCGATTGATCGCCGAAAGATACATGGAGCGGGACCACCGGTCACTCGCCCCAACACCAAAAGCGGAAACCCTCCTCGACTTCCTCGCGGCAATCAAAGCAGACGCTTTAACTAAGCCGGCACTCACCGGAGAGTGGGAATTCAAACTACATAAAATCGAGGACGGCGAACTCGACAGCAAGACGTTCATGAAAGAGATCGTCTCGATGACCAAAGACGTCGTCGAGAGCATCAAATCGTATGAAGAGAACGAAGACGACTTATTGCCCAGTGACTTAGTATCACCCTATGATGGCGAGCCACTTTTCGAATCGCTAAGAGCCTACCGAACCAAGGACAACTCTTTCGCAATCTACAAAATCATAGGAAATCGAAAGATGGATAAAGAGGAGTTGCGCGAGCTTCTTGATAAGAAACGCATTGGCCCAATCGACGGCTTTCGTTCGAAACGCGGCAAACACTATAGCGCCTATCTTAATCTGGACGATGAGACCAAGCGAGTTAAGTTCGACTTCGGCAACGGAGGCGAACAGGGCGGCGAAATCGACTTTTCAGCACTGACCCCTTTCGCCAAGTGCCCACGTACGGGCGGGGATGTTTACGAGACTGCCAATGCCTACGTGGTAAAGGTTCCGGACGACAAAAGTGATGCTAACCCAATCCGCATTAGCAGAAAAATATTGGATCGCGAGATCCCGCGTGAACAAGTGATCAAACTTCTCGAAACTGGGAAAACTGATCTTCTCGACAAGTTTTGGTCAAAACGCACAAAGCGGCCTTTTGATGCGTATTTGGTTATTAACGACACTGGGCAAACGAATTTTGAGTTTCCGCCGAGGGCGCCCAAGAGGGCCGCGAAAAAAGTCGCAAAGAAAAAGACCGCCCCGAAAACCTAACTACTCTTCCCTTTCGAGCACCGTGCTGCGCGCTTTTAATTAAAGCGTAATAAAAAGCGTATCTTCATTGGCCAACTTTAAACAACTTGCTTAGAGCAATGGGTTGAGCTGAGTTTACCCTAATCAGAAGCTTTCCATGTCTGACGCGTTAATCGATCTCTTATTCCTCATCGTATTGGCATCAACGGCCAATCAAACCAAGCGACCCATTCTCTCAGGCATAATTTTCGGATTCCTGAAAGCGATCAGCATTTACTTTATACACATTAGTGATTTGAACACATCACCAAGCTTCGTTTCGATGATTAGCATAACGCACTTTGTCATCAACTCATTGCTCGGATTCTCGATCGCATTTATCGTCATTAAGCATTCAAAGAATCCCAAGATGGTCGTTGTTATGCTGATACTTTCAATCCTGAGTTTCCTAACTCACATTGCCAGCCTCAACGTCACAAACTTGTTTTAGAAAAACGGAAGTCACGTAATAGTTTTTTAACCACGCGTGGACTCTCCAATCGGCCCTACCTGCCAATCGCGTAGACCTTAAAACCAATATCAATTAGCTCTTTTCGATTCGCGATATTTCGCCCGTCGAAAATGAAGGCGGGTTTCATCATGCGGTCGTAGATTTTTCGATAATCCAGATCCCGGAATTCATCCCACTCGGTTAATATCGCTAGTGCATGAGCCCCTTCAACTGCCTCGTAGGCGTCACTGCAGACTTCAATTTTTTCTTCACGGCTGGGTTTACTCTTCGCTCCGAGGTCTAAATAGATTTGATCCGAGGTCACTTTCGGATCATAAATCGCCAAGTTGGCTTCCTCTTCAAGAAGATCCCGACCGACATATATTGCCGGCGATTCCCGCGTGTCATTTGTATCTTTTTTGAACGCAAATCCAAGAATCGCTATCCGCTTGCCGTTAACGGTGTTGAAGAGGGAATTAATAATACGAGTGGAGAATCGCCGCTTTTGCCAGTCATTCATACCAATGACAGATCTCCAGTATTGCGCTACTTCTGGAAGCCCAAAATGTTCACACAAATAAACCAAATTGAGCAGGTCTTTCTGGAAACAGGAGCCGCCAAAGCCGACTGACGACTTCAAGAATTTTGACCCAATTCTGGAATCCTTACCGATCGCAGAGGCTACTTCATCCACATTCGCTCCCGTTTCCTCGCACAAGGCAGATATTGAATTAATGCTGGAAATTCTCTGGGCGAGAAAAGCATTCGCCACCAGTTTTGACAATTCAGATGACCATAAATTGGTTTGGATAATTTTATCCCTCGAAATCCAAGTTGCATAGACGCCTGCCAGGGTTTCCATCGCGGCCTTACCTTCAGGCGTTTCCTCACCCCCGATAAGAACGCGATCTGGATCGTCAAGGTCCTCCATGGCCGTACCTTCCGCTAGAAATTCAGGATTGGAAAGCACCTGAAAACTAATGTCGTCGTTAGAGTTAGCACTAAGCACCGCTTTCAACGACTCTGCAGTCCTTACGGGAATCGTCGATTTTTCTACAACAATTTTTGATCTGTCTGAGTGTGCCGCAATGTCACGCGCGCAAAGTTCGACATATTTCAGATCTGCCGCCCTACCCGCATCCACACCGTAGGTTTTTGTAGGAGTTCCGACACTTACGAAAATGACGTCGGCCTCGCGGATTGCGGTGACTTTGTCAGTCGTAAAAAATAAATTTACGCCACGGGACGACATTACGATCTCATCCAATCCCGGCTCAAAAACAGGAAGCTCGTCCGAATTCCAAGCGGCGATCCTGGATTCGTTAATGTCCGCAACCGTAACTGTAATTTGAGGACACTTGTGGGCGATCATCGCCATCGTTGGACCACCTACGTAACCCGCTCCTAAACAACAAATTTTCATACTAAATAGGCTCAAACACTAAGGAGAAATAGGCCGTCAGATCCGATCTCTGACAAGCGATATAAAAGTGATCACTCGATTTCGGCCATTTTTTACCTAGAATCGACATCTACCGCCCTTTCATTATGAGAATTTTCATCTTCTTGGACCGCGTACCCAAGTTTGAATAAGACAGTCCGTTGCCCCGTCCTACCCTTAAACTCACTATTCAACTGTTTAGATTTGCAGAACTGGAGCGTTTTCACTCTCTTCGTCATCAATGAGCGACAAGGAGTCCACACAGGTAAACGACTTGGTAGCCCGGGCTCAAAATGGTGATCAAGCGGCATTTGGAGAGCTCGTTGAATTAAATCACAACCGAGTCTTTGGCCAGATACTTCGCATGGTTAGAAATACAGAAGACGCAAAAGACATTACTCAACTCGCATGGATCAAGGCTTGGAAAAAGATTGGAACTTTTCGCTTCGAGTCCGCATTTTCGAGCTGGCTCTACCGCGTCGCCACATTCACAGCGCTCGACGCAATCAGGAAGCGAGATTCGAGAAGGGAAACCAACATCGATGATCTTGAAGAAGCGAATATCGCAGGTGATTCAACTTCCGTGATTGCACCCCCCGAACAAGTACGCAATCTTGAGCGACAAGAAATCAGAGAGCAATTTTTAAAGGCTCTGAACAGACTCCCAGAACATCACAAAACGGCTCTGATGCTAAGAGAAATTGACGGACTGACCTACAAAGAGATCGCCGCACGAACCAATTGCAAGACCGGCACCGTTATGTCCCGAATTTTTAATGCCCGCAACGCCATTCAAATTTATATGAAAGAGTTCCTATCATGAACATTAGAAAACTACTTGCCCCCGCGACACTGCTCGCAATCTGCTTTCAATTTGCCGCTTTAGACGCCTCTGCTCAACAAACCAGCGTTAGCGCAACTCTCATCTTTGCGTCCTCGCAAGGTGAGAGTATCGACCCTGCTCTCAAAGCCTATGAGGGCAATTTGAAACGGCTTTTCAAATACAGTTCATACAAGCTGCAGGGACGTTCCAATGCAAACCTTAGCATACCCGGAAAATCGACAATCAGCCTTGGGTCTGGCCACCGGGTTGAACTCAATGCCCAACCAAGCGACGGGAGCAAAGTTCGCCTGAGCGTTAAATGGTCTGACTCACGCCGAATGTTGTTAAACACCACGTTCAACCAAGACAGGGGTAAGCCTCTCATTTTAGGAGGGCCTTCTGCTCCATCTCAAAATGGCAACCTAATCCTGGTTCTGCTTCCAAAATAGAGCTCCCGGCTTCCTGAGCTAAATAGATTTGGAAACGTAAGTGAACGCATGGCATATCGCGACTGCCGCTGCATCGGCTTCATCGTGAGCCAAAGTGCGTCCGTGTCCAACCAGTCCCATAACCGTGCGCGCGACTTGGTCCTTGCTGGCCCGACCGACACCGACGACCGCTTGCTTCACTCGAAGCGGGGCGTATTCAAAAACCGACTTTCCTGAAACAGCTGCTGCCGCTATCGCTGCTCCCCTCGCAGCTCCTAGTATCTGAGCTGTTTGAAAATTTTGCACGTAAATCGTCTGCTCTACTGCCACCGCGTCGATCGCATACGTCTCCAGGAGCTCCGTCACGTTTCCATTTATCTGTCCCAAACAATCGAACATGGAGATTGAAGGCTTAATTTTCACCGTTCGGCTAT
>CALDFV010000121.1 GCA_937942145.1 uncultured Opitutaceae bacterium
GGGTGTACTCGAACGCATCAAGTATTCGAATGATGAAGACGGCTACTTGATTGCTGATCTTAGACCTGAAAACGCAAAGAACGCGGTCACGATCGTCGGCAAATTTCCAGGCGTACAATGTGGCGAAACCTTAAGGGTTACAGGAGATTGGTCGCGGCACCCTGCCCACGGTCCTCAATTCAAAGCAACTCAATTTGAATCCGAACTCCCGGCCAGCGTTTTTGGAATTCGCAAGTACCTTGGAAGCGGCCTCGTAAAGGGAGTATCCAAAGGCTTAGCAGAAAGAATCGTCGACCGATTCGGCGAATCTACGCTTAAGGTTATCTCCGAAGAATCCGCCCGACTGCAAGAGGTGGATGGAATTGGAAAACAGAGAGCCAGGTCAATTAAAGAAGCCTGGGACGAGCAGAGCCACATCAGGGACCTTTCCCTTTTCCTCACTCCTTATGGGGTATCGCCGTCTCAAATACTTAAGATCTATAACGAATTTGGTTTTGTTGCAGCCGATCAAATCAAGGAAAACCCATATAAACTTGCTCGAGAAATTCGAGGTATTGGCTTCAAAACCTGCGACCGCATCGCTATCAATATGGGGATTGGCAACGACAGTCCGCAGCGCGTGGATGCGGGCATAGAGTTTGTCATGCAAGAGCTGCAGGACGAAGGCAATACCGCATTTCCAGAGAACGAACTCATCGAGACCGCAGTCGAGAAATTGGAAATTGACAAAGCGGTAGCCAAAGCAGGACTGGAACGTGTATTTACCAATCGTATACTTTCTAAATTTGAGCTCGAGGGCTTACCCACCTACTGGCAGCTTCCGTTCAACCATCGAGCTGAGGAACAAATTGCTCAATCCGTTATCCGCATTCAGAGCCACCTCAGCTGCCTTCCTCCTATCAAACGCGAGAAAGCAGTTGAGTGGGCGCAAGATAAAGCCGGTTTTGAATTTGGAGAACGCCAAAGGGAAGCCATATCCATGGTATTGTCTCACAAACTCTCAATATTAACCGGTGGACCTGGAACCGGAAAAACAACGATTCTTCGTGCCGTTGTAAGTATCCTCAAAGCCAAGAAAGTCCGAGTGCTTCTGGCCGCCCCTACCGGGCGAGCCGCCCAACGCTTGTCCGAAACCACGGGAGCTTTCGGACAAACCATTCATCGTTTATTGAAGTTCGACCCCGCGGAAGGTTCTTTTACAGTCAATGAGTCGAAACCACTCAGTGCCGACTTCGTAATCGTTGACGAGGCGTCCATGTTGGATACCCGACTTGCCGCTAGCCTTTTCCAAGCCATTCAAACGGATAGCCATCTGGTTCTTGTCGGAGACATAGACCAGCTTCCCTCTGTCGGAGCGGGAAACGTGCTCAAAGACCTGATCGGTTCAAATCGAATTCCTGTGACTCGCCTAGATCAAGTTTTTCGGCAAGCTGAGCGAAGCAGCATCGTACATTACGCCCACGCTATCAACCAAGGGCAGGTTTCAATACCTGCACCTGTAGAATCCGCTCTCGATCTCGTGGAAAATAAAGACTTCCAGTTCTTAGCCGCTTCAAACCAATCCGAGTGCTCCCAGAAGATCCTCGAAGTATTCACCCACTTCGTCAGAGGCACGCTATGCTTAGATCCTATAAACGACGCCCAGACTCTGGCCCCCATGCATAAAGGAGAAGCAGGAGTTGGGAATCTGAATGCTCTCTTGCAAGCGTCCCTTAATTCCGAAACCGCGTCTATGCCCTTTGGTTTTCTAACTTTCAAACGGGGTGACAAGGTCATTCAAACTCGAAACAACTACGACAAGAGCATATTCAATGGTGACATCGGAATCATCAGATCCATCGATGGAACCAATGGAATTGTCGAGGTAGACTTTGACGGCAATTTAGTGGACTACGAAAAGCCGGACCTTATCGATCTATCGCTCGCCTACGCAGTGAGTATCCATAAGTCACAAGGCAGTGAATATCCTGTAGTTATTATTCCTTTACTAAAGGCTCACTTCATGATGCTTCAACGAAATCTCATCTACACAGCCATAACACGCGGAAAGAAAAAAGTCATAATCGTGGGAGACCCGGCAGCTTATGCCATGGCGACAAACAATGCGGATTCAAAGTCTCGATGCACTCTACTAAAGGAGAGGCTCACCCTCTAGCCTATTTTTCCTTTGGTAAGTCGTAAAGGTAGAGCACGACGACCCGGCCTGCCCGGCGATCCGCTCAACAAACGCGGCTCGTCGTACCCTAACTGCGGTGCCAGAGCTTTCTCACCCAAATACGCGCAGAGAAGCGACCGACTAATTGAAATTATCTACCGAACCAGACTTCCTCAAGGTTTCTTGAGAATCAGCGCAACATTAGCGCCTCCAAAACCACTGCTATTGCTCAGCGCAATATTCGGGGCCACTGTTTCGGTCCTACGAATAACGTTCAAAGCCTCAAACTTAGGATCCAAGTTTTCGATATGGGCGGAACCCGGAGTGAAGCCCTCTTTTATCGCAATACTGACGAGAACTGTTTCCAAGGCACTGGCAAGACTGAGTCCATGGCCTGTAATCGCTTTTGTACTACTAATTCTGGGGCTTAAGCCTTTGGACGAAAATATGGCATCTAAGGCCCTCCCTTCGCTAGCGTCCCCAATAAGCGTGGAGGTTGCGTGGGCATTCACATAGTCAATTTCGCTTGCCGAGACCCCGGCCGTTCTGAAAGCGTTCTCAATCGCCCTGACCAGACCCACCCCTTCAGGATGCGAGATAGCTACATTGTGGCCATCGCTTGCCTGTCCCCATCCGAGCAACTCTACGTACGGCTTGGCGCCTCTACGCCCAACTTCATCTTCACTTTCAAGAACAAGGACCGCTCCGCCACCAGCACTTACGAATCCATTTCGCTTTTGGTCAAACGGACAAGACGCTCGTTCGGGTTCACTCTCCAAAGACAAAGCCCTCATGCCAGTAAAAGGCACAACACTTTCGTAGTTTACGTCCTCACCCGCCGCAACAAACATTCTATTTTGCCTTCCAGAAGCGATGTCATCGAAGGCGTATCCCAGAGCGTGACCGGAGGAGGCGCAGGCAGATGAAAACCCGCACGAATTGCCCATAATCTTAAAGCAGGCAACTAGGTTGAAACTCAAAGTTCCTGAAATGGAAGAAACGATTCCTGTAGGAGAACATCGCATGGGACCCACTTCCCGCATGCGCTTCATGTTGTTGTAAATCATCCGGGTTGAACCGGCCGAAGCGGTATAGATCCCCGTATCGCTATTTGACACGTCTGAATCAGAAAGAAACGCATCTTTAATGGCCTGTTTCATCGCGCAATAGACGTAGACGCCATGCGGCGCGAGACCTCGTAATTCCTCTCTCCGAATCTTGTATCGATCGGGATAGGTCCAATCTTCAAAGTCTAACGAATCAACTTCGAATCCCCTTGGAACCGATACCAGTTTTACGGCATTCCTCGGATCGTCTTCAAAAGGGGGATACACAGGAAATGAGCTAAATCCATGCTTAAGCGTTCTAAGGCTTTCCGAGACATTCTCAACGTCATTGCCAATGCCACTGATTACCCCAGTCCCTGTTATGAATACTCGCTTTCGTTCCATCCGTAAGTAGCCTCACTTCATCTTGAGAACAAAAATAAAACAGGCCCTCGCGGCAATGAAGTCCAGACTTTTAAAGAAGCGTCCTCATGCGAGCCGGTAAATCTGGTATTCCCCAAAACACGGGATGGGCAAAGTACCTTGGAAATCGCTCTAACTTTTAAGGGGTTCCGTTACTTGAGTGAGCTTTGCCGTTCATTTCTGATGACGGAGTAATTCCGTTGCCCGATCCGTTTGCCGATAGCTCCAAAGGCTTGAATGCCAAAGTAACTTCCTCTGCGACAACCGCTTTTTCTCCCTTAACCGTAATTTGCCCTGAAAACACCGCCAAGGGAGTTCTAGCCCGTTTCAATTTGACGCTCAGATCAAGTGTGTCACCCGGTCTGCAAACTCGATGGCAACGGACGCCGTCCGCTCCGGTAAAGTAAACTTCTGTAGGATCAAT
>CALDFV010000122.1 GCA_937942145.1 uncultured Opitutaceae bacterium
CGGCATTAATCGCTTCACCCGCCATAAAGCATGCCGGAGAGTCAGAGATTTGCGTCCAGGTGTTGCGCGCGGGGCTATAGGCATAACCGTCTTTGAGGAACTCGATTTCTCCATTTTCATCGGCACGTCTCCCACTGAGGACGTAAATCAGGTCTTCTCGTCCATTGTGTTGGGTAACCGCTACGTTGAGGCCTCGTGTCGGCCCTGGCCAGGATGGTAGCTGCCTCCATTCTGAGACTGTCTCCGAAAGGTCCAATGCCCAGAGATTGTTTAATGCCGAGGACAAGTCGTTTGTTTCCGTGCCACCGGCAAGATACACTTGATTGCCAAGAATGGTTGCTGCCGTAAAGGCGATGGGGGTCGGCAATCTTGGCAGCGATTCCTGCTCGATCGTTTTGCTGACAGGGTTCCATCTCAGGAGAAAGGCATCGTCATAGGTTCGGTCAGCGTCATTGCCCCCCATGCAAAGCACCCCTCGACTGGTGGATACGGAAGCACCGTAGCCGAGGGGTCTGGGGAGCTTTCCGCCCAGTGTCCACTTCCCCGATTTCTCGAGAACCCAAATGTCGTCATGCCAGACCTTTTCTTCACCCCAATACGGCTTGGGAAAATTGGCGCCACCCGCCACGATAAGCGCATCATTATGCACCCCTACGTAGGGTCCGGCGACGCCGAGAGAGTCCTCTTGGTCGCTCGACGGAGGCAGGTCCGCGAGATGATTCCATTCGAGGAAAGGTTGCCCAAATCCTAGGGTAAGAGGCAACAGGTAGAGGCTTGAGGCAATCAGGTGCCTGAGGATGTGTCGAATCATTGCTTTGGTAAGGATGGAGGTACGGAGAGTTTTTCTAGCCAATAGGTCCTGGACGCTGTAGAGATTTTGGATTCGATTGAGAAATATTGTGAGTAAAAAACGGGGACACGAGTACATTAATTCATGAGGATGTTTCCTCGTTGATTTCAAGGAGTTAAGCAGCGTGGGGGGAAGTGGGGGTGTTCTTCGACTTTTAAACTACGCTCGGAGCGCCTGGTTTTTCGAATGTATAATTGGGCTATTTTCGAAGTTTGCTTTTTATTCCCTGCAAAACTTCGGGCGGCGTTTCTGCGGGAATGGGGATGAGGCCCATTTCAGGGCTCTGTAGGAGAATGAATCGTTTACTCGGTATGAGTTTTCCTTTAAATCCCCATTTGATTGTTCCCGTTCCGATTTCGTTATCAAAGTGAATCCCTGAGTCATCGATTTTGTAATGAAAGATCGCGCTCTTGGTTCCTTCAATTCGACGAATGGCCAATTGCCGTCGGTAAAGGTAGAGACCTACGAAAATGATCAGAGCTCCCGCGGCTATTGAAGGAATGATAAAACGAGTGAACCAATAGTGCGATAGAGTACCAAGCAAAAAGGCGCAGACAACCAAAGCGCCTATCGGTAACAGGGCTTTCTTAAACCAAGCGTCGATAACAATGGCAGGTTTGGGACCGAAATCGAAATTGTATTCGAATTTTTCCATATGGGAGACCCCGGCTAGGGGCAGTCAGGAGAAGGCGGAGGAATGCTTCCTTTGAGCGGCCTGTTCAAGTAGGGCGGTTTTAATGGGCCGCTTATCATGGAGTCGAATTGCTTCTTAAGTTTTCGGTACTCGCGATGTTCTTTTCGTTTAAGATCGCTGACTGAAATCGGGTTGGTCTCGAGTGGGTCCCTGTCGATGCGATAGAGACTTCCGTCGGAATATAGTTTCCAACGCTTGTCGAAAATGAACTTCGCCGCGGGCATTGCTGTGCCGAAGTAGTCACTTCCCCATTGCGGATCGTAGTGCATGAAGATTGAGTCGCGAGGAGTCTTCTTTTTCTTCTTCTTGGAAATTTTGAGGAGATCGACCCCATCAAGGGGTACGGGCGAGTTCGCGCCAATCGCCGAAGCAAGGGTAGGGAATACATCCAAAACCTCTACCAAGTCGTCTCGGACGACCCCTTTCGGAAGCTTCTTTTTCCATTGGAGAATGAAAGGCACATGGGTCCCCGCGTCTTTCGAGTGCCACTTTCCTCCTGTAATGGGAATTCCGTGACGATTCGAAGTGATTTGCGGGTGAGTGCCATTGTCGCCGATGAACCAGATGAGCGTGTTTTCGGACAAGTTGTGTTCTTCGAGCTTTCGGATGACTCGACCCACCATCTTGTCCAAATATGACATCATCCCGCGGAATTTCTCTTTAGGCGTTTTCGCATCCAGTGAGTCCGGCGTCGTGGTCCATGGATCGTGGGCGAGAACGGGATTGTAGTGAATGAAAAAGGGTTGGTTGTGGTACTTGTCTATGAAATCAAGTACGTAGTCATTGAGGATAGTCGGGCCGAAGTCGTCTTTACAGTAGGTTTTGGCGATGCCGTCTTCGGATAGTGTTGGCTGCCAAAAGCGGCTTCCTTTGAGGGATCGTTCCAACTGCCATACGAGGTGCTCGTCGTAGCCAATATCACTCGGATATGACCCGACACCGCCAATCTCCATATTACCGGCCAGTTGCCATTTTCCTACGACGACTGTCTTGTATCCGGCCGTTTTGATGTGCAACGGTAGCGTGTAATAGTCCGGATTCAGGTGGCCGAAAGCTTCATAGTGTTTGAAATTATAGGTTCCCGTGAGCAGCCGTGTACGTGAGGTGGTGCAGACGGGAGTCGCATAGCCATAATCGAAACGGATGCCGTTTTCGGCGAGTGAGTCAATGTGCGGGGTTGAATACTCACCTCCGTAGGCTCCGATCGTCTCAACGCCAATGTCGTCGGCGAAAATAAGGATGATGTTGGGCAGGGAATCAGCGAAGGAGATATTCCAAACCGCAAAGCAGGCAGTTGCGGCAGCTGTGATGAGTTTTGTACGCCGAGTTGTCGATTTTTCTGCGAAGGAGGGCATGGGGAGGAAACGTCGATGTAAAATATCCGATGCTATGCGACGGTCGTCAACGGTTCTTCTAGGGGCAAGTGCCAGCAGGACGAATTGTGAAAGTGTCGAGTGCAGGCTTTGACAGGTTCACCGGGTTAGGACTGGTTCCTGATTGCGAGTGCATAAAGGAGACGATTTATGGCAATGTTCGTGCCAAATTTGGTTAGCGAGAGTGCTCGGTTTTTGTAACAATCCGTCCGCGGCAGGAAACGAAACGTTTCGTGGCGCTTATAGTTAACAATAATCACCCCTAAAAATGATCGAGATCGGTACCAGCTGAAGCCACTCAAGTCGAACGATTGACTACAATGTGGGCACGCGGTATCCGACAGATCCCACTGCCCGGCAAGGAACGATTTCACAGACAGTTGAAAGGAAACATTATGAAGATAAATGGATATAGAATGATAGGTTTGTGCGCGATTTGCGTCGCTTCTCTGATAGTATTTTCGGGATGTCCGGTAAATGAGAAATCACCGATGGGCTTTCGGTTGCCGGAAGGCGATATCGAAAAAGGGAAAGCGGCATTCATCAGTCTTGGCTGTATCCAATGTCACTTAGTGGATGGCGAGCAATCCATGCCGGAGCCAGCGGGAGCCCGGAAAGTCTTCGTGACTCTAGGCGGCGAAGTGAGACGCGTTAAGACGTATGGGCAACTAGTTACTTCAGTTATAAATCCCTCGCATGACATCGAGCGCAAGTATCGGGAACAGTACGTGGACGATGAAGGAAATTCCATCATGCCCGACTTTTCAGAGAAGATGACGGTTCGTGAAATGATCGATATAGTGGAGTATTTGCAAGCCCAGTACGAAGTTGTGATTCCTGACTATCCCTATGATGGTTACGGACCTATGTGACGGTTCGAACCCACTGCTTTCATACAACGAGATTCCAATCTCCTAAAATCGTGGCAGCACGCTACCTCGGGGCCCCTCGTCAGAGGGATCCTGTCGTTTGGGCTTTGTGGGTGGTGTCCTGTTTATCCAAGAGAATTCCGCTTTCTGCCCCAGCGGAAACCGCTCCACCAAAAATGGGGCGATTCTGGATCGAGTAATGCTCCTTTTCTAACTAAGGGCGATTGTCTCAACGAACGGGGTCAGCGCTGGGACGCCCTTGGCCTGGTCGAATTGTGGCCTGTCTCTGCGAAAGAGGCAAATTGCCTACGCTATATTTGCGCGGACTGTCTGGGATGGCTTGTTAACCTGCCAGAGATAAACTGATTTCGATTGTTCTTTCGTCCCGATCAGAATTAACTTTCTTTGCAAGTTTTCGGTTCCCCATTCCGGAAAATAGTTTCTTTAGAACATCTATCCCTGTCACTCCTCCCCCTCCCATGAAATCTTCTGCCTGTTTTCGCAAAAGCGCAGTCCTTTACTGCTGCCTCCTTATTGTTGCCCTTATAAAAAATGTTTCGTGCGACACTACAATCAAGGTAAACACGGAAATGGCGCCACCCAACTGGGCTCTGCTCGAACGCGAGCTACTCCAAGCCAATGCGGAAGCGTGCCAGGAATTTTTCGAAAAGTATTTCGACGAACGGGGCTATCTTCTTTGTGTGGAGCGTTGGGGTGGGGATGATGGACCGGACGATGCCATAGAGAATGTAGCGGACTGGCCGATCCTGCACGCACTAGGAGGTGACGAATCCATTTTGACGATGTATCGCAAAGCATGGGAGGGGCATTTACTGCAATACACGGAAGCCAAAACCGTCGAAGTTCCCTTTGCTCGGGATGGCATGTACTACAAAGAGTTTCCTGTAATGATGGATTGGATGCACAATGGAGAAGGGTTGCGGGTATTCAATTTACAAGGTCTCTCCGATCCGGAAAATGTCGATTTTCAAAATCGAGTGCGACGCTTTGCCGGTTTTTATATGAATGAAGACCCCGGAGCCCTGAACTACGACTTTGAACACAAGATCATTAAAAGCATGTTCAACGGTAGTCGGGGGCCGTTGATGCGAAAGACCACGGGGCTCGACTGGGCGGGCGATCCGATCGAAGTGGAAAACCGGTTTCATCTGGGCCACGGGGAAGAGAACTACCAGCAAATGGTCGAGCACTTCAAAGACTACAATGACATCCTAGGCGACCATCCGCAAAACTTGTCCGCTACCACTCTAGCTCTGAACGCCTACATTTTGACCGGTGAAGACAAATATAAAGCCTGGCTCCTCGACTATGTGGACGCGTGGATGGACCGGATGGAAGAGAACAACGGAATCATCCCCTCAAGTGTGGGTCTCGATGGTACTATTGGAGGGGAAACCGATGGAAAATGGTGGGGCAGTGTTTACGGATGGGGGTTCTCAGTCATCGTTCCCCAGACGGGAGAACTTGCTCACCGCACTCGTGTTTATCGCGGCGTTATTGGCTTTGGCAATGCCTTCTTGCTCACCGGAGATCGACGGTACATCGACGCCTGGACTCACATGCTCGATATCGTCAACTCAAACGGCAAGGTCGTTGATGGAGTGATGCAGTACCCTTACATGTATGGGGACGATGGGTGGTACGACTTTAAACCGGAGCCCGTCTCATGGGGCGCTTTGGATTCCTGGTTTTGGACGATGTCTCGCAAGGACAGATCGCGAGTAGCCAACGATCCATGGGTTAAGTTCCTTAATGGCGAAGATCCCGCTTTTCCTGAAAGAGAACTTAGGAAAGACTTTAAAACGATCCGTTTTAAGGCTGCCGGAATGCGGGCAGATACGACCACTCCCGATACTCGACTCGCCGATGATCCGATGAAGTATAACCCCGCCACTGTAGGAACCCTCCGGCAGCTCATGATGGGAGGCCTTGACCCGGGAAGAGGAGCCGCTCCGCTCCATTGCCGCTTGCGGTATTTCGATCCGATCACTCGGCGCGCTGGAATTCCGAATGATGTAGGAGCTTTGATCGATTCGTTTAGCGATGACTCCGTATCTGTGACCTTAGTTAACCTCAACCAGTCGGAGTCGCGAGAAGTGATCGTGCAAGCGGGCGCCTACGCAGAGCACCGCATCACACAAGTCGCATCCGGGACTGAAAGCGTTGAGATAGATGGACCGAATTTTCGAGTGAAGCTGGAGCCGGGCTGTGGAAGTCGATTGACGATTTTCAACGATAGGTACGCAGAAAAACCGACAATGAGCTTCCCGTGGAACTGAATTCCCTATTCTATCCAGACTTCTCTTTCCCCAATAAGCGTTCGATGAATTTCAAGTCTCTCACTTTAACCGTTTCTACACTAATCTTGGGATCTCTGGGTCTGTTTTCCGCTCAAGATCAGCCTAATGTGATCATCCTCCTCGCGGATGACCTAGGCTACGGCGATGTGGGTTTTCATGGAAGCGACATTCAAACGCCCCATATCGACCGGCTCGCGAGTGAAGGCGCACAGCTTGAGGCCTTTTACGCCTGTCCCATGTGTACCCCGACTCGGGCAGGATTGATGACGGGTCGGTATCCCATTCGTTATGGTCTCATGCGTTCGGTGATACCCCCTCAGCGAGACTTTGGCTTGGATACTTCCGAGGAGACGCTAGCTGACGTGTTTGCTAAGGCGGGATACAAACGGCGGGGCATCATGGGAAAATGGCACCTGGGTCATCGTCAAAAGAAATGGCTGCCTTTGCAGCGTGGGTTTACTGACTTCATTGGGCACTACAACGGCGCCATTGACTATTTCACGCATGAAAGAGATGGAGAGCTAGATTGGCATCAGAATGACCAGTCGGTAAAGGTGGAGGGCTATGCAACCGATTTGATCGGCGAGGGAGCGGTTGAATTCATTAGATCGATTCCAAAGGATGAACCCTATTTCTTGTACGTCCCCTTCAACGCGCCGCACTCACCTTTTCAAGCGAAGGAGGCAGATCTCGAAAAATATCCTCATAGGACGGGGAGGCAGAAGACTTATGCGGCGATGGTGGATTCCATGGACCAGGCAATTGGCAAAATTTTGGCCGCGGCCGAAGCGCGAGGGGATCTCGACGATACGTTTTTTCTCTTTTTCAGCGACAATGGAGGTGTGCGAAACGTGGCGAGCAATGGTGAGCTCAAGGGATCCAAGCTAACGGTTTATCAAGGCGGAATCCGTGTGGCGGCCGCCGCTATGTGGAAGAATGGCGGAATCCTGGGGGGAAAGCGGATACGAGAAAATATGGGATACATCGATGTGCTCCCCACGCTGCGTAGAATGATTGGCGTGAACGACCCCCCCGCCAAGCCGCTCGACGGAATCGATGTACTAGATGCCTTGAGAGGCAAAGCGAAGCTCACAGACCGGACGTGGTTTACCTATCTCGATCAGAATGACGACAGGATCGAACGATTGGCGGCAAACACCAGAGATTGGAAGCTGGTTTTCCACCGGCCCGCTCCCGATTCTGAGGCAAAAGAATCCTCGCTCGAGTTGTACGAAATCCGGAATGATCCCTACGAGAAGCTCGATATTTCAAAGCGTGATCCGAAATCGGTAAAAAAGCGTGCTCAGGCGATTGCGGAGGCGAAAGTAAAATTGACGGCGGAACTCGAGACGTTCCTGTCACTGAAATCGGAAAACCAAATCAACCGGTTTAGGCTTGGGGCTGGCGACACCCCTGCAATTCCCAATTGGACACCGACCCACTAGATCTGGCAGTTTTGAGCGCTAATTTTTTGGGTCAGGTCCATTGCAGGGTCTGTAAAAGGTAATAACTTACGTTCGAGTATACTCTTCTTCTAACTATGCATTCAAAAATTCTTGTTATTCAGTCATTGCGCCACGGTTTTAAGCGAGGAGGGGTATTGTCTCTGCTCTTTTGGAGCTGCCTTACCTTTGCAGAGGACAAGCGACCCAACATCGTATTTCTCCTTACGGACGACCAGAATCTCTATTCTATGGGATGCTACGGGACTCCTGACGTCAAAACTCCGAATTTAGACAAATTGGCCAGTGATGGGATTGTGTTCGACCATCATTATGACACCACCGCGATTTGCATGGCGAGCCGGGCCAATGTAATGACGGGAAAATACGAATACAAAAACGGCACGAATTTTTCGCATGGCGATATGCGAGAAGAAATTTGGGCTGAAACCTATCCAATGCTTTTGCGGAAAGCAGGATACCAAACTGCGTTCGCCGGAAAGTTCGGTTTCAATATCGGCGATGGCAAGGAAGGGAGAGGGAGACTGCCGGAAGGGGATTTCGACAGATGGGGCGGTGGCCCTGGCCAGACTCACTACGAAACTGCCAAAAACAAATCGATGGCCAAATATGCAGAGGAGTATCCGCATTCGACACTCTCGTACGGGGCTTTTAGTCGCGACTTCATAAAGGACGCTTCCCGATCGGAGGAGCCCTTTTGCTTGTCAATCAGCTTCAAAGCGGCGCACCGTCCAACTACCCCGGATCCGAAGTTTGACGATGTTTATGCCGGACAAACGTTTACGAAACCAGGCAATTACGGCCGGGAGTTTTCAGAGCACTTCGCGCTTCAAAGCAAGCAAGGACGCCAATACGTTCGCTTTGAGGAATGGGGATACAGCGACCGGTATGACGAAGTGATGGCGATCTACTATCAGCAGATTTACGGTGTGGATGTCGCCGTGGGGATGGTACGCGAAGCGCTGGAGGAAGCAGGTGTCAGCGATAATACGGTTGTAATTTTCACCTCCGACAACGGTTTTTTCTGCGGATCTCACGGATACGGATCCAAGGTGCTTCCTTACGAAGAAGCGTCGCGGGTTCCTTTGCTGATATACGACCCGCGACACGAGAATAGCGGTAAAGGGTACCGTACGGATGCCTTGACCGGGAACATCGATTTCGCCCCCACAATTCTCGAACTGGCTGGATTGGGGATTCCCGAGTCGATGGATGGGAGAAGCCTCATGGCGATCTACGACGACCCGCAAACAGAGATTCACGAATCGCTTCAATTGATAAACGCCTGGGGACCTTTGGTGGCACAGAGTTTGGCCGTGCTGACCAAAGACTGGAAGTACATCTATTGGCCCTATGGGGCAGATGAGTTTGTCCCCACTGAGGAATTGTACAAAGTGAGCGAAGATCGGCTCGAGCTCCTGAATCGGGTGCAAAAGAATCAGCCACCGGAAGTCTTGCAAGATATGAGGACACGGTATGACGCGGCGGTCAATGACTGGCGAGAAGACGCAGTTTCTTTCAATCGCTACGATGGATACGCTGATTTCTATGATCGTAGGATTCCATGGGCGAAGAAAAAAGGGAACCTGCTCAAGTGAGCCGAGTTGGACAGCGAAACAGAAAAAGCATGAAAGCGAACACTGGATACATTGACAGAAGAACATTCCTTCGCGGGGCTGGAGCCGCAATCGCGTTGCCTTTTCTGGAATCTATTGCGCTTCCGCATCATTTGAGGGCGGCGGACGGGATGGCTAGAGAGCCCATGCGCATGCTATGTGTCGGCTTGAATTACGGACTGTATCCCGGCGATTTTTTCCCGGAGGAATCGGGTCGGAACTACCAGCTTTCAAAATTGCTACAGCCGCTAGCTGGACTGAAAGACGACTTCACTGTGTTTTCCCAGCTCGATCATCCGGGGGTTAAGGGAGGGCACGAAGCGGTGCATACTTTCCTTTCAGGCGTGTTGTCGAAACATGGCAAGGGGAGGCCAGAAGGAAACATCACCCTCGACCAGAAGGCCGCGGAGTTTGTGGGATCGGACACGCGCTATCCTTCTCTCCAGATTGGTATCGGCGGGGGAAGCATTTCATGGACACGCAATAACGTCGAAATCCCTCCCATTACGCGACTAGAAACGATGTTCGACGCTCTTTTTCTGGAGACTCCGGAATCGAAGCGTAAACGGCTGAGTGATTCCAATAAACTGAATGCCAGCATCCTAGATATTGTAGGGGAGGATGCGGTGGCTCTGAAAAAGAGAATCAGCCGGAACGATGTGGAAAAGCTCGATGAGTATTTCACGTCAATTCGAGAAGTTGAGAAACGGTTAACCCAATCGGAAGCGTGGCTCCGAAGGCCTAAGCCAAAGACTGAATACCAATTACCTCGACCCCTGCCGGACGATTTCTATGGGGAGGTTCCCGTTTTCTATGAATTGATGAAGCTAGCCCTACAGACGGATTCCACCCGGATTGTCACCTGTGGGATAGACGGGTGGAGCGGTGACTCCGGTCTTCCCGGTGTTACTCAAGGTTACCATTTTCTGACACACCATGGACACGATGAGAGTCGGCTCGCGCAGTTGTCTATAATCGAAACCTTTCATACCACTGCTTTCGCAAATTTTTTGGAAGACTTGAGGCGCACGCAAATATCCAACGACGCTTCGTTGTTGGACAAGACCATGGTGCTTTTTGGCAGTGGAATGGGAAATGCCAGCTCGCATTCCAATCGAGACCTGCCGCTTATACTCGCCGGGGGCGGCTTTAATCACGGAGAACATAAAAAGTATCCAAAAATCTCAGGACGACAGACACCCGCCTGCAACCTGTACGTCTCCATGTTGCAGCGTTTCGGATTGGAAGTCGACCAGTTCGGCACAAGCACCGGTGCACTGGATGGGTTTAGTTAAGAGAAGGCCAACTGTAATGTACTGGTATTCGAAGTTCAATTTAATGCTGATAGGGTGGCTTGATTTAGGGCGACCCTATCCACCTGGTCGGTGTCCCCTTGGAAAACAACGGCCCTACCAAAGCTTCCTGGTAAGTACAGCTTGGATGAGAGCACTGTGTTTTCTCTGTTTCTCGCCAGCGTTCGGATTTATTACGTATGCCCAAAAATTAGATACGGGAATCGATCCAAACGAATTTTTAAAGCAGCACTGTATCCAGTGCCATGGAGAAGAAAAGCAAAAGGGGGATCGCCGTTTTGACTCGCTCGGAACTGATTTTAGGAGCGATGACACCGCTTACGATTGGCAGGAGATTCTCGATATGCTTAACCTTGGCGAAATGCCTCCCGAGGAAGAGACCCCTCCATCACTGAAGGATTTGCGCTCTATGGTATCGTGGATAACCGGGGAGTTGGAGCTAGCATACGAGCGCCATGCCAGCAACGAAGCTCCGCTCTTACGGAGACTCAACCGCTACGAGTATCGCTACACGATTCGTGATCTGTTCGGCTTGAATATCGAGTCATTTGATCCCACGGACTCGTTTCCCCCAGACGAGAAATTCGAAGGCTTTGCCAATGTGGGGGAAGAGTTGATCCTCTCAGACTACCTGCTGGAACAGTACCTAGAGGCCGCATCCCAAACGATAGAGAAAGCAATCGTTGCCAAACAGGACATGACCCCGATTCATGAAGTGTTCACTCCAGACGACCTATGCGATCGGACCTATCATTTCCGACCCCAAATCTGGTTTGAGGTAAACGTGGATGGGAGCTACGTGGATGTAGGTCATGGAGACCGCAAGTCAGATAGGGTCTATGCCGATCGTTTTGAAAAGGGCGTTCCGGCAGATGGCTATTATACGATACGAATAAAGTCCGAGGGTATTGATCGCGAGCACCCATACGATCCTAAGTTGTTGGGAATTGACAGAAACGAGCCGATCAAGATGGAAGTGCTCGTGACAGATCCGAGGATCGGGTATCCAGGGCGACGTTACAATGCTTCGGATCGAACCGTTGCCACAATCCCTCTATTGGACCATGAGGCGAAAATCTATGAAGTAAGGACCTGGATGGACGAAGGCTTTGTCCCCGTGATCCGATACGCTAATGGCCCTAGACCCTTCAAGGGGGTTCTCAGTAAAATCGCGCCGGTGTACCATCCGGAAGTGCTCCCGAGTAATTGGAGAGACGGCGTGGCTGCCCAGCCCGCGGAGAACCAGGAAATCTACCTGTCCGACGTGTATCAAGGGCCGAGGATGCGAATTCATTGGATGGAGATCCAGGGGCCTGAAACAGGACACGAAATGCCGGATTGGCTCCAAGTTCTCGATGAAGGTTCCGGCGGGAATATTACCGATTCAGGCATCGAGCGAATCATCGAAGATTTTGCCTTCAAAGCGTTTCGACGTCCTTCGGTCCCGTCGGAGATTGATCGCTATGTGGGCTTTTATCAAAAGCGGCGTGAATTTGGGGATGACGCAGTCAACGCGGTTAAAACGGTTTTCAAGGCAATGCTGTCTTCACCCAATTTTCTTTATGTGGAAACTCCGCTTGACGAGCCGGATGGAAATAAGGCTTTCACGGTTGCATCGAGATTATCCTATTTCCTCTGGAGTTCCATGCCCGATGAAGTCTTGCTAGATGCTGCGAGTCACGATCGTCTCGGTGATTCAAAGTCCATCGCAGCTCAGGCTTTGCGGATGCTGCAGGATCCCAAGGCGAGGGCATTTTCGAATCACTTCACCGACAGTTGGCTGCGCTTGAATGAATTGGGATCGATGCCACCAGATTCGAAAAAGTTCAGTCAATATCACGACCGAGCGCTTGAGCCCTTAATGAAAGAAGAGACCCGTTTGTTTTTTGAGGATATCCTGCAAAACAATCGAAGCATAGAAAGTTTCATCCACTCCGACTTTACCTATGTGAATCGCTACCTCGCTGATTTGTACGGTATTGAAGGCGTTTCCTCTGACTCCTTCAGTAGGGTGAGGCTTCCTGCTAACTCGCCTAGGGGTGGTGTGCTAGGACAAGCAAGCGTTTTGACCGTTACGTCCAATGGTGTGGAGACTTCACCCGTAATGCGGGGCATTTGGGTGCTGGAGAATATTCTGGGGACGCCTCCCGCTCCGCCGCCGCCCGATGTCGAGCCTATCGAACCTGATATTCGGGGAGCAACTACAATTCGCGAACAACTGGCGAAGCATCGAAAGGTTGAAACGTGTGCGGATTGTCATCGCAAAATTGATCCGATCGGATTTGCTCTCGAGAGTTTTGATCCCATCGGCTCGTATCGCTCGCAATATCAAGATGACAGTGGCAGAAGCTATAGTAATGTGGATACGTCGGGCACTCTGGCTACCGGCGAGAGTTTTACTGACGTTTCGGAATTGAAGGGCCTGCTTTTGGATCGGAAGAACCAGTTCGCCCGTTGCCTGGTTGAGAAAATGCTCACTTACGCGCTCGGGCGAGAACTGCATTTTAGCGATCGTCCCATTGTGGATGGCATCGTCAGCGAACTGGCGGACCGAAATTACGGCCTGAAGGACCTCGTTGAACTGATTGTCACAAGCGAAGCGTTTAGCGATGTATAGTGACAGCGGATATTGTTGTCGTGGGCAAGTTTGATAGTACGGAATATGAATAAAGTATTAGCGGTTTCGAGTTGCTGTTTTCTAACGACTATATTTCAAAGCCTGTTCGGTTTAGAACCATTGATTTCAACCAAAGGGGAACTATTGTTCGAAGACCGTTTTGATAACGCTGACGTGAAGCCCGCCTGGAATGCGCTACACGGAACACGATGGAGCGTAAAAGATGGGTCCCTTGTTGGAATCCCATCAACAAAAGCGTTTCAGGCCAGCCGAAACAATCACACGGGCGCGACTCCGAGCATGAGACTTTATGCGAAAGCCCGGGATTGCATATTGGAAATGTCGGTTATGATATCTGGGGGGTTGAATGCGGCCCACATTGGGTTTGACGAAGGAAGTACTGCTGATACGTCGGGGCACATTTTTCGACTTATCCTTGGAACGGACTCTGGCGTGGCGCTGCAGAAAGACCGGAATTCCCAGAAAGAGGGCGACAAGGATCAGATCCTGCAACAGTCCGATTGGAATATCGAGCGGGACCGATGGTACACCGTGATGCTTGAAACCCGCGGGTCGGAAGTGGTAGCTCAAATTGAAGGAGGCCCGTCCTTTTTGATGCGGAATGCTCGATTGGATGTTCCGAAAGTCTCAGTTAATTTAAAGGCAAGAGGCAAAGAAGGATCTATCCGTTACGGCAATGTGCGCCTCTGGGAAGCCTTGCCACTCAGCGCCAATAATCCCGAATGGGAAAAACACATAGTTGTCGTACCTGGCTCAGGAGACATCAATTCCGCCGTAGCGAATGACTTCGATGGGGATGGCCAGGAAGACGTAATCGCTTCCTATGGCGGAAAGGTGACGCTGCACAGAGGACCTCATTGGGAGCCGACGGTGATACACGAGTTTCGAGCGGGTCTTTCGCGAAATCGGCCCCGAGCCAATTGCATTCACTCGTGCTTGCTGGATGTGGATGGAGATGGCGATTTGGATTTTATTGGATCGAACCTCACGGTGTTTTGGTTGGAATGCCCGGACGAACCGCTTGGCGGGAGTGAATGGGCCTACCACACGCTCGATGACGAAATCCTCGGTACCCACTGTCTCATCATAGGTGATGTGAATCAGGACGGTAAAGAAGATCTGATCGCCAACTCGTTTCAGAAACCGGAAAGGACTCGTATTCCAGAGTCCATTCTCTGGTACGAAACCCCTGGAAGCAGCTCATTGGATGGTGAATGGAAACGTCACATCTTCGCTGATCGCGACGCCCCG
>CALDFV010000123.1 GCA_937942145.1 uncultured Opitutaceae bacterium
AAGGTTCCGGCAAGCGACAATTCGCGGTTATCAAATATCCGAGTGTCGTTAAGCGTCCGGGCGGTGAATCCCGGATACAAGCCCCTGATAATCGGCGAGCGGGAGCCGATCGTATCGAAGCGGGCTAGAAAACCAGGGTCGCGACCATTGACCCAAACAACGCGACCGATGGAACCTGCGATACTCGGGTCGCTCGCCAATCCTATCGATGGCGTTTGGGCATCCACGGTGCGATAGACCAATGGCATCTGAATCGTGATATAGTCTCCTACCGGTGCCGGAACTCGGTTAAAATCCGCCCCCCATTGCGTATCCACCGTTAACTTCGGGGACCAACTACCGTCATCCCAATATGCAGGCAACGCGCTACCGGTAATGGACTCAATGGAACTGCGGCTCGGAAGAGAAAACCAGTTTGAAATTCCTTCCGCCGGCGGAATCAAGCTTGGAGGAATTCCTTTGGTGTTTCCCTCCTCGTAATTGCCCCGAATCACTGTCCTATCGAAAAACTCTGAACCTTCGTTTTTGGAGAGAACGCCCTCGAACGCAAAATAGTAGCGCTCGTCTTCTTCATAGGTAGGTCGCTGCTGGTATTCAGTTTCTTCATTCAACATTGAGAGCCGAACCGCCAAACGTTCTTCCAATAGAACCTTGTTGTAGTTGAATGTAACGCGATGCGAACTCCGCTCTCCTATCCGAACGCCCAATTCTCCAAAATCTCGCCCCAACGAAGCCCCATTGACCGAATTGTTGATGACGCCGCCCGGTTCTCCAATTCCAAATAGCAGGGAATTAGGCCCACGATTGATCGTAACTCGGTCGCTGTTGTAATTGTCGAACGGGATGTCAGTGAGGAAGTAATTGCGGGTCAAGGACGCCTTGGCCAAACCGCGTACTCGCTGCGAATTCTGCGGCGCTCGCTGCTGCTCAGAAGGATTGGGTCGTCCTCCAGAAAAACCTGGATCCGCAAAATTTCCTTGGATACCCGCCACCTCAGTGTTGGCTGCGTAAGACAGTATGGTCGCTGCATCCGTGGCCCCCGTGTCATCAAAAATCTCGTCGGTGAGAATTGATATCGAAGAGCCGACATCGCGAAGGTTCGTTTTGAGACGAGTTCCCGCCAAGGTAGTCGTTGCACGATAACCTTCGTTATCGCCTGACTCCACGCTAAAGGGGCTGAGCTCGTAGATTTCTTCGCCATCTTGTTGCCCATTTGATACGGCAAGCGGCAATGATGATGCCGCGACAATAGAACTGAGTCTGAATATGCTTCTTAGATTCATGGGTTTTACGGTTTAGTATAATCGAAGCGACATCCACATAAGGGGCCGATGAACGCTCAATAGTCTTCCGAAATAAATATCCAATATTACCCGCAAAATAAAAAGGTGTTTGGACCTGAAACAGTTCAAATCCACAAGAATGCAATGCAGTCGCTAGCAAATCTCAAAGAATCAGTGTTGCAGATCGGGAATGAATCACCTGTGAGGCGTTTCACGTCACGAAAACTGCGATAAAAGGCCCCGAGGCATCTCTAAAGTTAGGGAGGGTCGGCTCGATCCTCCTAAATTCGAATACGGAGGACCGAGCCCCTACCTATCGGGGTCAAACGACCGGTCCTGCCTACCAAAACCAGCAACGAAGCAAGCCAAGGTATTTACCCCGAGAGAATATAGGATCTACTCCTTTCCGAGTGATCCTGAAAGTTATATACTTGCCTACCAATCCACCACTGAACCATCGTCCGCATCGTATTGCGGCAGATACTCTCGGGGTTCGCCTATTTCCTCGTCGATACGGTTTTCGTCGATTGTAATTCCCAGACCCGGACCGGTTGGAATCGGGCGGTAGCCGTCGCGAACGGGAGGCAATGGCTCGGCAAGCAGATCGTGTTCACGGTCGCCTCGTTCCTGGACCAAGAAGTTCGGAATACAGGCTGCCACTTGCAAACTGGCCGCTAGCGAGCAAGGCCCGTTGGGATTGTGCGGAGCCAGGGGAGCGTAGTAGGCTTCCGCCATACCAGCGATGACTTTCAATTCAGTAATGCCACCTGCGTAGTTTACGTCGGGCTGCAGAATCATAGCTGCTTTTTTCTCAAGGATTTCTCGGAAGCCCCATTTAAGGAATACACGCTCGCCTGTTGCGATGGGTATGTGAGTCTTTGCAGCCAGATCTGCCATGACATCCACATTGAGAGCCTGAATGATCTCTTCAAAGAACCATGGGTTATGCGGCTCCAATGCTTTGATGAGCAAGGCTGCTGTAGTCGGTTGCACCGCTCCATGGAAGTCGATTCCGATGTCGACGCCAGGGTATCGTTTACGCAACGCTCCAAAACGTTCTGCAACTTCCTCAACCACCTTGTTCCCTTCCAGGTATTTGTGGGCTTTGCGCATTTCAGTGGAAGGGCCCACCTTCATAGCCCTAACGCCAGTCTTCTTATCCGGCACCCCATATACAAACGCTTTATCGCGCGTCGGTCCCCCCAGTAGTTTGTAAACGGGCACATCATAGCACTTACCTGCGATATCCCAAAGGGCCTGATCAATCCCCGATGAAATCGCCGACTTAATGGGACCTCCCCGGTAGAAGGCGCCTCGATGGATCGCTTGCCAGTGATGGAGCACTGGACGAGGGTCCTTACCGATTAGATAGTCTCCTACCTCTAACGCTCCCGCCGCGCATGCCTTGGCATCGTCCTTTAGCATCTCTCCCCAACCGGTGATCCCCGCGTCGGTGGATATTTTCACAAACACCCAGGAATTCTTAAGGACAAAAGTCTCCAGCTTAGTCACCTTAATCTTGTCCTTCGGACTTATCGGGGCTGCGCGAACGATGGGGCTAGCTGCATTAAGGCCGACGAGCGCCCCGGTTCCGTAGAGCATGTTCTGTAACCAAGAGCGACGATTGATATTGTTTTCGGGCATAATGAAGGTCCTTCTGTTTAAGTAGGTCAAAGGGTAGCAAAAGATAAACTAGAGACTACCTAAGTCCTTTAACCAAAAGTATCGAATCAATTCTGCAAAAACCTAGATTATTTCATCTGCAACTATCCAAACGAATTGTTCCAATTAAATGGGACCCTTTTCAATCAGGCTACTCAGGCTGACCGTTAGTCGATAGTACGTGAAGATTGTGGACATACTTAACAGTCTGGTTCTGGTACGTCCAAACGATCTTTTTGTCGGGCGTAACCTCAATCAACTTTAGACCGTCCTCTGCCTGGTTCCCATAACAGGACACGACAAAGTTTCCACTCTTCAGTACTTGCAGTCCACATACATCATTAAGGATTCCACCCAGCTCCTCGCTCGAAAGATGCCATACGAGTTTTCCGTTTGAATCAAAGATTACCATTCTATTCCCGGAAGCACAGGTAACGACGGTCGATCCATCATCCAGACGCACTGCGGCGAATGTCCCGTTTTTAGCTTCTGCGCCCCCCAATTCCGGAAGATCGACGCGAAACGTGCGAACCACGTTGCCTCTCCTGTCATACTCCTTGGCAAAGGGCATAATTCGGTGTGGAACCAAATAATTCCCATTGGACAGCTTTCGACCCATCCGCGTCTGCATATGGATATTGTCTGTTTCAGGCTGGATCGGTATTATGGCCGTTACCTTTGATCCCTGATCCACTTCTACGAGTCGTGGGTGCTCGCCAAGCTCTGTCACGAGTGTATTCCCGTCAGTAAGACGTTGGGCACTCATGATCTCTGCATTAACCAATTGAGTATAGCTCCAAACCGTTTTCTTGCTGGGGTCTAATTCGATCACCTGGTCACGGTAGGTCACAAGGTAATTCCCATTGGCCAGCTTCGATATGTCTTTGGACCGACCATCGAACTCCCAAACAATCTCGTCGTTTTCGTTAAATTCAAACGTCTTGGGTCCACTAATGACGACCGAATGCCGTATTCCGTATTCACTTTTTTGCTGACCCCACGAAGAACTTGCGAAAAGTAAAACGGTAACAAGCAGTACGAAAATCCTACTGGAGTTATTACCACGGAGGAACGCATATTCTCTATTTTTAAGCATATTGTTAGCAGATTTGGCGAGCACCGATAGGTGAACCCAACAAATTGTAATCTGTGATATTCGTGTCATCCGTGGTTAAAAATCTCATCTACTCCACTTTACGTTTCAATCGACCGAGATACTCATAACTGTCGAACGCGTCACCGCCGTCGAGCACTCGTGGGTCTTCTGATTCCTTGAGTTCTCTGAAGAGCTGCGATTTCAAACGCTTCATCGTATCCGCGTATTCAGGACGATCTGCTACATTGTGCATTTGGTAAGGATCGAGACGAATATCGTAAAGTTCGTCGGCCGGCCGCAAGCCGCACGATAGTTGATAGTAAATCTCCATATCCGGATCGTCCTTGTGGTCTATAATGTAGGACTTGGTCGGGCTCGCATCGATTTCCATAAATATGGGCCCATTGTAGCTGCCATCGGGATGTCCCGCGGGCCACCGCTCGGGTTTGAAATTATGGATGTATAATAAATCATCCGTGCGAATGGCTCGCATGGGCGTGCCACCGGGGTGGTCCATCTGAGCTAGCGTATGCCGCTCTTTTCCCGTTAAAACATAATCCCGATCTGCTTCAACGCGACCCTGTTTGCCAGACTTCAACATTGAAAGTAGAGATCGACCCGTTGTTCCTTTCAACGCCCTTAATCCCGCCGCTTCCAAAAAGGTCGGCGCTAGATCCGTCGTGCTAACAAAGTCGCTCACAACTCGGTTTTCAGGAATCGACTTATGCCACTTCACAGCTAGAGGAACCCGGGCCCCATAGTCATACAAGTTCGATTTCCCGCGTGGAAAGGGCCAGCCATGATCACCGGTCATCACCACAATCGTATTTTCCAATTCCCCTTTTTCCTCTAACAAGGCCAGGGCTTCTCCGACCTGACGATCAAAACGCTGCACCTCCCAATAGTAATCGAGGATATCTGTTCTAATTTCCTCCGAATCCGGAAAGAATGGCGGTACTTCAACGTCTTCCAATTTCATACCCGAGCGCAACCCAGATTGCCATTTGTAAGACCGATGGGGATCCGAGGTCCCAAACCAGAAACAGAAGGGCTGTTCCTTGGGACGTTCCTTAAGAAACTGGTCCAAGCCCTGGAACTTCTTGCCCGCTACTTCTTTTCCGTGATCGGATCCAGGGCCGAACGCCTTTCGATACGACCCGACAAAGTAGCCCGCCTCTCTCAGAGCTTGAACGTAAGTAGGAAAACCTTCCGGGTAATTACTCCAGAGATTGCCTCCCTCTTTTAAACGCCAATGATACTGGCCCGTGAGAATCGCATTCCGTGAAGGAGTGCACGAGGGTGAGGAAATAAAGGCGTTGGTAAATAAAACGCCATTCGCCGCAATACTATCGAAAGTGGGCGTCTTAACTACACTGTCCCCATATCCGCTCGCATGCGGCCAGCCCCAATCATCCGCAATGGCGAAGAAGATATTGGGCCGATCGGACTGAGCTCTAGAGAGGGAGGCAAGGAACCCAATGGTAAGGGCTACTGATAACAAAGGGGTAAGAGAACGAATCTTAAACATAGCCAAATCGTGAGGCTTTCACCCGTCGAATCAATCCTCAAAAGGGATCAACCCTGTCTCCAAAATGACGCACCTAGATCATTTTTCCATTGGGAAGTCGCAAAGGTAGGGCTTCGCCGGTCCAGCGAACCGCAGAGGTCGCGCTGAGGTTTGGGGATGATGAGGGAGATGGGAGCCAAGCTACGGCTCGCCGGGCCGGCGAGCCCTATCCACGATGCCAAAACTCTGAAAAAACTAGAAACAGAACCTGCTCTGCAATCACGGTACCGACTGGCCTTTAGCTGCCTCCCAGATCGCGTACCAGTCTTCGCGTTCTAATTGGATCGCTCCGCCTTTGGCGCCGCTGACAATCCGGTCGATTTTGTTCGTTCCAAGGATGACAGTCGGGTTAGCGGGAACAGCCAAGACCCACGCATAGACCAGCGCATCCAAGGGAGCCTCTCCATATTTTGGCGATAGATCGGTCAACTTGTCCCTTAGTCGCTTCGGAGCTCCACCTTTTCCACTAAAAAGGGCCCCTCCCCCTAGAGGCGACCAAGCCATGGGGCGCACCTTTTTCTGCAGACACTGGTCAAAAGACCCATCGTAGAGCGGATCCATACATAGTGGGCTAAACTCAACCTGATTGGTCGCGAGATTTCCATCCATCAGCTGGTCCAACGTTTCAAATTGATATATCGTGTAATTGGATACACCGACTTCTCTAACTTTTCCTTCATCGAGAAGTTGCTGCAACCCACGAGCAGTATCCTCAGGATGGGTCAGCCAATCAGGCCGGTGCACCAGAAAGAGATCGATCGTGTCGACCCCCAGCAATCGGAGAGATTTTTCCGCGCAATGAACGAGGTTTTTGCTCGACGCGTCGTACTGTGGAATCGACGCATGGGACTTTTCTCTCGAAGGAATGTTTATCCCCGCTTTGGTAACAATCTTAAATCGGTTGAGCAGCTCTGGGTCAGACTTCAAAGCATTGCCCACAGCTTCCTCGACATGGTAGCCTCCATAAATTTCTGCCGTATCTATAGTATTGATACCGACTTCCAGACACTTGTGAAACCGCCGAACCAACTCCTCGCAAGAAAGGGGTTGCTCGCCATCGAGGATGCGCCAGGTACCGTAGGCGAGGTCGCCCAGGTCATAACGTAGGTGGTCACTATTTTCGCTCATTTCTTGTCATCTAAACTCGTTATCAAATTCCTCATGGAAGGAGATCTTCACCTTGAGAACACAACACGCATAACCCCCAAGGCGAACAAAAAAGGCGCAATGCTTCCCAGCTATAGCATCCCCGAGGCATTTCAAGGTAGCGGGCAACCTTCGAGTGCCGGATGGGGTCGCACCCAATTTGATGCAATTGCGTCCCTCTAATCGTTCGATTATGGCCCTTAGCAAGGCGCTACTCAATCCCTTCCTACGATAATCGCTCGAGACCAATATCATTCAAATCAAGGCGACCTCATTTTGGCAGTTGATCGCGGTTGCCGTACCGATCACTTCATCCCCTTGGCTGGCAACCAGGCACAAATCGGGATTGTGGCGTAAGTGAAAATGCCATTCGGGTTCAGTCTAATTCCATGACTCCGCCTCCTTCAGACGCATCGCTGACTCGACATCGGAATCTCGCATCTGTCGAATAATTATCTCTTTCATTCAGATCCTTTTGAAAATCACCTCGTAGCTTTATTTTTCCTGAAAGGTAGCGGAAGATCTCCGAGCGCCTATCTCTTGAAAGTGTATTTATGGGTGCTCGGCCCATCGACAGGCTCTGGGTGGTGAGCATTGTCGAACCAAGATCGCCCGCTAACTTAAACGAGTCTCAACGAAGCCAGCGATCCAAATTTTCAGATACAAAGGAATCATCATTGAGTTCCGGATACGCATCGTAGACGCGATCGATCTCTGCCAATTGCTTCGGAGGCAAAACCTCATTCTCGTCCAGGGTCCAGACTCCTTCTAGCAACCCTTGCCTCCTCAACACTTCGTGCAGACCGACAATGCATCCTGCGAACTGATTCGCCGCATCAAAAAAGGCTGCGTTGCAATCCGTAATTTGGTGGGCCAACATGAGCGACTTTCCAGTATCTTTTGCAAAAACACCCTTCTGAACGTCCTCTAGCAAACTTACCGCGCTCCGGGTCCAAACTGCCCAGTGCCCGAGCAGCCCGCCAACGATGCGTTTCTTAGCCGGCTCCCCCTCTCGTATGAACTCGTATTCACTTAGAAGATCGACCAGGATATTGTCATCATTTCCCGTATATAGAGCGATCTCGTCCGATCTACCCGACTCAACCAAACCCCGAACCACATCGATGGTTTGGTAACGACTAAACGGGGCGACTTTTACCGCCACTACATTCTCTATCTGGGCGAACGCTCTCCAGAAATCGACATCAAGATTCCGTCCACCTACCGCAGGTTGGATGTAGAATCCGAACAAGGGCATCACCTTTGACACTTCACGACAATGGTCGACCAGCGTTTCATTGGTGGCGTCAGGAAAAGCGGAAAGGCTAAGCAACACCGCATCGTATCCAAATTCTGATGCAATCTCCGCTTCCTGGACTGCTTGGCTCGTTTGACCGATCACCCCGGCTATGCGGGCAACCGGACTACCAGACCGGGACACATAGCCATCCATTTCCTCCTGAGCTAAATTCAGCACAGTCTTGTACAAACCAATTTCCGGACGTCGAATCTCAAACTGCGTAGTGTGTACTCCCACCGCTAGACCGCCCGCCCCGGCATCCAGATAATACCTCGAAAGCGCTCTTTGACGTCGCTCATCAAGTTTCCGTTTACCATTTAACGCAAGTGGATGCGCCGGTATTGCCAATCCTTGTCTCAGGAGCTCTCGTATCTCTGGGGCTATGTCGCTGCTCATGAAATGTGACTAGAAATAAGTACAAAAATCAACATCCCTGTAGAGGCGTCAAGGTTGCGGGCGATCTCCGAGCACCAATTATTAATCCCGTCAAAGTTGGCGC
>CALDFV010000124.1 GCA_937942145.1 uncultured Opitutaceae bacterium
GGGACCATGTTCTACTGGAATCCCGATGCTCCTGATTCACAGTTTTTCTTCAATGATCGAGATCCCGAAACGGGAAAGGTGTTCACCGTTCTCTACGACATCGAAAAACGAAAACGCGTTAAAGAATTTCGGTCTCGCAAACAGCCGGTGGGAAATAGTGGCGTGAAACAAACAGGAGGGGCATTCGCAGCAATCAACTATGCCCGAATGGCCCGTTTGCGACCCGTAACGGGCTACAAGGATGCTCACGACTGGACCGTAGGCGTCAAGCACCCCAAGGACGATGGAATCTTTCTCATCGATTCAAGAACGGGCCGACAGTCACTCCTTGTCTCTTTTGAGCAGATGGCAGCGGAGATTCGAAAAACGGAACCGCATATTGACGACCTCGCGTTATTCATCAACCACACCCTTTGGAATCGTGACGGAGACCGTATCTTCTTTTTCGCCCGAGCGGGATGGCGAAGCAGCGTCAATAAAAACAAGCACCCTCGCATCAATGCCCCCTTTGTCATCAATCCTGACGGAACAGGACTCAAGCGATTGAAACACTTCTTCGGCGGCCACCCTGAATGGGACTACGGCCACCGTATGATCGGCGCGATGGATACGCGTCAGATAATTTACGATGTAGACCAAGATCTAGTTGTTGGACAAATTGGCGACAACGACGTGTTCCCTGATCCCGAAGGAGACATCAGCCTATCTCCCCAAGGCGACTGGTTTGTCAACGGACACAAGGACAAGGTGCAGAAAATGAATTTCTACAACTTCTATCGACGCTCAGATGGGAGACTGATCCGCTCTCAGGGCTTTGATATCGGAAACTGGATTTCGGGCGATCTCCGTCAAGACCCCTCCCCGGCCTGGAATCGAAGTGGCACCAAGATTCTCGTGCCGGGGCTGGTCGGGCCAGGTGAAAACGCCATCCGCCAACTGTTTGTAATTTCCTTACCTGGGAACGCTGCGCCCCAGCTCGGCAAATAAAAGGCGTATTAGAAATTACCTGCCGAGCGGGGGCGCGGCGTTCCCAAATTCACCGAATATCATGAGTTGCCACAACCGAATTAATCGTGCAAAAGGGAAACATGCGATTGGACCAGCATCTATTGTATTACTTATTAAAATACATCTCCATAATCATTTTCCCGGCAGTGGTTTCAGCATGGGGCACCACCGCTGCAGATAAGAAGAATGTACTGTTTATTGTCTCCGACGATCTAACCAGCCGCCTCGGTTGCTATGGAGACCCCATCGTTCGCTCGCCCAATATAGATCGACTCGCAGCAAAAGGAGTCCGCTTTGAACGGGCCTACTGTCAGTATCCCTTGTGCAACCCAAGCCGGGCATCGTTCATGACGGGACGACGGCCGACCACCACCGACGTCACGGAGAACAGGACCCATTTCAGAGAAGCCCTCCCCGAGGTCATCACAATCCCTCAGCTGTTTCAGAATAACGGTTACTTCGTGGCACGAGCGGGAAAGATCTTCCATTACGGGGTTCCCGGACAGATTGGGACCAGTGGCTTCGATGACCCCCCTTCTTGGCAGGAAGTGGCCAACCCCATCGGCCGGGATAAACTTTTAGAAGATCGGATCACGAATTTCACCCCGCAATTCAACCTTGGTATTGCCCTGGGCTTTTTGGAGGACGAAGGTGAAGATTCCGAACAGACAGACGGCATGGTCGCATCCGAAGCAATCCGGCTAATGGAGGAGAATGCAGACCGTCCCTTTTTCATCGCCGCAGGATTCTTTCGACCTCACGTACCCAGCGTCGCCACAAGCAAATACTTCGACCTCTACGATTTCGATGACGTTCAGTTGCCCCCAACTCCTCCCACAAATCGACCCTTCGTTCCCGCCGCAGCGACCGACTATTTCGCCCCCAATTACGGCCTAGACTCCGATAAACTCCGCACCTTTACTCGTGCCTATCTTGCCACCATTTCGTTCATGGACGCTCAAGTCGGCCGTCTGCTTGACGCGCTCGATCGCCTCAACCTCGCTGACAAGACGATCGTTGTATTTTTATCCGATCACGGCTGGCTGCTCGGAGAACATGGGGGTCAGTGGCAGAAGCGCAGCCTCTTCGAGGAATCCGCACGAGTACCGCTCGTCATTTATAACCCAGATGCCGAAGGAAACGGAGTGACTTGCTTACGCACAGTCGAGCTAGTCGATCTCTTTCCTACTCTCGCGGAACTCTGTGATCTCCCTTCACCGGACGGCTTGGAAGGCGCCAGCCTAGCGCCACTTCTCGACAACCCGGAACGCTCTTGGAGCAAACCCGCTATCACCGAAGTGGTACGCCGCGAGGACCGCAGTATCAAAGAAGGCATCAACGGACGATCGGTGCGAACTGAACGCTACCGATACACCGAATGGGACCGTGGAGAAAAAGGCGTTGAGCTTTACGACCATCACTCAGACCCCAACGAATGGTACAACTTAGCATCAAATCCTGAATACACCGCAACGATCCAGCGTCTAAAGCGCCTATTCCCTTAGGACCTTCGCAAAAAGGATGAAATATTGGTCACGAAGATGCGTAAAGATGGATCAAGCTACCTTCAGATTCGAGACGGACAGATGGGTGTTCAAAAAAATGTTTTTTCCGATGCGAAATCCCATAGCGACACTCTCGCCCTACCTATTGCAGAGAGTTCATCCGTAGGAACCCCGATTTGTCGGGGCGATTTTTTAGTCCCAAAGAAATCCGACCCGCTGGATCGCGGTGTAAAACCGCTCCTACAAATACTTGCTGTGCAAACGGCATCAACGATTGCATCTACAGTTGGGTCAATAACCTTATTATTCGCAAAGCGAGACTCCTAGCGACTGGCAAGGAGCGGTGACAATCTCCTCAATCTAATCAGGCTAACGCACTGAGCTACTAGCCAAACCGAGCGTCTCGAGCCGAAACCTCATCGCCCTTTATCGCAACTATATCCCCATAAAGATCAGGCCGCCTACCCTTCATCCATCGACGACCGGAACTTCGCTCCAGAAGACCTGTATCCAAATCTGCCACTATCATATCGTCGCCCGCTTGACAGGTTTCTGACAGAATCCTTCCATAAGGATCGATGATCATAGCATTGCCCGTCCGGACTTCGTCGTCATCAACTCCCACTCCATTGCTGAAAACGATAAACATGCCGTTGTCATGAGCCCGCGACGGCAGCCACCGCATAAGCCATCCCCTGCCATTTGGACCGTTGAGCTCCGCTTCAATCGCCTCAGGATCACTTTTTCGATTTTCCCATAACTTGACGTCGATGCCTTTCATTCCATGAGGGCTTCCCGACGCGCATCCCCCCGTTTGATGCGGAGCCAAAAGTATATCAGCGCCCTTCAGTGCCGTGATACGAACGTTCTCGATCAAGTTATTGTCGTAACAGATCAGCACCCCCATTTTCACTCCCAGATGCGTCTCGAACACGGTGTACGTATCGCCGCTCGACATGTGCTCACTTATGAAGCAATGGAGCTTTCGATGGCAATGGACGCTTCCATCCGGCTGAGCCACCACATAGGAATTGTAGAGTTTTCCGTCCTCAGACAGTTCGATTAGCCCCGCCCCCACAATCATTTGGCAGTCTCTTGCTAGGTCTAACAGCGCCTTAGAAGAAGGTCCGTTCGGAACCGCCTCCGCCAAGTTCACGATCGCTTCTCGATCCAGTTTCCGAACATGCCAATATCCCGTGATACACATTTCTGGAAACGCGATCACCTCGACTCCCTCCTCGCTCGCCTGAAGACAATATAGGCGAACCGTCTCCATATTCGCAACCTTGTCACCCGGAGAGTGATTAAACTGAACCGCCGCTGCTTTTATCATCCCGACAAAATAGCATGCCCAG
>CALDFV010000125.1 GCA_937942145.1 uncultured Opitutaceae bacterium
CATGACCCAGCGCCACTTACCGTTATCGTCGCGAGCATAGAGATCGATGCCGCTTACACCCGTCGCGGGCATGTGCGGCTTGTCCAGTTCCGCTTTATGGAGCTTGTAGTCGATCCAGATTTCGGAGGCATCGCTTTCAAAACGTACCATCATACCGGCACTGTCGCGGCTAAGATTCCAGACGGTTTCACGCACTTCCTTTTCAGCAGACGCTGGTAGGCGGTCTAACCATCGTTTCCTCGGCTCATCTTCCCAAGCACGACCTTCGACACCCCATTTCGTAACGTCGTGCCAGTTCAGCTCTAAGTCTGCGGGTACGGGAGTATTCTGAGCGAAACCACTGGGAGTTAAAGAGAACAACAAGCTAGCCGGGATAATAAAACGTGACATGATTTTGGGATTTTTGAGGTGAGAGTAAAAGAGCATAGAAAAGAAGAAAGAATGGGAATGGAAATCTAATGGGATCCTGTTATTAGAAACTGAAAATGTAGATCTAAAAATCGTCAATGAGGAGGTTTGATCATGCACCGATTTCCGAAATGCAATCTACGGGCCCTTGCGTTTGCCAAACCGGACTACGCCCGAAAAACCAGATCCAAGTTAGACCGAAACTTGCCCAGATTCATTTGTACAAAAACGACGCGTATTCTGCTTTATGGGACACTCTCTTAGTGAACAAATGCTATACCGAAACTGGCGAAGCTGGAGTTTCCATGGTCCAGTTCATTGCGTCGTGAGTGGATCTCCGTTTTATAGAGTGCCTGGACATGCACCATGTCTGTAAATTTCAAATACAATTTTGGTCCAACGTACAGCTTCTCTGTCCCGTCGTCCTCGTAGATGAAATCGGTCTCCCACTTGATGTGTCCATAAATACCGAACGGACTGATGTTTAAACCTAGGTCCAAGTTCGCAGAAGCCTGGAAGGGATCGTCTCCACCAAATATCCACGATGATGCTCCGACTGCGAATATATAACGATGTGTTTCTGTTTCGTAGCCTGTGGAAACACCGTGGCCCCATTCCCCATCGTAGATTTCGTACTCATCCTTTCCTGACAAAGGAATTCTGAATTGCGGAGTCAGGGTCCATGATCCACTGCGTCCGTCTAGGTTGAAGTATCGTTTAAGTGGCAGGGCAATCGTAGCGTCTCCGATTCCCTCGTCCCTCTGTATCAATTTGCCGCCCAATTCCGATGGGAGTTCCCTGCGGGCGTCCAAGACGACTGGCAGCTTGGCGGTAATCCTCACCGACTTATCCCATGTGTAGACACCTTCTATGTGGAGCTGGTGAACGTCCTCGGAATATCCTTCGGCCACCACAGTATCGCCGGACATTAGGTCACTGTCATGGCGATACTCCTCTATCAATTGAAATCCCCAACCGTTGTCCCAACGAGGCATCTCATTAAAGATCGGCTGATCGGCCCAGGAGACGGATGAAATCGCCACGCCGAAAAGGAGGCCAAGGCCCAGATCCTGCAGGCTCATCGGAGTTAGTTCTCCGTGGCAAGTGCTATCGAACGCGTCGCGAACTCAGAGCTTTCGAGAAAGTAGGCCTTTGCCGGATCGTACCCCGCTTTGTTGATCGCCTTGGCGAGAGAGTCGAAATCGGCTTGGCCGCCGTTGTTGATAGCGACGGTGACAAGCTGCGTTTTCGTATCCAGCGCGACGCCCTTATTGAAGCGCTGACGATCGACGAACTCCAATTTGGAGATCATCTTGCGAACGCCAATAGCGCAGGACGGGCAACAAAGACCCCTGGCATAAAGAATTACGGTATCGGACTCGGCGTTCAGTTTTTCCTTCGCCGAGGCCAATCGGGTTGCCTCCGAAGCCTCTGGGCTCACATTCTCACCTAAGGCGAACGCATTCGCGCTGAACAGGGTGGAGACCGCAAGAATCAACGTGTATATCAGTTTCGGCAAATTCATGACCAGTCACATCGGACGCTCAAGTCATCGATTGGTCAAATTCAAATGAGAATATTTTTGCAGAAATGGAGACGTTTTACCGCTCGGGGAGCAGTTCGAGAACCTCATCGAGCGCGTAACGAAGGATCCAGGCTTTTCGGGTGCCGGAGGTCGTGAGAATCGATTCGTTGAGCGCTCGCAGAAGCGCGGTACGAGCTGGCTCCGGGACTGCTTTGGATTCGAGGAGGGAACGGCAGGTGATTTCGTAGATGGCGGCACAGGCGTCGGGGTTACCTTGATTGAAGATTGGAACACCGCGGGAAATGGCGAATTCGATAAGAGCTCGAGGCCCCTCCATTTGCGAGATGGGTGTCCGAGAAGAATCCACGACGCTATCTGGGGAATCGCTTGAGGTGGCTCTGACGTACTCGATCTCAAGTTTGAAGGGACCTGGGTTCTTATCAGATAAAGTGAAGCCGATGGAGTTAACGTCGCTAGGGTTTAGGGGAATATCAGGAAAGGGGCGGCCGAAAGACTGTCGGACAAACTTTGACGTCGGGACAAAGGCTTCCGTCCATGTGTTCTTTTCGGTGGGAAAGGCAGCGCGAAAGGAGCCGGAGGTCGTTTGCCCACTAACCCGGAGGTCAAGATAGTAGGTCCGACCATCACCCCGTGCTTTGATGGTGAAGCCTTCGACGTTTTGCAGATCAAAAGAGCCAGGCCGGCTTCGTATGGACACGAAGCCGCCATTGTTTTCTAGAGAGAGTACACCTTGGAAGAGAAGATTTCCGTCGGCAGTTTGCTCGAAACGGCTGGTTGATATTCCACCCATGACGCTGTCGTTGACCACGCCCCAGTTTCGAAGGTCGCTGGGATTTTCGAAAGAAGCGATCGTTTGAGAGCGAAGAGGATAGGAGGTCACCAAGATAGCAAGCAGTGTCAGAATTATCGTGGGAATGCAGTTCATACTTTGTGATCAACGCTTTGCAGCGGCTATTTGAGGAAGAATACAACGCAAACGAATGAGTTTGTGTTGTTCAAGGATTGTTCTGAGGCGAGAAAGGGAATGTATGAAGCCCTTCGCGGCGGAGCGAATGAAGATCCTCGCTACTCAGGGTAAGGCTTAATGCAGGATCTCGGGTTTGCTTTTGTGTCGCTTGATTACTCGGTCTAACCGTGTTCCGACGCGTTGGGATATAGGGATGAATTCAGTCGTTTCGATATCAATTGTGGAAATAGTGAATAATAAAAATAGACCCACTCAAATTCCAGCCTGCTTTTACAAACTACCTGAGGAAAAAACTGATTACTAATCCAATTTCCGTTGATCTAAACGTTCGCCCGCGGGTCGCCTGAAAGGGACATCCAAGGCACCCGAAGTTTCCAGTTCATTGAACAGCTGATCTCTTAACTCTTCGATCTGTTGTTGGTAAGCCGGAACCTGGATCAGATTATGCCGTTCGATTGGGTCGGTCTCCAAATCGTAGAAGGCATCAATATCCCAAACCCCGTGATGATAGACGTACTTGTACCGGTCGGTCCGGATCGCGAACAGAGTTGGGGTCGCTGGAAAATTCCACTCCCAATGATACTCGTATAGAATGTGGTCTCGCCAGGGTACCTTTTCTCCTTTGAGCAAGGGGAGAAAACTCTTCCCGTCCATCGCCCTCGCGGGGTCCACGTTGCTCGGCATGGAAACCCCCATTGCCTCGAGAATCGTTGAAGCAACGTCTATGTTCTGGACCATTGGAGTCACAACGCTTTGCGCTGCGATCAAACCCGGCGCTCGGGCCAGCATCGGAACGCGAATAGACGGCTCGTAGGCGTCGCGTTTATCGTAAAACCCATGCTCCCCCAAATGAAACCCGTTGTCTCCCATGTAGAGCACTAGGGTGTTTTCAGCAAGTCCCGCTTCATCTAGATGATCCAGCACCCTACCCACGTTCTCGTCCAGACTATGCACGGCCTCACAGAAGTCCCAATACAAATCGTCGAAATCCGGAACGGGATCATTGTCAAACGCACCCGTCTCCATATGATCAATACCATGGATCGAAAAACGCCGGTCGCGGACCCATCGGGGAGCGGTTTGATAGTTGCCTTCCGTGTTCGCCATGGTTTCCGGATAGGGAATCGGCTTTCCGTGATATCGCCCAGCATGCCGGGGAGCGGGTTGAAACGGATAGTGAACCGCCTTATAGGAAAGGTATAAAAAAAATGGCTTATCATCGTCTTTTTCTTTCTCTAACCACTCGACGGCCTGACTGGTGAGGATATCCGCATTGTACCCTTTGAACGCCCTGCGCTCACCATTGATGTTCAGAGTCGGATCAAAATACGTTCCTTGCCCCGGGAAGCTCACCCAGTGATCGAAACCTGGACGAGCCGAATCGTCATCGTGGCCCATATGCCATTTTCCCACAAATGCCGTTTGGATTCCCGCATTCTGCAAGTAGCTGGGGAAGAAGACCGTACCGTCAGGAACCGCCCGTTGGTTGTCCACCACACGGTGCCGGTGCATGTACTGCCCAGTCAGAATTGAAGCGCGACTGGGGGAACACAGAGAAGTGGTGACAAACGCGTTTTCGATATGCGCTCCTTCACGAGCCAGCCGATCGAGATTCGGGGTTTCGAGCCACTCTGGAGCCTCATCCATGAATCCCATAAGGTCGAAGCGATGATCGTCGCTCAGAATGAATACCACATTCTCAACCGGTGCCGCCAACGTTGCGTTGCCCGCACAGAGCAGGACAAAGAAGTTAGCTACCAACCTCCATTTCGTACCTCGGGAGGTAATCATCATATTGGACCCCAGTCTGCGGTCCAGTCCGCCAATTGCAAGGCCCATAGGTGAGTGAATCGTACCGTTAGAATAAGTCCGAGGTGCTTATGGACGCACGGGAGTGCCGTCGATCCCTCGCAGTTGAGTCCAATTATAGTTGTAAACGACTGGTGGATACTTTTCCGCCAGTTCTTCATCAATATCGATACCAAGCCCCGGGGCCTCGTTCACATGGATAAAACCGTCCTTAATCGTCGGCATTCCTGGAAATACCTCAAAGGCGGCCTCCTTAAATCTCCCCATCTCCTGCACTCCAAAATTCCAGACCGCTAGGTCGATGTGGCAATTAGCGGCGTGGCCCACCGGAGACGTATCCCCAGGCCCATGCCATGCCGTGCGAACATTAAACCACTCACCCAGCCGGGCTACTTTCATAGCTGGGGTAATTCCACCGATTTGAGAAATGTGTATCCGAATATAGTCATACAGTCTTTCGCTCATCGGTTCCAGCCATTCATGGGGACTATTGAACAGTTCTCCCATAGCAATGGGAACGCTGGTTTGCTCGCGCAGCTTTTTAAACCAACCAATGTTTTCCGGTGAAAGGGGATCCTCGATGAAGAACGGGCGGTACTCCTCGACACGCTGGATCATGTCGATCGCATCCATCGGTTGGAGGCGTTCATGCATATCATGAAGCAGCTCAATATCATCGCCAAAACGCTCTCGCGCTTGTTTGAATATTTCCACTGTTCCCCTCTTGTAGGCCTGAGGAGTTATCGTGGTGTCACCGGGACTGCCAAATCCTGCATTCTTGTAAGGGGGGTTCTCTGTCAAATGGGTAGAACCGTAGCCTCCCAACTGGATACGAACGTTCCGGTAACCCTTCTCTTTAAAGGATTGGACGCTGTCCACGACCTCTTCGGGCGTTTTTCCCGATGCGTGACCGTAGGCGTCCACTGCGAAACGCGTTTTTCCACCCAGAAGCTCGTACACCGGCATGCCCGCCATCTTGCCCTTTATGTCCCAAAGCGCCTGATCCACTCCGCTTAGAGCATTGTTGAGCACAGGTCCATTCCTCCAATAGGAACTTTGATAGGCCATCTGCCAATTGTCCTCGATCGTGTTGACCGGTTTGCCCTTAAAAAAGGGGTCCATATATTCCTTTACTGCTGCCACAACGGTGTGGGCCCGCTGAGTGAAAGTCGCACAACCCAAGCCATAAAGTCCCGGCTGGTCCGTTTCCACTTTCACAATGACCAGATTGATTCCGTAGGGCGCTGTTAGAATCGGTCGGACCTTTGTGATTTTCACCGGATCCATGCCGCTCGCGGTGTAGCCTTTTTCGGATTGGTCGTTCTGCGCTATCGCTTTGCTTGATACTCCCAGCGCTCCGGCCGCGGATCCCAATCCGAGGGCCTTGAGCGCGGTGCGTCGGTCAAATTGATTCTGTGTTTTCTTCATAAGGAGGTGAGGTTATAATTCTCAAGAGGATGTGACTCATCATCGCAGAATCAAACCAGTTCGACGTAAACACGTTATGCGAGTCTACCAGGCGCCCACAAATTACAGGTACGCGGTCCTATTAGGAACCTACTTAGACAGAAAAACGTCGCTCTGCGTCACTGCATGGACCAGCGAACGGAAACCATAGTTCTCTTCTTCTAAATCTTCCACAATCTGATCCACTTCTCTGCGATCAGCGAACTCGATCTCGGCACCGGTGGCGTAGGTCATCACTTGATTTACGAGATTGCGAGCAATCTGCTTCACATCGGAAAGCGCAAGCTCCTTAAAGCCCTTTATATCCGTGAATGCTCTGCCATCTGGCATGGAATAACTCGCGTCAACAACCGGTCCGTGTGCCCATCCCTTGTCATCTGAGTCAATCGCTCGATAATTGTCTCTCCAACCTCCGATGACATCATAGTTCTCAAGAGCGAACCCAGGTGGATCGATAATTCTGTGACAGGCCATGCATGATTCAGTAGAACGATGTTTATCAAGCTGATCCCGAATCGAAACCGCGCCACGAATGTCCGGTTCAACGGCGGGCACTTGATCTGGCGGTGGCGGAATATGTTTCCCCAAGATACGCTCCAACAACCAAACCCCTCTAACGATGGGCGAGGTTGTCGTCCCATTGGCGGTCACTTTAAGTACGCTAGCTTGCGTAATAAGACCGCCTCGTCTTGAGCTACCATCAAGCTCCACTTCTCGCAATCCAGGCTCAAGCCCAAACTCTATTCCATAGTGCTTGGCGATACGCTCGTTGAGCACCGTAAAGTCCGAATCGATTACATTCGCCACACTCAGATCCCGATCAAGCAGATGCTGAAGAAAAGAGTAGGTTTCATCCAGCATTGAATGGAGAAGAATGTTGTCATACTCTGGATACAGCTTAGTATCTGGAGTCGTGAAAGTGATGTCCCTAAGCTCGAGCCAACTATCCGCAAAATTCTTCACAAACGATTTTGCTTTAGTGTCATTGAGCATTCGCTCCACTTGGGCTTTGAGAACATCTGGACGTGACAGCAGCCCCTTCTCAGCCTGCGCGAACAATGCGTTGTCAGGAGGAGCGCTCCAAAGAAAGTAGCTCAACCGCGTCGCAATACTGTAATCGTCTAGCTGACTCGGATCTTCCTGAAAATAAAGGAAACGGTGAGAAGAGAGAATGGCTCGATATCCAGACTTTACCGCCTTAATGAGCGAACCGCTCGAATCGAGCTCTACTTTTGCGAACTCAAAGTAGGGCTGGATGTCAAAATCGGTGGCAGGACGGCGAAAAGCGCGGTCCGCAAATCGACGTAGTAGCCGCTTAAGGTCTGCTTCCGGACCTTGGCTTACGAGCTCTCCCTCCCTGATGGATAAACCGCCAAACAGCTGTTTTCTCAGTTCAGGAGTGTCCAATCCTGGATAGATTCTCTCGACCTCCAAACTTTCGACCGCAATTCCAGAGGAACCGTCATGAATCACAGAGAGATCTTGAATCGCTTTTGACGAAACCCACTTGAGGGTTCTATCTGTCGGGCGGATTCCAATGATGTGATTTTTCCGAATCCAGGCATCAAACACAAATTCCTGAAGCTCTCTCGTGGCCTCGAATTTCCCTACCCAATAAACGGCTGGCGCCTTGGCTCGAAGAATCCCAGTTTTAATGCGGCCCCACACATTGCGTCCTTCAGGCGGATTGTGAGCCTTGGCTTTTACACGGATACGGTACCAACCCGTTTCAGGAACCTCCGTGCCTGCCATTCGTCCGTGAAAACCTTGGGTGGTAGGGAAGCTTAAAAGCTGGTTTTCGTGATAGATCGCCTGCCGCTCATTCAAGATTCGCTCCGAACCAACACCTAGCTCATTGGGGTGGTAGACTCTCTTGTACGGGAGCGTCGAAAGCAATTCAGCGATCTCCGCGTTCTTCGCGATCGTTCCCTTGAGATCAAGCGGCGAATTCGTATCCACAAATTTCCCACTTTCGTATCGATAGGTTTTATTTTCGCTTCCTAGAAATGTCCTATAGCCTTCGTAAAAAAATATCGTTGGCAGTTTTGAAGTGGCAAACGGATCGATCTCAATGAGCCTCAAGTCTTTCGGCAAAGGTGAGGAAGCCGGGACCGGCGGATTGATAGCCCGCTCGAAAGATTCATCCAGCATAAGGTCCACTACCCCTAGGTATTTCTGAAGCAGGTGATAAGACACCTGCTGCGCCTCCGCGATATTGCTAAACCCATCCGTGGTCTGATCTTCAGGCAATAGTTCCAGCAATGGAATGTCTACGCCCAATAGATTATGTAATGTGTTTTCATACTCGATACGACTTAGTCGCCGTGACTTCACGCGCCCTTCTGCCTTGATTTGCTTGTAGGAAATCTCGTGCAGAATATCTTCGAACCCATCCAAGAACCCGGCCCGTTCACCGGGCTCCACCAACGAATCCTTCGGGGGTGGCATTTCAGCTTCTTTAATGCGGTCGTGTACGAAGGCCCATCGGTCCATGTTCGAGTGGTCCGAGGGATCGAAACGAAGCGATTCAAGATCGAGTTCCCCCTTCTTATCCACATTATTGTGGCACTCGTAGCAATTGAGGTCGAGAAACTGGGTGATTGAATCAGGCAGCTCGAAATCAGTATCCGTTTTCCCAAAGCAGGGGAAAGCGAAAAAGATTAATGAAGGTATAATAATTCGAATCATGCTATTTAGCTTCACCCATAAATCGGCCCGAATAGAACGGTCTCTGGAAAGGCAAAATTCACTACTTTCGTTTAGCCAAACCCAAAAACATTCGTGTGAATTAGCGCGATTGGTGGGTGAAAAAGATTTCTCTAAAAACTTCTGTATTTAAAACCCAATTACTAAGCCATTTCCAGACCCGTCATTTCACCAGTGCTGGTGGCGAAGCGCTCGTCCTCCAGTCCATGTCGACGGAGAATACTGAGAAACAGGTTCGGCAGTGGATAGTTATTCGTTTTGTCAAATGCCAGGTGCTGACCGTGTTTGAATCCGCCACCCGCTAAAACCACCGGCATGTTGCGGTTGTCGTGAGAGCTACCGTTACCCAAATTTGATGTCATGAGAACACTGGTTCTATCCAACAGCGTTCCACTAGATTCCTCCACCCCTTTAAGTTCACGTAGAAAATCTCCCCATTTGCGGATTAGCTCCGTTTCGACGATCGTAAGCTGATCCAGCTTTTCTTCATCCAATCCATGATGGCTCAAGCTGTGGTAACCCTCGTCAACACCTTCAAGCGGAACCGCGCCGCCTTCGCCATTCAGGTGGACCGTGATAAATCGCGTAGAGTCCGTCTGGAGAGCCAGGAACATCACATCCAGCATCAGTTTTTTACGATCAATGATGGCGTCGCTGTTATCGATATCGACCGGCGCTGCGACCCCCACCTTCGGCTTGGGCCGTAGCGTCCATTCCTGGGCCTCGCCCAGTCGCTTTTCGAAATTTCGAACAGAGGTAAAGTACTGATCCAGCTTTTCCCGATCTCCCGATCCTAGGGTTTTCTCAACCCGCTTTGCGTCCGCAGCGACCACGTCCATAATGCTTCGACCCTGTTTGAGCCGCTCAACTTGGCGCGCTTTCTCTTTGGGCGTGTCCGGAATAAAAAGCTGATTAAATACTCGCGACGGAGACTGCTCCGCGGGAATCATGCTTCCTGATTCTGTATAGGAAGCACTGGTACTTCCATTGATATCAAGTACAAGGGAAGGGAAACGGGTGTGGTGACCTTGATGTTTGGCGAGATACTGATCGATGGATATTGAGTTCTTGAAAGCGGCACTCCGGGAATACGGAGCAGCAGTGAGAATACTTCCCTCAGCTTGGTGCCCGCCACTCACCCCGGGGTGAGACGAACCTGTGACAACCGTCATATCACCAAGAAGATCCTCGACCTCTGACAGGTAAAGAGAGGGCGTGTAGTTCCGACCGGTTTCCCTGGGATTCAAGTTCGGACCGTGAAGTCCTAGCGCAAGCGTAACGGCCACAAAACGCCTTGGGGCTTCATAGGCTGAGGAAGCGGCAAACGCTGGAGTCATCGCTTCGAGCCACGGGAGCGCCATCGCGGCCCCCGCCCCTTTTAGAAACGAGCGTCG
>CALDFV010000126.1 GCA_937942145.1 uncultured Opitutaceae bacterium
CTTCGGCGACGGAAGTCTCTTCAAAAGCGGGCTTTATAGCACGCTCCTCAAATCCAACCCGCAGGCTCAGTTGGGGATGGCCGGTAAAGTTTGTAATCTGTAGCATACGTCCCGCGAAGTTGTTCCCCATGACTACATCGACCTCCTCGAATACCGTTTGCATTTCGTGCATAAATTGGCGTCTAAGACGATCTGCCTGGATGTAGTCGGTAGCCGGAATTAAGTGGGTTTGACGCCAGCTATTGGGCCAGGCTCGATCAGTCTGCCAGCGCAATTCGTCGTCGCGGTCCGATAGGGTAAGTTCTTCAAAGGCGGCGGCCGCTTCCACTTGAAGCTGTATCATCAGCCCTCGGCTATCCGCTTTCGGCAATGAAATCTCTTTTAGCTGCACTCCAGCTGCTCGGGCGGCTTCCAGTGCAGTGTGGTTTAGGGAAGAGTAATCGGCATCACCAAAGTGCTGAGGATCATAGCCGACCCTTAATTTTGATAGGTCCAAATTTCCGTCGTAGTCGAACTCCGTTGCAACCGAGCCGGGGTCCTGCGGATCGTATCCATTGATTACCTGCATTACGATTGCCGTATCTTCTACGGACCGGCAGATCGGGCCTATCTTGTCGAGACTCCAGCAGAGCGTCATGCCTCCGGTACGGCCCACGCGTCCGAAGGTGGGGCGCAGTCCGGTTGTGCCGCATCGCACGGATGGGCTGATGATCGAACCGAGTGTTTCGGTGCCGATTGAAAAGGCCACTAGGCCGGCAGCTGTGGCCGACGCGGATCCGGCGCTCGAGCCTGAAGACCCTTCTCGGACATCCCATGGATTCCGTGTTACTCCGCCAAACCAGATGTCTCCATAGGCGATCGCTCCGCAACTGGTTTTTCCCAAGAGTACGGCTCCGGCTTCGCGAAGCTTTTGAACGATGTGCGCGTCCGATTCTGGAATCCGATCGCGATAGGGACCGGCTCCCCAAGTGGTGTGAATTCCTTTGGTGTCAAATAGGTCCTTTAAGCCATAAGGCAGTCCGTGCAGCAACCCGCGATACTGTCCCCGCTGAATTTCCGTATCTGCTAGCCTCGCTTGTTCTCGAGCCAAGTCTGCTGTCAGTGTAATGAAACACTCGAGATTCGCACCAAAGGTTTGAATACGGTTTAGATAAAGTTCAGTTAGTTCCAGGCTCGTTATCTGCCTGGTTCGAACCCAATGGGCTAAGTTAGAAAGCGGTGCAAACGCGATGTCTTCCGGATTGTTCGGAAGCGGGCTGGGTTTAGCAGCCAAGCGAAAGAGAGAATTGCGAGTGTCATACTGAATGCCCGGTAACCGTGGATCGAATACTTGTGCCGGTGCTAAGGAATTTGGACGATTGAATGATCTGACTGCCCGTAGGTTTTCTAACTGATCCTCCCAGCTGCCGAGAAGTTGATTCCATTCTTCCTCGGTATACTCAAGCTTCAGGAGTGCTTCGATATCGCGGGGCGCCTTTTGGGATATATCCGCTATGGGTGGAGCTTCAACTTCAGACTGGAGTTTCGACTTTGGGCTGCAACCAGCTGCCAATAGTCCGAGGCTGCTTCCGGACACGGCTAGGAATTTGCGTCGATCAAAAGAAGGGTCCAACTTTGACATACCCAAACACTAGGGGTTTGAACGGGGTCAGGCAAGGACTGATAAAGCCTTGGTATCGAACGCATGTTGAACTGAGCTGGACTGCGAAGGTTTCGGATATGCTCAGTTCGTATTTTTGCTCAGGCTGAAGCACTGAGCTACATTTATTTCGGTTCCGAGAGGGTGTCAGTCATGCGGATGTGGCATCCAGTCGGTGAAGATGCCTTTGGCATTGCGGGTGGCTTCCAGCTGATTCCATTCTACGACACCCACGCGGTTAGCCCAGGCGTGGTATTTATCCATTAGTTCGGCGCGAAGTTCTGGATACGTGTTGGTCAGGTCGTTAATCTCACAGCGATCTACGTTCATATCGTAGAGCTCCCAATGTTCCCGGTCCCAGCGCTTGACGAGTTTCCATTTTCCCTCGCGATAGGCGCAATTCCCTTCGTGCTCCCAGGCCAAGGGAGGACGATTCTGGTCATGGCTGTTGAATGTGTTTCTCAAACTGCTTCCCTCCACTGGAAGAATGGGAAGTCCGTCTCGTTCCTGCGGCCAGTCAACTCCAGAAACATCGACAATCGTCGCCATGATATCCATCAATTGACCCGTTTGATGACGGAGCTCCCCCCGATCGGAAATTCCATTGGGCCAGTGTACGATCAATGGGGTGGCAATCCCGCCCTCGTGAACAAAGTGTTTGTATTCACGGAAGGGAGCATTGGAAAGATTGGCCCAGGCTACTCCATAACTCTGAAAAGTCGTTTCGTCTCCTGGCGGGACGGTGGGGTCGTTGCCATGTTTCATTAACCGCCCGTCGCGGGTGTGGGTTCGGCAGGTGAGCGGTTTGGCCCGTCCTTCTCCTGCAGGCTTTTCGTACGGGTAAAAGGTCTCGAAAATCTCCTCAGCGCAAGCGCCATTGTCGGAGAGGAAAAAGATCAAGGTGTTGTCGAGTTCGCCCTTGGTCTCGACGGTATCCAGAATCCGGCCGATTCCCTGATCCATCGAGCTGACCTGTGCTGCATAAACCTCCATTCGGCGTTCCTGCCAAGCCTTGTCCAATGAATCCCCCCAAGCAGGTTGAGTCGAATCGCGCTGTGTGAGTTCCGTATCCGGGCGAACAATACCCATTTCGATCATTCTTTTTAGGCGTTGCTCCCGCAGTCGGTCCCAGCCGCTGGAGTATCGACCCTTGTACTTTTCAATGTCCTCAGGGCGGGCATGCAAAGGCCAATGCGGCGCGGTATACGAAGCGAACAAGAAGAAGGGCTGTTCGGATTCTCGATTACAGTGGTCCTCTATCAGTCCGCAGGCATTCTCAGTAATGTCGTCGGTGAAATAGTAGTCTCCATCCTGAGGAGGATCTATGGATTCGTTGTCTCGAGCCAGGGTGGGCGGATCGAAGTAACTGGCTGCTCCGCCGATGATCCCATAACTCCGGTCAAAGCCTCGTGCGCGGGGCCAGTTTGAACAATCGCCGTCTTTTGAAAGCTGCTGTTTGCAAACGTGCCACTTGCCAGACAAATAAGTGCCATAGTTTCCTTGTTTCAATACTTCGGCGATGGTCACGCACTGTTTAGACAGGTCCCCACGATAACCGTCGATGTCATCGTCGAAATGCGCCATGTGACCCATGCCCACCTGATGTGGATTCATGCCGGTCAAGAGGCTGGCTCTTGTTGGACAGCAACGTGCTGTATTGTAAAACTGGGTATATCGCAAGCCTTGAGATGCGAGGCGATCCAAGTTGGGTGTATCGATTTCGCCGCCGTAGCATCCGATGTCAGAGTAACCCATGTCGTCAGCCAAAATGAGAATAATATTGGGCTTTTTCATTGCGATTTAGAACGACCTATCGGGACGAGATATTCGCCAGCGAAGGACCCATGGGGAACGAAGGTATCAGACCTGAAGCGGGGGAGCATTTTGAATCTTAGGGTCCTTTGTGATTACTTTCAATTGAGCGGTAGGACGTTCGAGGCGATCATGGAGACAATCAAGCCAACCACCGCCATAATCGTCGCCATGACAGAAAAGTTTGTCAGTGTTTCACCTTCGGTCATGCCGCTCATCTTGCTAATTACCCAGAATCCACTGTCATTCATCCAGGGGACCGGTTTGGATCCAAATCCAATTACCATAGCTAGATAGATGGGGTGGAAACCTAGAATTTCCGGAGCCGCCATGGGACCTAGGATTCCGACGGAGGTTATCATGGCCACGGTCGCGGAGCCTTGCACGGTGCGAATCATGGCCGTCAAAACGAACGCCATCGGCAAAAACCACATGCCTCCTGCGACATCGATCTGTTCGACGACTCCTCGAATGCCTGATTGTTGCAGCATGCCTCCGAAGGCGCCTCCTGCGCAGGTGATCATCAATACGATCCCGCCACTGGAGAGAGCCGATTGCATCGCGCTTTTGACGGCCATTTGACCGCCGCCTTTTGTTTGAAAAAGCGTAAACAACCCCACGCTTGCTCCTAGAGTGAGAGCGACATTTTTATCACCGAGCAAACTAACGATACTGGATACCGCTGCGGGTAAGGTCAGGCCAGCACTACCGGCGATACCCGTGATTATGGTTTTACCGGACAGAAGAATCAGCGGCAATATGATGGGGGTCATCGAAAGCCACAGATTGGGCAAGTCCTTATCGGTAACATCATCCCACTTTTGCATCTTTTCGTCGCCGCCTTCCTCCAAGTCGCGAAAGGGAATCGGCTTTCTTTTGTTGATCCACTTCGCATAGACCATTCCGCTTATGGCCGCGATTCCCCCAACGATAATACCGGAAATCATCATCATGCCAATATCGATTCCCAACTGCTCCGCTACAAACAGCGGTCCAGGGGTGGGAGGAATCTGGGAATGCGCTATGGATCCGCCTGCGATAATTGCTAGGACATACAGGCCATAGTTTTTCTTGGTTGATGCGGCGAGGGCTTTTGCGAGAGGTACTAGTAAATAGAATACAGTGTCAAAAAATACAGGTATGCCTAAAAAGAAGCCACTTGCGCCCATGGCAGCAGGGGCTCGTTTTTCGCCTAGCACTTTGAGGATGGCCCGTACGATTCGGAGGGCGGCCCCGCTGTCTAGCAGGCATTTGCCGATGATGGAGGCCATGCAAATGACAATCCCAATCTTCCCGCAGGTAACCCCGAACGCTGTGGCTACCCTAAGCCCAAAAGGAGAGCTTGCCAGGCTAGCGGCTTCAGCGGCTGACTTTCCTTCACCCATCCAATAGCCACTAATGAGTTCTGGGGCGGAAAGGGCCGCCACGGCCATCGCGGCTAGTGTGAGGGTAAAAAAGGCGTGTAATTTAAAATAGAGGATGCCAACGAAAACAATGACAATTCCAACGAGGAGAACAAACAGGGGGTCCATAGGGGTGCGTTTCTAGGGATGCTGCCCCGCGATGTCATGCAAATTATGCGTTTGATTGCTTGGGTTGGCTATTCCAGGAGCGTCATCGGGGTTGCGCATCAGCGGTATTTTTGATTTAAACCTAAAATAGTTCGGAAAATGAAAATGCAGAACCCCCTAAGCCTATCGAAAGCCTGGCGGCTGGCCGCAATTGGTTTGATCTTTCTTCCCCATTCCTACGGAGCCCACCATGAATCATCTGAGGCCGGTGAGGCTTTAGTTCCACTTCACAATCCCATTGAGCAGAAGATAGAGAAGGGCGACATTGTGGTTGCGGTGGAGAAGCGCTTCCGACTGCCGCGCCTGGAGGATATGAGTACGGGTGGAGCAACTACGGACGCTCACGCCCGGATACAATACCTCAATCCGGTGGGTGATAGATCGGGTCGCATAGCCATTTGCGATTTACGGGGAGCCCTCTATTTGGCGGATGCAGAGGGAAAGACGGCCCAACTTTACCTTAATCATCGCGACTACCCCATTTCCTTCGACAATTCATCCATGCCGAATGAAACCGGATTAGCGGGATTTGCCTTTCATCCCGATTTCTCTGTCAAAGGTCGACCCGGCTATGGGAAATTCTATACGGCTTTCAGCGCGACCAGCGGGTCGGGCGAGGCGACTTATTTAAAGGACGATGCCGGCAGCCATGAGAGCGTAATCGTGGAATGGACGGCGACAGATTCTGCGGCCATTCCGTTCAAGGGCACCTATCGCGAGATTTTTCGTATCGGCCAATTTGCGCCCAACCATAACATTGGTACCCTATCCTTCAATCCTAGTGCCAAAAGAAGATCATCCGACTACGGAAACTTGTACTTTAGTTTGGGAGATGGAGGAGCGTCATTCGATCCTAAGGGTTATGGGCAGTCGCTCGAGGTCCCTCAAAGCGCTATTCTGAGGATCAATCCGCTCAGTCGTTCGAAGAACCGAGCGTACGGAATTCCCAATGACAACCCCTTTGTCTCAGAATCGAACGCGGCCCCCGAAATTTGGGCCTATGGGCTGAGGCACCCGCAGCACTTCTCTTTTGGTAAAAAGGGACGGATGTTTATATGCGACATTGGTCAAAAGGAGGTGGAGGAGGTAAATATCGGTGTAATTGGGGGCAATTTCGGATGGCGAATCCGGGAGGGCACCTTTGCGACGGGGTTCGGAATCGAAGGAGTAGATGTGGGCCCGGTATTTGACCTCCCTCACGATGGACCAGAGACGTTTATCGATCCCGTCGCCCAATACGATCATGAGGAAGGAAGGGCGATCGGTAGCGGCTTCGCCTATGAGGGACGGAAAATCAAATCACTGAGAGGAAAGTTCGTATTCGCAGATATCGTACGGGGTCGGTTGTTTTATATCGATGCGGGGAATTTGGAGCCCGGAACCCCAGCAGAAATAAAGGAGTTGCGGTTGATGATCGAAGGTCGTGAGCAAGACTTGTTAGA
>CALDFV010000127.1 GCA_937942145.1 uncultured Opitutaceae bacterium
GAAGAACTGCAGAAGGCCTGTGACGATAATCGAGTAGCGGAACTGAAGGGATTTGGGAAGAAATCTCAGGATAAAATCGTCGAAGGTATCAAGAATCGGGAGGCCTATGGGAAACGGCACTTGTGGTGGCGCGCTCGGGAAATTGCAGAACCGATCTTAGAGGGATTGCTGGCTTTGGAAGATGTGGAAAAGGCGTCGCATGCTGGTAGTTTTCGAAGAAGGCGTGAACACGTTGGTGACCTGGATTTCATTGTAGCTTCATCCAATCCGGGCCCCGTCATGGATTGGTTTGTGTCCCAAAGCCATATTAAGGAAGTCACCGCAAAAGGGGAAACCAAGGCGAGTGTGCGTTTTGAGAGTGGCCTGCAGGCAGATCTCCGAGTAGTTCCTCTTAAGCAGTTTTGTTTCGCCTTGCATCATTTCACGGGTTCCAAAGATCACAACGTTCAGATGAGGCAGAGAGCTCTTGCCCGCGGCCTCAGTTTGAGCGAGTGGGGGTTGAAGCCGGTTGAGGCCGAGTCCTTCGAGGACAGTCTTGAGGCAGAAAGCGAATCGGATCTGTTCAAGCTCCTCGATTTGAAGTTTGTACCCCCTGAGCTGAGAGAGGGTTTGGGAGAAATTGAGGCGGCGGAGGGGAAAGGCTTTCCACCGCTGTTGGAGGTCGATCAGCTGTGCGGCGTGTTTCATAACCACACGACGGCCAGCGATGGTCGTGCGACTCTTGAGGAGATGACCGCCGCGGCTCAGGATCTTGGCTGGGAATATTGGGGCGTTGCGGATCACTCGAAAGCGAGCTTTCAGGCAAACGGATTGGATGAGGAGCGACTCCTGAACCAAATCAGCCGTATTAAGGATCTCAATGCATCGAACAAATTCCGTACACACGTCTTCTCGGGAAATGAATGCGACATCCTTCCAGATGGTTCCCTCGACCTAGACTCAGAGGTCCTCATGAAGTTGGACTACGTTGTGGCTTCGGTTCACTCTTCTTTTTCCCAATCGGAAGCGGAGATGACGGCGAGGATCATTAAAGCAGTTGAGAATCCGGCAACGACGATGCTTGGTCACTTGTCGGGACGGCTCCTCCTGAGGCGTGAGGCTTACAAGTTAGATACTCACAAGGTAATTGACGCCGCGATTGCGAATGGAGTGATCATCGAGTTAAACGCGAACCCGTATCGACTTGATATGGACTGGCGCTTTTGGAGGAAAGCGGCAGAGAAGGGGCTACTGACTAGCATTAATCCTGACGCCCATTCGACGGAACATTTCGCCTTTGTCGAGGCAGGAGTCAATGCAGCCCGCAAAGGTTGGCTGACGGAAGCCAGTGTAATTAACTCAAAGTCTCTAACAGAAGTGGTAGCAATACTTGCTCGCAAGCGTCCGCATCTCCTCCGCTAGAAGCGTATTATCAGTAATTGTGTGCCATTCTGAGTGTCCCATTTCAGGTGAAGTGTGACAAAAAGTGAGACATCTTGGCTGAAAGTCGGCAAGTTCAGTCGAGGTGGAAATATCGCCAATTAGATATAAATAATTGAAAATCAGTAACTAAAAGTTTCAGAATGAGTTGTGGTACGGGCTTTGCTAGAGAGAATTCATGGGACGCGTACTCGGAATTGATTTAGGTACTACTAACTCCTGCATGGCAGTGATGGATGGCGATGAGCCAGTCGTTGTTCCGAATGCGGAAGGCGCACGCACGACGCCTTCGATCGTTGCGTTTACCAAGGCCGGCGAACGGCTAGTCGGCCAAGCGGCCAAGCGCCAAGCAGTTACCAATCCAAAGAACACAATATTTTCGGCGAAACGACTGATTGGTCGTAAATTTGCTGAAGTTGCCTCGGAAGCGGAGGGCATTCCTTTTAAGATTGTCGAAGCTGACAACGGGGACGCTTTTATAGAATGCCAAGTGGGTGACAAGACGGAGCAGTTCGCTCCTCAGCAAATTGCCTCATTCGTTTTGGCGAAGCTTAAGTCGGATGCAGAAGCTTATTTGGGTGAATCGATAACCGAAGCGGTAATCACGGTTCCGGCCTACTTTAACGACAGTCAACGTCAGGCGACGAAGGACGCCGGTAAGATTGCGGGGCTCGATGTCCTCCGTATCATCAACGAACCAACCGCGGCCTCATTGGCTTACGGGCTCGACAAGAAGAGTGACGAGAAAATTTCGGTTTTCGACTTGGGTGGAGGAACCTTTGACGTATCGATTCTGGAAATCGGTGATGGCGTTTTCGAAGTGAAAGCGACCAACGGCGACACCATGTTGGGTGGCGACAACTGGGACCAAGCAATCATTGATTGGATGGTCGATGAGTTTAAAAAGGAAAACGGTATCGACCTCAAAGGCGATCCGATGGCCCTACAGCGCCTGAAAGAAGAAGGTGAAAAGGCGAAGATTGCTCTGTCATCTGCGACCACCTACGATGTAAACCTACCTTTTATAACGGCAGATGCATCTGGGCCAAAGCACCTCAACATCCAATTGACTCGAGCCAAATTAGAGCAGATTACGGATGATTTGTTTTCTCGCTGCCGCGTGCCTTTCCAAAACTGTTTGCGCGATGCGGACTTATTGGCATCGGAGATCAACGAGCTTGTTCTGGTGGGTGGAATGACCCGCATGCCTAAGGT
>CALDFV010000128.1 GCA_937942145.1 uncultured Opitutaceae bacterium
TTGTTGAGGTCCTTGGTCTTCCTCGCGGTTTCACGCATTTGTGTAACCGTCGGGACTAGAATTGCGGACAGAATCGCGATGATCGCAATTACGGTGAGAACCTCGATTAAGGTGAAACCTTCCGAGCGCTTGGGCGTTGAGATACGGTTCTTCATTTAGGAAAATTAATTGAGCGTTGTCGGTTGATTCAATCTTGGAGTAGCCTCGGAACCGTTCTAAGGTCAGTCTGAACGGGCAACAGTTCAAGTAAGATTGAGTGAATTTACACCCTAACCATATTGGTAGTAGGATTGGGTCGGATGTTTTTCTTAGGCGTCTCTAGTGGATTCCCTGATGTTGGCCGTAAAACGGGTGCGCCCTAAGCATTTCTCTCTATCGGTCAGAATTTCTTTGCCAGCGGGACTTGAACTACCAGATATAGGCCGGATGAAAATTTTTCTGGATGGCGCCTTTGTGGATAAAGACGACGCAAAAATATCGGTATTCGATCATGGCCTCCTGTATGGAGACGGCATTTTTGAAGGAATTCGAGTGTATCGGAAGTGCATTTACCGTCTAGACGAGCACCTTGAGCGGCTTTGGTATTCCGCCAAAGACATTTTGCTGAACATCCCGATGGCTCCTGAAGAACTGTCGAAGGCGATTTGTGAGTCTTGCAAAATCAACGGAATCGAGGATGGCTACATCCGGTTGCTAGTGACTCGTGGAAAAGGGGATCTTGGGCTTTCTCCCGCTTCCTGCTCACACGCGTCAGTCATCATCATTGCGGATACGATCCGGCTCTACCCAGAGGATCACTACAAAGTAGGGCTTTCAATCGTAACGGTGCCTACGCGTCGGTCGGGTCCCGCTGCCTTGAATCCTGCCATAAAATCACTTAACTATTTGAACAATATACTGGCGAAAATGGAAGCGGCCCAACACGGAGCGTTGGAGGCTATTATGTTGAACGACCAAGGTTATGTGGCCGAGTGTACGGGTGACAATATTTTCATCATTCACAAAGGTACGCTCTATACGCCGGATGTGTCGAACGGGGCATTGAGGGGAATTACGCGGAGTGCCGTTATCGAACTGGCAGAAAAAGCGAACATTCCGGTTAAGGAATGCAACTTGACCCGCCATGAAATATGGAATGCGGACGAGTGCTTTTTGACGGGTACCGCAGCGGAGCTAATCCCAGTAGTCAATTTGGACGGCCGCGTAATTGGGACAGGCAAGCCGGGCCCAGTGACTCAAAGCTTACATGCGGCGTTTCATGAGGAGGTTTCAACTCGGGGCACGATGCTCGAGTAATTTGAAATGCTTCGGAGGGCGGGAAAAAAATGCCCTGTGGGGTAGGCGTAACTTTAACTCTTGAACATTAGCGTCAAAAAAGGATCAAAAGCGGGGGGCAGGGCAGCTCGAAATTGCCTTGTTTGGGGGCTTCCCGATAACGAATTTCCATTCGATGTAATTGGTGGCGCGTCTCATGCGTTGTCATTTGTATCAACGTGCGCGTTTTACCGTTGGATTTTAAGGATAAACTAAGGTATCAATAATACATGGCCAAACCTCTAAAGTGTGATCTTTGTGATGAGTCTGCGACAGTGCACCTGACGCAGATTCTCAATAATCAAATTCACAAGATCGACCTTTGCGAATCGTGTGCTGAATCGAAAGGCATAACGGATCCAAACGGATACTCTCTGGCGGATCTTCTGGTCAAGCCCGGGGAGGAAAGCGAGGGCATGACGGAAGTGCTGGATTCGTTCGAGGAATGTCCGGAATGCGGATACACGCAGAAGGAGTTCAAGAAAACCGGCCGTTTGGGGTGCGAGCACTGCTACGAGACCTTTGGGCCTCTTCTTTCGTCCGCTCTAGCGGGGATGCACCGAGGGGACAAGCATAAGGGAAAGGTGCCTGAGCGTGCGGTTGAGCGTAAGAGCTTTGAGGACCGACTTAGCACTTTGGAAAGTGATTTAGAGGAGGCGATTCAAAAGGAGCATTACGAGGAGGCGGCTCGATACAGGGATCAAATCCTTGAATTGAAAAAGGCCAAGAAAGCGGAGGAAACCGCTTAAGCGCTATGCTGATTGAAAGTATATTTGACGGTAAGTCAGAGATGACCGAGGGGAGCGCTAAGAAGTGCCCGGTCGTACTGATGACGCGTATTCGATTGGCCCGAAACTTGAGTGAAACTCCTTTCCCGGGTTGGGCCAAACTGCCTCAGCGAACTCAGGTACTTGAGACATGTTTGCCCGCTGTGGCGTCGCTAAACCAAATGAAGCGCGGTATCACCGCAGAGGTTGAGGAACTTTCTGATCTGGAAAAACAGATTTTAGTTGAGCGGCATCTAATCAGTCGTGAGCTATCGGGCGCTCCAGAAAAGGCGGGGGTCGTCATCAGCAAAGACCAGTCGGTTTCTGTTATGATCAATGAGGAGGACCATCTTCGGATTCAGGTCATCAAATCAGGCTATCGTTTCAAACAGGCCTGGAACTCTGCAAATGTTGTGGATAGCACTCTCGAAGATGAGCTCGACTACGCGTTTTCTTCCCGCATCGGATTCCTGACCGCCTGCCCGACTAATGTTGGCACCGGAATGCGCGCCTCAGCGATGATGCATTTGCCGGCACTGGTGATTTCCAATCAAATGGAGAAAGTCGTTCGGGCCGTCAATCAGCTCGGAATTGCCGTGCGCGGTCTTTTTGGCGAAGGGTCTGATGCGAGTGGCAGCATTTTCCAGATTTCGAACCAGACCACCTTGGGTGAGTCTGAAGAGGAAATCATCAAGCGCCTGTCATCGGTTTTAAAGACGATCATTGATCAAGAAATGAATGCGAGGGAGAAAATCCTGGAAAAAGACCCTAATAAGCTCTTCGACAAGATTGGTCGAGCCTACGGGATTCTTCAGAACAGCCACCTTCTCAGCTCCAGCGAGTGCATGAACTTGGCTTCACTCGTCCGTTTCGGTGTCGATCTTGAAATGTTCTCTGAAGAAACGAGGAACACAGTCGACCGAATGTTTATCGAATGTCAACCGGGGCACATACAACACCTCGCCGGAAAATCTATCGATACGAATGAACGCGACGCTTTCCGGTCTGAATATTTAAGAAAACAGTTTGAGAATGTCGAAAGACCGGTGTTTACTATGGATAACAGTGAGAAGCGGGAAGACTCATCGGAGGCGGATTCAAGCAAAGGAGAAAAGGAATAGAATTTTATGGAACCTATGAACAATTTCACCCCTCGCGCGCAGCAAGTACTCGCTCTTGCGAGGAAAGAGGCGGACCGATTCCATCACAATTACGTGGGAACCGAGCATATTCTTCTGGGCCTTATTAAGTTGGGCCAGGGAGTAGCGGTTAGTGTACTCCAGAAAATGGGCCTCGATCTGGAAACCGTTCGAAGCGCGGTAGAAAAGCAAGTGGGCTCGGGACCGGAGGGAAAAGCTTCCGGAAGCATTCCTTACACGCCTCGAGTGAAGAAGGTGCTCGCACTGGCTGGAAAGGAAGCGAAGGCGCTCAATCACAGTTACGTAGGGACAGAGCATATTCTGTTGGGTCTTTTACGTGAAGGGGAAGGCGTGGCAGCACGGGTTCTCAAATCGCTCGACGTCGATATCGAACGCACGCGCAACGAAATTCTAAGAGAACTGGACCCTCAATTCTCAGGTGAAACGGAAGATGCGATTGCGGCTCCAAGAGGTCAATCTGGAGACGAAAAGAAGGACACCAAGACACCCGCATTAAAGGCCTTTGGCAGGGACTTAACGGAGCTTGCCAAAAATGGTGAACTTGATCCGGTGATCGGTCGAAAGTCGGAAATCCGCCGTGTGATACAGATCTTGTGTCGTCGGACGAAGAACAATCCTGTTCTGATCGGGGAAGCAGGGGTTGGCAAAACGGCTATCGTAGAAGGACTTGCCCTTGAAATCGCAAGTGGGGTCATCCCGGAAATACTCGTAGACAAGCGTCTGATTACGCTTGATCTGGCTCTCATGGTCGCTGGTACAAAATACCGCGGACAATTCGAAGAGCGGATAAAAGCCGTGATGGACGAAATCAAAAGAGCGGGGAATATCATCATATTTATTGATGAACTCCATACGATCGTCGGTGCGGGTGCCGCTGAAGGCGCCATGGATGCGTCTAATATTTTCAAGCCTGCGCTCTCGCGAGGTGAACTTCAGTGTATTGGGGCGACCACCCTGAACGAATACCGCAAGTACATCGAAAAAGACAGCGCTCTGGATCGACGTTTCCAAAGCGTTCAAGTCGATGCGCCGAGCGTGGAGGACACCATACTGATTTTAAAAGGCATCCGCCATAAGTACGAGGAGCACCACAAAGCGATTTTTACAGATAAGGCGCTAGAGGCGGCTGCGAAGCTTTCCGAACGTTACATCACCGCACGGTTCCTCCCGGACAAAGCGATTGATAT
>CALDFV010000129.1 GCA_937942145.1 uncultured Opitutaceae bacterium
GCCGCTCTCGAGAAAGCCGCTAAGAGCCCGAACGAACAAATACGCAGCACCGCACAAAGACTCTTGCTCGAATTCCACGGCGCTGAGCCCAACAATGTCGGTAGTGACGCCGTGCGGGCCTACCACAACGCCCTCAATGAAAGGGACCCTGCCAAGATAGTCGCCAGCGTGAAAGCGGCCGAGGATGACTGGATCCGCTCCGCCCTCGTCGCCGCCTCGAAGGATAAGGCTATCGAAGTGATCGAGGCCGCGCTTAAAACCGACCCAAATGACTCTCTGATCGCTTTCGCGACCGCCCTTTCCCCATCCGCCCTGGCTCAAGGCGACGCCGCAGCCAACGCCGCGCGCCTTCTCAAAGCCTGTGGACAGGCCAACGACCAAGCGAGCCCGATTAAAGGGGCTGTATTGAGAGCCCTGGCTGACAATGTTTCCCAGCCACCTCGAATGACCAATGCATTGAAGGCAGCTCTAGCGTCCTTGCTCAGCAATGACAATACGAAGGTACTTGTTTTCCCATTGGCCCTTCTTTGGGACACCGAGGGACAGCTGGCATCCCAAACCAATGCCATCAAGTCTTCCATGATCGCCAGTCTTTCGCGTTCGAACGTCTCCAATGAGGAACGTGTCAGCATCGCCCGCAGTTTAGTTAGTATCCACAAAAATGATGCTAAAATCCTCCCCGCATTGACGGCACTGCTTTCAGGCAATGGAAGCGAATCCTTAAAATCCGGCATCATTGCTGCCATCGGCTCCGTTGATGGTGACGACCTTGGGAACGCACTCATCACTCAATTTTCCACTCTTGAAGGCATTCTGAAAATGAGCGCGTTCGACCAAATCGTCAAGCGTCCCCAATGGGCGCAGGAGCTATTAAAGGTCATCGACAATGGTAAGATAACTCCTGCGGAACTTGGCCCAGGGAACATCGCCCGACTCCGTACTCACCCCGATCGCAACACCTCCCGCGCCGCAGACCGGCTTTTTGCCCGTATCGCGCCTGTGAGTGCCGAAAAGGACGAGCTCATCGCCAAGCTCCTTCCCGAAGTTGAAAAAGGTGGTGACCCCGCCAAAGGGAAGATTCTTTTTGGGGCCTGTGTCGTTTGCCATAAACTAGGTGGTGAAGGAGCCTCGGTTGGTCCTTCTCTTGACGGTATGGGCTCGCACGGAGCGGCTGAGCTGCTCGGCCAAATCATCGATCCCAATCGAGTACTCGAGCCGAACTACGCTGCCCACAACATCACGACAAAAAATGGGGAAACATTTGTAGGTGTCATCTCGACGGAGAACGACTCCACTCTTACCCTCGCCACCCAGACAGGGGTCAAGGAAATCGCCAAGTCGAGTATCGCCAAACGCGAGAACACTCAGCGCAGTCTAATGCCGGAAGGATTCGAGGCCTTGGGAGCCGCGGGCCTTCGCGACCTGCTCGCGTTCATCATTGCCCAAGCAGGACCGTCTACAGGGGAACAAGCGAATGCCGCGACGGCCCCGAAAACGCCTGCCCCCATATTAAATCGCCGCAAATGGCCGGACCCGATTCCCGCCACTCCAGTCAATTGGGAAAAAGGTAAAACCTCGGTCCTAATTATCAGCGGCGGCTCGTCCCATAAATTCCACGAGTTCTTCGGAAAGTCGGATTCTAAAACCTTGGAGGATGCTGGATTGACCGTTCACTACACCGAAGATGTCGCCCAGGCCACCAAGGAGCTGGCCAACGCAGACGTCGCCATCATCAGCGTCAATCGTGCCGGTTTCGACACACCGGAATACCGCAAAGCCGTTATGGATCGCATCGCGGCAGGCAAAGGCGTTATCATGCACCACCCCGGCACTTGGTATGGATACAAGGAGTGGCCCGAGTTAAATCTGAAAGTAGTCGGCGGCGGTACCCGTGGCCACGACAAACTCGGCCCTATGGGCGTACGCGTTGTCAACAAGCGTCACCCGATCATGAGAGGTGTCTCCCCTGAATTCGAATTAGTTGACGAACTCTACATGATGAACCGAGACGGCCCACCGGAAGGAGCCAGTAAGATCCGCGTCCTCGCCGAAACCAGCGTCAGCGCCAAGTCCGGTGCCCGTCACCCCGCCGTCTGGATTACCCAGCATCCGAAAGCTCGTATCGTAGGATACACCCTTGGACACGACGAACGCGCCCACGACCATCCAGACTATCGCAAGATTCTCATCAACGCCGCGAAATGGGTCGCACGTAATTAAATATTTGATACATATTGATTCCTTAAAAACCTACCCTTCAGTATCTAGAAATCCAGCGGGCTTTGGGGCTCCTTTAAGGTATTGCTGGGCACGGTGTGCGTATAAATCATCGGATAGCAATCCGCTATGCCGTCTCCCGTTTCGCGTCCGACAACATAGCGCATCCATACAACTCGGCCCTACGAAGACTTGCGTCTTCTCCAACTCTCGTGTTTCGTTGGTGATTCTGCAAAAACAAAATGAGCTGCGATTGTCACCTCGAACCAGACACTGCTGTCCAGAAGTTTGTCCTCAAGCGACTTCTCATCATTAACGGCGTGATGTTCGGTTTCGAGCTTATCGTCGGATTGATTGCAGATTCATCGGGAGTCATCGCTGATTCGATCGATATGTTGGCCGACTGCCTCGTTTATGGCGTATCGCTTTTCGCCGTCGGAGCAGCCAATTCGGTGAAGATCGGAGCAGCGAGAGCGAGCGGATGGTTCCAGATTGCCCTTGCCGCGAGCATCTTGGTCGATGTCTGTCGCCGCGCCGTATTCGGGAGCGAGCCAAGTTCGGTTCTGATGTTCGGCGTCTCCGTTGTGGCACTAGCTGCCAACGCGTATTGCTTGGTTCTTCTGTCGCGCCAGAAGAATCGGGAAGTGCATATTCAGGCAAGTTGGATTTTTACCCGAAGCGACGTCGTTGCCAATTCGGGCGTAATACTAGCGGCTATCGTTGTCTTTCTTTCGCAGAGCCGGTGGCCCGACTTGATCGTCGGCGCAGGAATCAGCCTGTTTGTCCTTTATGGTGGAATCTCGATCTTGATCGATGCAAAAAGAGAAGCAGAACAAGCCGCGGCACCACAACTCGATCCCCCACCGAGACGAAAAGCCATTTCGGATTCCGAGCACTGATTTACGGTTTCACCAGCGCTCTCCGGATTGAGTCGGGTGTGCTCAAACGTTCAGCAGGTGCTCGGAGAGACTGGCTGATTCAGCCATTCAAAGCCAATCCAACGAGTCTAGCCTCTTCCTCTCCCAACTTTAGAGCAAGGGCTGTGTTCTTTCCCGGTTCGCTCATCTTTGCCCAAGTTTTCTGAAGGATAGTGACCATTTTCTCCTCGGTCGTTTTCAGCCGGAACTCGGAAAACTGGCTTTCCAGAAAGACGAGGCACAAGGCGTCTTCCATCGCTTGCGAGTCAGGATTGCGTTTCAGATCCTTCTTCAGGTTGATCGTCCGTACGGTCTCGATAAACTCAGTGGAGTAATCAAGCTCTGTCAAAATCGACGCGGTCTTATCCGCATGAAAGCGCTTCAAGTCCGCTCGCCACTTGAGATAGCCTGCACGTCCTTCCAGATAATTCGCCCGGGGAATCTCCCATCGGCAAATATGCTGGCTTCGAGCGGCGATCAAAAGGGCCTCCGAAGCTTCTTCACAGAAGGAGACCACTTTGGCAAAAAGCAGACAACTGAAATAGAATTCATAGCCCATTTCTCTCCCATCCCGTGTTACACGATTCGGGTCGGCGCTATTCAGGCGGTCTATTCGTTCAATCGCTTTACGAAAACGGCCGCCATTTGGTAGCTGTTCCGCTACAGCAGATACCTGTTCCCCGTCAAAAATTGAATTCATCACCAGAATTTAACTGCGGGCTAGCCAGAATCAATCAACTGAATTCCGACTTTTCCCACGGGAAATTAAGGACGTGGCTCGGCTATCAGGCTAATCGCTACACCCAACGCCAAAAAGCGGATGAATCCGACCCAAGACTGAAGCTCACGGTCCCCTACAAAACCGTTCCTGCTACGCCACTCGGCACACCTCCCTAAGGCAAATCCCTACGGTGCTTTGGAAGCGGTTCGAAGAGAATCAGGCTTCCCTTTCCCGTCATTGTAATTAACAATCTTTTTAAATTAACGCGGGTTTCGCAATCCGCTGGAAATAAAAAGAATCCGATGCCGCACAACCTTAGACCCTTAATCTCCGCCCTTGTAATTCTTATTGCTGCCCCCCTGCTCATGTCTCAAGGACGTCTGATGCAGGGTCCCATGGTGGGGAGCATCGAATCCGAGAGCGTCACGATCTGGGCCCGAGTCGCCGGTCCTAGCGTTTTGAACATTCGCTACAGTGATCAACCCAGTTTCTTCAACGCCCAGCTCACATCTCCAATAATCGCGACGAAGGAAAACGACTATTGCGTGACCGCTAAAATCGATGGTCTGAGACCGAACTCTTTCTACTACTACCAGGTTCTCGTGGACGGGGAGCCCGTCGACTACGATGGCTACCCGCTGCTAACCGCTCCCTCCAAGGAGATGCGTACTAAATTCTCGATCGGATTCGGATCTGGCGCCCGGTCTGATAAGGATGGACTGCAGGCAATCTGGCTGCAGGTGCAAAACGCCCGTCCCCATGCTTTTTTCTGGCTAGGCGGCAACGAAGCCTTTTCAGAACTCTCTCCGGAGTTCCAAGCGGAAGAATACCGCCGGCAACGGAGCGTTCCCTTTCTGCAACCCCTGTTGCGTTCGATTACGCAGCTCTCTACCTGGGACGCGCCCGTCACTTTACCACAGGACGAGCTTGCGAACTCCCTCGAGATTTTTCAACGCTATTGGCCCAATCCTTCCTTCGGAACCGAGGAAGCTCCTGGATCGTACTTCAACTATCAATATGGCGGCGTGGACTTCATTTTCCTCGATACGTATTCCTATCGTGACGAAGCTGACCACTCGACTATTCTTGGAGAGGTTCAGATGAAATGGCTGCAACAGCAGCTCAGCCAGAGCGAAGCGACATTCAAAGTGCTTCTCAGCGGCAGCAGCTGGAGCAATCTCGCAGCCGAAAACCACAATACCTGGACCGCCTATCCGGAAGAGCGCAAGGGTCTCTTTAGCTATATTCGCGAAAACGAGATTGATGGTATCGTACTCCTCTCTGGGGATGATGACGAAGCCGAAATCAAGGCGATCCCAATGTCACGTGAAGGCGGCTACGACTTCTATGAGCTCGTGAGCAGTCCGTTGGCTCAGAATCCGACTCCTGACTACACCGAGGACAACACAGCGGTAATCGCGATCGAAGAGCCCTATGCCGACTCCATGAACTTCGGCACCCTGACCTTTGATATGGCAGAAGACGATCCCGTCGTTTCGTTGAAAGTGATTAACGTTTTTGGCGAGAACGTGTTTCCGGAATTTGAACTGAGGGCGAGCGAGCTAACCAACGGCAAAACTTCCTGGAAGAGCAAAGTCCCCGCTGAAGCGGTGGCTCACTTCGAAGCCCGTACAGGATCCGCTCTTTGAACCAGAATATTCCATTTTCCTCACACCTGACTACTACTAACAAACACAAACTAGGCTTTCGAGCCTAGCTTCAAAGACAGACGCAAACCGTCTGCCAAGCAAACCAAGTTGGTGATTGCCAAGGCCAGATCGAATTGCGACAACGAGGACTCCTATGATTCCAGTCCGATCCCACACGTTGTCGCTCCTTCTCCTCTGCGCTTTGGCGATCACCCCCGCTTGCGATAGCGATTCACGCAAGAGTGAGGTTCAGGAAAATGCGCTTCCCGTCGTCGATTTCGGGCACGCCCGGGTGTCGGTCGAACTGGCCGTCGATCAAGCAACTCAGGCCAAAGGGCTCATGTTTAGAAAGTCGATGCCCGAGGACCAAGGTATGCTTTTCATTTTCGACCGACCCAAGCAAATGTCGTTTTGGATGCGCAACACCCACCTCCCCCTCGACATTGGCTTCTTTACGGCTGACGGCGTCTTGCGGGAAGTTTACCCGCTCTACCCCCACGACGAAAACTCCAGAAAATCAATACGCTTTGACCTCGTATACGCCCTAGAAACCAACCAAGGCTGGTTCGAACGCAACGGCGTGAAACCTGGAGACAAGTTTGAACCAATGTCGGTGCGAAATCCTTAACAAGGATCCGCATGGCTGTCGGGGAATAGCATAAAACGATTTTGTGAGCCATAGTCATCACCATCACAAAGACTCGATTTCCGGATTAAAGATTGCTTTCTTTCTCAATGCGGGGTTCACCACTTTGGAAATTTTTGGTGGCCTATGGACGAACAGTATTGCGATCATTACGGACGCCTTACACGACTCGGGAGACTGTCTGGCGCTGGGGCTAGCGTGGTATTTACAGCGACTCTCGGCAAAAGGTCCAGACTTCAAATACACGTATGGCTATGGTCGATTTTCCACCCTCGGGGCACTGGTTACAGGACTCATATTGGTAGTGGGGCTATCCTTTATTTGCTGGACCGCGATTGAGCGGCTGCGTGCGCCGCAAGAGGTCAAAGCATTTGGCATGCTGGGTCTCGCTGTATTGGGAATCCTGTTTAACGGCACGGCTGCCTGGAATTTGAGAGGGGGACATTCACTCAACGAAAAAGTGGCCAGCTGGCATTTAATCGAGGATACTCTAGGATGGGGTGCGGTTCTCATTGGCAGTGCAGCCATGATGATATGGAATGTGCCTATCATCGATCCCCTGCTTTCACTTCTCATTTCCGTATTCATTTTATGGAATGTAATTGGTAATTTAAGGAAAGTGCTCTCCGTGCTACTCCAGCATGCACCCGCCTCGTTTGACCAAACGGCTTTTGAAACAAGCCTCTCTAACGTTCCAGGGGTCGTCGACTCCCATCATACCCACACTTGGACACTCGACGGTGAAACCCATGTTCTTTCAATGCATCTCATCATGGCCAGAGACAGTCGTCGGGATGAGATTGTCGCCGCAAAAAAACGAGTGCATGACTTGCTCCGAAAACAGGACTTCGAGCATGTTTCCATCGAAGTCGAGCTCGAGGGCGAATCCTGTTATCTGGATCCAAAATCGACAGCCTAGCGCCCTACTGGGCGATGTTCTGCATCAACTTAATGAATGGCAGAAAGAGGGAAATCGCGATTACCAGGACACTGATCGCCAACATCAAAATAAGAATGGGCTCGATGACTGAGGTGACACCCGAAATGGAGGCATCCACCTCCTCGTCGTAAATTTCAGCAATCTGGTTGAGCATGTTCGGCAGTTCTCCGGTTTCCTCTCCTACTTCGATCATACTCGAAACCATCGGCGGGAACAATCCTGTGGCCTCGATGGGTTTCGAGAGAGGTTCACCATCGCGAACCCGATTTCTCACCTTGTCCACCGCGTTCATGATAAACCGATTTCCCACGGCCGCCCGAGAGTAGTTCAGCGCTTCCAGAATCGGAACGCCACTTTCCAGCAGTGTGCCCAAAGTGCGACAGAAGCGGGAAACATAGATTTTCGAGAAGGTATCCTTGACTAGCGGAAGGTTCAATTTGACGAAGGCAAAAAAGACCGCCCCCGCGCGGGTCGAACGAAATCCGGTAAAAAGCAGAAAGGCGACGACCAGACCGACTAGTATTCCCACAATATTCGAGGTGATGAACTGGCTCATGTTCATCACAATCCGCGTCAGAACCGGAAGCTGTTCACCATTGAGCTGCTTGTCGAATATGGCAGCGAATTTCGGGACAACGAACGTCATCAAACCCAAAACAATCAGCAATGAAAAGCTGAATACAACGATTGGATAGATCGATGCCTGAGTCACCTTGGAGCGAATTTGACGCGCTTTAGTCAGATAGTGAGCCAGGCGGCCCAAAGCCATATCTAGAGTCCCGCTCGCTTCTCCTGCCTTGACCATGTTCAAATAGAGCGCGTCAAACTCCTTTTTGTATTGGGCAAGCCCCTCCGAGAACGTGTTTCCGGAGCGGATATTCTCCAGTTGCTGGCTCAGCACCCATTTGAAGGCAGGATTCCGTTCCTGAGCGACCAGCACCTCAAGGCTCTTGATTAACGAGAGCCCGTTCTGCAACAGCGTCGAAAGCTGTCGAGTAAAGATGGCGAGTCCCTTACCCCCGATAGCCGCTCCAAAATACGATGGTTTCTTGACGATTTCCCGACGGTCGCCCCGCACGGACAATCCGCCACCTCCCGACGCGCTTGCCTTCCGGGATTTCGCCTTTACGGGCGTCACCTTCGCCGGAATCAATCCATAGCTCTTTATTTGAGTAGACGCCAACTCCCGGCTGGGTGCCTCAACCATGCCGCGGCGCTCTTCCCCTCCACTATCCAATGCTATAAATTCAAACTTCATCTATGCGATCAAGTATACCGTATCACCTCTTCCACGGAGGTGGCACCCGTGAAAATGCTTCGAAGCCCATCTTCCCGCAAGGTACGCATCCCTTGCTGTATCGCGCGCTCCCGGATCACCCCAGAGGGTTCGCCTGCCGCGATCAACTCGCGAATCGACTCCGTAATTTCCAAAATCTCGAAAATCCCCAACCGACCTCGGTAGCCCGTCTTTGCACAATTGTCACATCCGCGCCCCGCATAGATCTGCCGATTGGCAAGCATCTCAGGATCAAGTTCAAGCTGCTCAATCAGAGCCACGCTCGGCATGTGCTCGCGACGGCAATCTATACAAATCCGCCGCAACAGCCGCTGAGCGAGAACCGCCTCAATCGAAGAAGCAATGAGAAATTCCTCAATTCCCATGTCCATCAAACGGGTGACCGCTCCAGCCGCATCGTTCGTATGCAGAGTCGACAGCACGAGGTGTCCGGTTAATGATGCCTGAATCGCAATCTGAGCGGTCTCGAGATCTCGAATCTCGCCGACCATGATGATGTCCGGATCCTGTCTCAAAAAGGCCTTGAGGGCATTCGCAAACGTAAGATCGATGGCCGAGTTGATGGCGGTCTGCATGATGCCATCGATCTCGTACTCAATCGGATCCTCGGCGGTCATAAGCTTATTACCGACTTTGTTTAGGCGCTTGAGACAGCTGTACAAAGTAGTCGTCTTGCCGGAACCCGTCGGCCCCGTTACAATAAAAATGCCATTGGGAAGAGCAATCGTCTTCGCTACCACTTCCACAATGTCAGGAGGCATGCCGAGGCTATCCAACTCCAGCGTGGTTGCCGATTGGTCCAGAACCCGCAAAACGACGCTTTCCCCAAACTGTGTCGGCAAGGTAGAGATCCGAAGATCCACCGACCGACCGGCGACGGTTAAACGCACCTTTCCATCTTGTGGCACACGGCGCTCCGCAATGTTAAGATTTCCAATAACCTTGATTCGCGAAATTATGGGAATCGCCAATTCTCGCGGTGGCGGAGACATTTCGTACAAAGCGCCGTCGATCCTGTAACGAATTTTGAATTCATTTTCAAAGGGCTCGAAATGAACATCCGAGGCCTTGTCGCGTATCGCCTGTGAAAGGACAAGATTGACAAACCGGATGATGGGGGTTTCCCCAGCCATATTGAGGAGATTCTCTAGAGACACCTCCTCATCTTCTACGTTTACTAAATCTATTTCCTCCAGTATCCCCTTGTAATCTACGTCACCAAGTCGGTAATACACATCGAGCAACTCCCCAATCATCTTGGGATCCGCAACCACGATTTGAACGTCTTTGCCCACAGCAAAGGACAAGTCATCCACTAGGTGGGCATTGAACGGATCGGAAGCGGCTATAATTGTAACCGTATCCAAAGATTCAATAGGCACGACGCCATACATTCTGGCCAAATCTATACTGAGCTGAGAAACGACTTCGTTGGGAATATCTGGCGGGATTTCCACTCGATACTCCAAGCTTAGGAAACGGGCTACCCTATCGAGAAGGTCCTTCTTGCTCACATGCCCTTGATCCACCAGCAGACTCGCAACGGAACGCTCCAGTTCCTCCGAAGAGGCACTCAGGTTCTCCAATATCGACTCGTCAACCAGCTCGTAGGAGCGGCACAAATCCAATATGGCGGCATTTCTTGAGTCGAACATGATTTATACACCCCAATAAACGGTGACGACCGCCTAGAGCAACAGGAAAGAGCAAGCCACCCGCTGGAGGACTTAAAAGTCAAATTCGGGTACAGGCGTCACATTGTACTCTACTTTACGATACAATTCGCCGTCGGTATAGATTTCCATCTCGTACAGCCCTACCGGGTCTGACTTGTCGAAAACAAAGCTGCGATTGAGCTCCCATACGAGTTCCTCTTTCGATTGCAGAGCCTTTCCGCCCTCAAGTACCGTGTAATACTGCTCGATCCCCTCTGGCAAATTCTTCATTGGCTCTGGAAAACGGACTACGTAATAGAGAAAAAACTGGGCGCCATCCTTTCGCTTGATCGAAAATCCGTGAGCATAGGCAGGATCCGCGTGCTTTTCGATTTCCTTGGTTTCCAGATACACCTCCGCAGATCCCTGTGAATTGGGGGAAATCAGCCCAAACTTAAAACGGTAAGCATCTTTTTTAGCGAAGACGCTCGTCCCCGCTAGCGCCAAGACAAGAGCGAAAGCCCCCACACGAGCCAGTAAGATCCCATTTCTCATAGTACTTTCCTATAAATTCTTAGTATTCCCCGTCAATAAAAGGGTGCGATAACGAACTCCAAACCATACTTTTGACAGCTCTTAAACCCAAGGTTCCCGGAAAGCAGTCAGAATCGGGCTCTAATGAAAACGACAGTGAGAACGACTCCGACAACAAAGCTAGGCCAGAATTTCCATAAGAAAGAGCTTTTACGAGTCTTATGCCGCACCAGGAGCATGGCGCAGATCGCACCCACCTCTCCCCCGAAAAGCGTCACGGCCAATAGGGTTGATTCAGGGACCCTCCGTTTTTTCCACTTAGACATCCATTTGTCCCAGGAAAACAGGCCAAAAGCTAACGCATTTGCGCACGCTATCACGATCAGTCTGCTTTCAAGATCCACTGGATCGCGAGTGGAGAACATTTCGGGCCTCAGATCAACCCTTACTCAGCTCCGCCAAGGCTCGTGATCATCGATCAGGCCCATTCCCAAAAGCCGATTCCGCTTGAAGGAGTCCTGTTTTTTCCAAAAAGACTTGTGAAAAAAATCCGAAACCCTTTTCTAACGGCTTTCCACTTCCTTAGCGCGTCGAAGATCGGCGACAGGCCAATTTCACCTCCTCACTTTTCTCCCGTACATGTATCGTCTCTGCATTTTCCTCCTCCTATTCGGGATCTGGATTATATTCTCGGGACAGTTCGATGGGTTCCATCTCACCCTCGGCATCCTTTCCACCGCATTCATCACTGCGATCTCCTCCAACTTCTTTTTTGAGAACCGTTCCCAAGGAGTTGGCAATCGGTTGCAGCAAATCATCCGGATTCCTTGGTACCTGGTTTGGATGCTTTACCAGATTTGGCTTTCCAACATCCACATCTTGAGGCTGGCCCTCAGTCCCAATGAGCTGCCGGAAGTAGAACCTAAGCTGGTTCGGATTAAGACGAATCTGAAGACCGATTTCGGTAAGTGGATGCTCGCAAATTCGATCACCCTAACTCCCGGAACCATAACGATCGACATCAAAGACGACGAACTTCTGATCCACTCCATCAGCAGCCTAACGACTGAAGGCGTCGAGGGAGACGACATGGAGAGAAAAATCGCCGCCATTTTTGAAAGGGAGACCACTAACTAATGGAGAAGTTTTTCATCTTTGCTGGAATTGCCATTTTCGCCCTTATGTTCCCGATCGTCTGGCGCATCATTGTGGGTCCAACCGCAATTGACCGAATCGTCGCGGTAAATGTAATCGGCACCAAAACAACCGTTCTGCTGGTCCTGATTGGCATGATCTACGGACGGGTAGAGATGTTCGTGGATTTCGCTCTCACCTACGCCCTCCTAAACTTTATCGGATCCCTCGCGGCCGCTCGCTATTTTGATCGCGTCAATCCGGATAAGAACTTCTCGAACTCCGAAGCGAAAGAACAAGAATCATGATTCCAGCCACCATTTGTGTCGTCCTTGTCTGTATTGGAATTCTCTTTTTCGTAGGAGGAGCCGTCGGGATCATTCGGTTTCCTGATTTCTACACGCGCATGCATGCCGCAGGAAAAGGGGACACGATGTCCGTTTTCCTTATTCTCATGGGTCTCGCCGCCTACCAGCTGGCGGACTTCAGCTTGGCCAACATCCTAGTCGCAGGCAAAATTCTATTCATTACGATTTTCATAATGTGGGCCAGCCCCACCAGCACCCATGCCTTGATCAAAGCGGGATTCGAGGAAGGGCAGAAACTATGGACACCCAACGGAGAGAAGGAGGACTCTGGCAAATGATTTGGGCATTCGATCTAATTACCCTGATTTTTCTCGTTATCACCGCGATTATTTCGCTGCAGACAAAAGATCTGCTTAGCGCCGCCATGATCTTTGGCGTCTACAGTTTCCTTATGTGTCTGCTTTGGGCCGGGATGGCGGCTGTTGATGTTGCCTTCACCGAATCCGCAGTCGGCGCCGGCGTTAGTGCCGTCTTTTTAATCGCTACCGTTCTGCGCACAACACGGAGGTCTTCAGATTGAAATCGTTCGCTCTCATTGCCGTCATTGTTACGGGCTGGCTTCTCTTGTCCGCTGTAAGTGATTTTCCCGACTGGGGAGATACGGAGTCGCCCGCCAATGACTACCGCCTTTCTCAGCACTACATAACGGAAACCTTCCCCGAAACCAGTGTTCCCAATATGGTGACCGCCGTACTTGCAGACTATCGTGGATACGACACGATGTTTGAGACGGTCGTTATTTTCGTGGCAGGCATTGCGATCATGAGCATTCTTCGCCGCAAACCCCTGGACCACCTTAAGGACAAGGGAAAGGAAACCCGAACTTACAAGAAAGATCCTGATCTGATCATAGACACGACCTGTCGTCTCATGATTCCGATTATTCAACTATTTGCCTTATACGTGGTCGCCCACGGGCATCACAGTCCCGGAGGCGGTTTCCAGGGCGGAGTCATTTTTGGAGCAAGCTTCATCCTTCTCGCTCTTTCACGAGACTTGCAGGCCGCTCAAAGATGGGTCCCCGAAAAACGGGTACTCAATCTCGCTGGTGTCGGCATCCTGATCTATTCCGGATTCGGATTCGCCTGTATGCTGCTGGGGAGCAACTTCCTAGACTACGAAATACTCCATAAAATCATGCCAGCGACTCCCATAGAGGCTAGGTCGCACAGCATGTTGGGAGTTGAGATTGGGGTAGCCTTCACTTGCACCGCAATCATGTTCTCGATTTATTCCAACTTAGCCTCCAACGGCGATATGAAGGAGACCCTCTAGACCGATGGAACTGCTCGAAGCGTTAAGCGCCAAATTTAATTACTGGATTTACGTAATCATCATGATGATCGGGCTCTACGCCATGATTTCGAAGAACAATCTGGTTAAGAAGCTGATCGGCATGTCCATTTTCCAGACCGCCATCATTCTTTTTTACGTTTCGATCGGGGTAAAGGAAGGAGACACTATTCCGATTCTCTACCACGACCAAGTTCACCCTTCTCACGGAGATAGTCACCATGGAGCGGATACTGGGCACGGCGAAGACCATCATCCTAGCCACGAGGAGATTGTAGCAAATCTCCACATCGAGCCAGACGACTTTGCCAATCCCCTTCCCCATGTGCTTATGCTAACGGCCATCGTGGTTGGTGTAGCAACCCTCGGTGTCGGCCTCGCTTTAACCCAAAAAATCTACCGAGATTTCGGTTCAATCGAAGAGAATGAAATTCTCGAGTCAATCAAGTCTGCAAAATGATTGATCAGTCTCCCGCTATAATTCTTCTCGCCCCTTTCCTGCTAGCTATTCTTCTGGCACTTCTGGGCATCAAGCGTGAATGGCTTTGCTTTCCACTCGTCATTACGGGTCTAGCGATTTCCGTCGCTGCCAGTGTGATCACTTTGATGCGTGTTATCGATGAGGGAACCATCCAGTACTTTTTCGGCGGATGGGAACCTCCGTTTGGCATTAATCTACGCGTCGACGGGCTCAACGCCCTGGTGGCCCTGGCTGTATCAACGGTCGCTTTGCTAACAGCCATCTACTCAAAAAGGGCTGTTCCTGCTGAGACCTCGGACAAAGTATCCCAATACTACACGCTGTATTTGCTCTCCGTAACCGGACTGCTCGGCATCGTCCTCACCGGTGACGCCTTCAACCTTTACGTCCTGATCGAAATATCCGCGCTAACGAGTTATGCGCTAATTGGCATGGGCTCCAAGCGGGCCACGCTAGCGGCTTACAAATACCTGATAATGGGGACAATCGGGGCCTCCTTCTACTTACTAGGAGTGGGATACCTTTATATAAAAACTGGTTCCCTGAACATGTACGACATTCAGGAGCAAATTGTCGCTAACAATTTGCATGGCTCACCCACGATCCTCGTCGCCTTCATACTGATCATGGTGGGGGTCTGGATCAAAATGGCATTCTTCCCACTGCATGCCTGGCTGCCAAATTCCTACACATTTGGCCCCTCAACAACCAGCGCCCTTCTGGGACCTCTCGTCACGAAGGTCATGATTTATGTCATGATTCGAATGATACTGACGGTATTCAGTCCCGAATTCGCTTTCGATCAACTGGATTGGAGCAACATTGTCGTCTGGATGTCGGTGATCGCGATTTTGGCCGCATCTATCTCAGCCCTTGCCCAAACCAGTCTGCAAAAAATGCTGGCCTTCCTTATCATTGCCGAAGTCGGCTACATGGTTGGCGGAGTTTGGCTGGCCGACGAAATGGGTATGGTCGGATCAATCTACCACATCATCGCTGACGCGTTTATGACGCTTTGCGTATTTCTTTTTGCCGGTATCATTTTCACCAAGACAGGAAGGCGCGACCTCTCCGCGATGGAGGGGCTTTTCACTAAAATGCCCCTCACAATGGTCGGATTTCTCGTCGGCGCGTTTTCCCTAATCGGCATTCCCCCGACAGCCGGATTTTTCAGTAAATGGTACTTGATTCAGGGCGGGATCAGCTCTGGTCATTATGAATATGTAGCTGCCCTTCTCATTTCTTCGCTAATCAATGCCGTTCTCTTCTTCCGCATTATCGAGATCGCCTATTTTGGAGCCAAACCCGCCGAGGGACACGGCCACCACCATGAAGAAGAGCACAACGGCGGACCGACGGAGGCCTCATTCTCAATGCTCTTCCCTCTTCTCATCACCGCAGCTCTCTTGCTCGGTATCGGACTCTACAATCAGGAAGTAGTCGCGATCATAACCGACTTCGTCTCCCAATTTAACATTGGAGCCATCATTCTTTAGCATGCCTTCTTCCATCACTAGCTTCACACCCGTATTGGCCAGTCTGGTTTCCCTCTTGGCGGTGCTCCCCATTGTACTCCTCGGCAAAAAGCCAAATTTGCGCGAAGGAGCAACTTTCCTAGCGGCGTTTATCAAATTCGGGCTGGTTGTGTCTATGCTCCCGACCATTTTGGCCGGCTCGACCATTGAATTCACCGTTTGGGAAATCGTTCCCAACCTGGCCATCGCCTTTCGTGTTGACGGCCTTGGAATGCTTTTTGGATTAGTGGCTTCCTCGCTGTGGATCGTTACTTCGCTCTATTCGATCGGATACATGCGTGGGCTGAAAGAGCATTCCCAGACCCGCTTCTTCACCTTCTTCGCGATCTCTCTGTCAGCTACGATCGGAGTCGCTTTCGCCGCGAATCTTTTCACTCTCTACCTGTTCTATGAAATGCTGTCACTGGCTACGTATCCGCTAGTGACCCACCATCAGGACAAGGAGGCGAGAACCGGTGGCAGAACCTACTTAACCTACTTGCTAAGCACATCAATCGGGTTCGTGCTTCCCGCTCTTATCTTTGTTTACGTCAAGACCGGGAGCAGCATGGAGTTTTCCAGCAGTGGCTTCCTTTCTGGCCACATAACGGCCTCCGAAGCGCTCATTCTCCTCCTTCTCTTCACATTCGGCTTCGCAAAGTCAGGCCTCATGCCTTTCCATTCCTGGCTCCCGGGAGCGATGGTCGCGCCCACTCCGGTAAGCGCCCTCCTTCATGCCGTCGCGGTCGTTAAGGTTGGAGTATTTTGTATCCTTCGCGTCTTTACAGGAGTATTCGGGACTGACTATCTCCAAGATTTGGACATTGCTACGGTCGTCGCCTGGATCGCGGCCTTCACCATTGTTGCATCGTCTCTGATCGCCTTAACCCAGGATAATCTCAAGCGCCGCCTCGCCTTCTCAACCGTTGGCCAGCTTTCCTACATCATTCTCGGAGCCGCGCTGCTGAGTGACAGAGCGGTGACAGGGTCAATGACCCACATTGCGATGCACGCAGTTGGGAAAATCACCCTTTTCATGTGCGCCGGAGCGATCTTTGTCGCCACGGGAAAGAAATACATCAGCCAAATGGACGGACTGGGCCGCAAGATGCCGATAACGTTCGCCGCCTTCTCCATCGGCGCTCTGAGCGTGATTGGCCTTCCCCCAACGGGTGGCCTCATCAGCAAGTTCTATCTGGTCACTGGGGCAATGGATGCCGGTCAATCCGCATTGCTGGTCATCTTTCTCATAAGTACTATTTTAAATGCGGCCTATCTGTTGCCCATTGGGTATCGAGCCTTCTTCCCCAAAGACCCTCAACTGGCCAAACAGCCTTTCTCTTGGAAAACCACAGAGGAGGCGAACTGGCAGTGCATCACGCCGCTTAGCATCACAGCAGTGCTGGCGATTATTCTTTTCATTAAACCACAATTCCTTCTTCAGCTCGCCGGGTTAATGGTGGGCGCGAACGGCTAAGACTGATGGCAGATCCAAAAAAAGAGTTCGATTGGTTCGATAAACCGGCTTCCCGCAAACTTCTTTGGTGGGTCCTCTGGATCACCTGCGGAATAACGGTCGTAGCAGAACTTTTCATACACCGGCATCCGCACTTCGAAATCGATGGCTGGTTTAACTTTTACTCAATCCTAGGATTTGTCGGTTGCGCCGCCATGATCCTGATTGCCAAGGGCCTCGGCGTCTACCTGAAGCGCAGCGAAGACTACTACGGAGAGCCCGACGAGGACACACCTTCTAACGACATCGATGGAAACGCTAGCTAACATCCCCCCATCATTTTTGCTCTTTGCCGGAGCGATCGTTACGGTCCTTTTGAAAGGGACGCTACGAAACGTCTTCCTGGTCGCGCTACCCATTCTGACTTTCATTCATATCGCCTACCTGCCGAGCGGAAATGGGCTCCAAGTCTCCTTTCTTCCCGGATTCGGGGACAGTGAATTGCTGCGGGTCGACAAGTTGAGCAAGGCCTTCGGCTATATATTTACACTGAACGCCGCTGCCGCCCTCCTTTTCGCTTTTTATGTTAAAAAGGCGATCCAGCACACCGCTGCATTAATCTACATCGGATCTGCTCTTGGGGTTATTTTTGCCGGGGACCTTATCACGCTTTACATTAACTGGGAGCTGATGGCGGTCAGCTCGACGTTCGTCATTCTTGCTCGAGATACCGCTAAGGCAAAGGGCGCTGCATTCCGCTATGTCATGGTCCACATCTTTGGCGGCCTACTACTCCTTGCCGGCATCGTCATGACGGTTTCCAATGGCGGCAGCATCGCTTTCGATTCGTTTGACTATGCCAACGCCAACCTCGGCACCTGGTTGATACTGGGAGGATTCCTTGTCAACGCAGCCGCCCCAGGCGTTTCCGCCTGGCTGTCGGACGCCTATCCGGAAGCCAGCGTCACAGGTGGAGTGATCCTGAGCGCCTATACAACCAAAACCGCAGTTTACGTTTTACTGAGGTCCTTTCATGGATGGGAGCCCCTCATCTGGATCGGCTGCGCCATGACCGTTTTCGGTATCATTTACGCTCTTCTCGAGAACGATATGCGTCGCATCCTCGCCTACTCGATCATCAACCAAGTCGGGTTCATGGTTTGCGCTGCAGGCATTGGAACGGACATGGCGATCAGCGGGGCCACCGCTCACGCGTTTTGCCACATCATATACAAGTCTCTGCTTTGGATGTCTGCCGGAGCGGTCCTCTACCGCACTGGCAAAAGCCGCTGCACCGAATTGGGTGGGCTCTACAAAACAATGCCGCTGACCCTATTGTTCGGCACGATCGGGGCCCTCGCCATTTCCGCCGTCCCGCTGACTAGTGGATTCACAAGCAAGACAATCATCATCGCAGCTGCAGAACACGAACATCTCCTGTGGCCCTGGATCGTCTTGGAACTCGCATCAGCCGGCGTCTTCCTCCACGCAGGCATCAAGTTTCCCTACTTCGTCTTCTTCAACCAAGACCGCGGACTCCGACCCAAAGAAGCTCCCGGTACTATGCTCTGGGCCATGGGGATACTCTCCTTTCTCTGCATCTACTTGGGAATAAGGCCACAAGCCTTGTATGACATTCTTCCTTACACAGTTGATTACCAAGCCTACACAACGAGTCACCTGGTCACCCAGATGCAGCTACTGATGTTCTCGGCACTGGTGTTCTTCCTTTTCCTGCCGATGCTGAAGCGCACTCCGACGATCGTTTTGGACACCGACTGGTTCTACCGAAAAGGAGGTCAGTTCTTCTACTCAACCTGTGATATTTGCCTAAACGGCATCAACAAGATCGCCCATAAAACCCTCATCGCAGGGGCTACGAAAAAGCTTTGCCATTTCGCAACGGAAGGACCCGCAAATCTATTGACGCTGATCCTAACCCCCATTTGGGAGATTTCGGGTACCTCGATGGAACAACGCGAGAAGCTTCGCGAAGACCTACGAGAAAATGTGCGGAAGGGAGTATTCCCGATCGGAATAACCGCCTGCTTGTCCGTCCTGCTCATCGCAGTCCTGTTTTTCTTTTAGGAAAGCTTCAAAAAATCAGGCTTCATAGGTTTCTGTGGATACAGAAGCCAATGCATTTGAGATTGCTACAGCACACGCAACGGCAATCAAAGCAGACAGTACCTTTTCCCTAGCCACGCAGCACCCGCTCCTTCCTTGCATCGGGCAACGCGCAACCGCCCTCCAAACAGTACCTCCTTCTGGCGACCCAACTATAAATCTTGTACACCCAACCGCGGAACCACCGTAATTTTAAAATGGTTACGATCGGCTTCAACCAAAAGACCCGGCCCGCAAGATGCAATACCGCATCCGTGCCGCCCAGTTTGCTCCGATCCGCCGTAAGCAGCTTCATCTCTTCTAACAGGTTTTCTTGCGTCAACCCAAACAGCTTGCGAACCCAGTCCTTCTGCAAAGGAACGAAATTTACGTTCGCTCGACCCAGAAGGCAGCCCGTTAACCAAACGGCGCGACGACAAATCTTGCAGTTTCTGTCATAAAAGACCCATGGTTTATTCCGCGCGTTTTTCATTTAATATTT
>CALDFV010000130.1 GCA_937942145.1 uncultured Opitutaceae bacterium
GCAAGATGCTTGAACGCTTCACGACCTCGATGTCTAAGCGCTTCTTAGTCGAGACTTCGTTTGATATCACTGAAGACCGAATGATCGAGCGCGCATTTCACGCTCAAACGCGAGACATGCTTTTCAACCTTGGGCGATCCAATGAAGCGAGTCTGGAGGTCTCAACGCGCGAAAAGTCACGCCAAATGGTGATTTCCAAAGATCTTGCAGCTATGGAGTTGGCACCTCAAGTCAAAGCCCTCACTCAAATGATTCTCAGAGCAGTGAATGACTTTGCCAATAGCGACGAAGAAATCCAAATTGCTCTCTCGGGAAGGGCTGCAACGATACAGGGTTTGAAGGGCACGATCGTTTCCCAAGGAATAGGGCTTGTGAAAGAACTGCAGCCGGAAAGTGGTGCTTTTGGAGCGGCGAACTATGGCAAAGATTGGGATGTGGTCAATAAATTGGAAGAGACGCGTATCGAAGTGGGTATTTCAATACTTGGAAATCCTGAGACTCTGGATGTGAGGCAGAAGATCGCGACGATCCGGGTTTCGAAGGATGGCCGTTCTCTGAGCCCTACTCATATCGTATGTGACGGGCTGGCCTACGAATTGTCTGGAGACTCATTTTCTATTGGTATTGGCGAGAGTGAATTATTCGATCTCGTAGCGGATCGCAACATCGCGGGAAAGCCCGTCGAATTGTGCAAGTTGAAGTTGGCAGGCGAGCGCTGGACTCTTGAGGCTTCTGAAGGAGCGGCTTTTGATGGCGAGAATGACGCTATCTTCAAAGCTGGAGATGCGGTTGAAGTGCTCATGCAGGGTTCTCGAAAACGACTGCTCTTAATCCATTGTATTGATCTTGGAAATCAGGGAGGAGATTCCGCATGAAACGAAGGAAGCGGGAGACTGAGGTTTTTAGCTTGTCGTTCCTAGACTGTATTTGCTGCGGATTTGGAGCGGTGCTCCTTTTGTTTGTCCTAACGGTAGGTAAAAAATCGGATACGCTCATTGATATCAAAGCGAAGATAGAGCAAGTGATCGGCCAGATGGAGAATGATATCTCTCTGAAAGACCAAGAGCTCAAAGCGCTTCAAAGGTCCTTAACCACGATACGAAATGAAAACCGTTATGCGACCGTGGAAATTGACGAAAAAAAGAAGATGCAAACCGAGCTCGAAGATGAGTTTGCGTTGTTGCTCGCTCAGTTGGCCTCGATGGAGGAAGACTTGGGTAAGTTGCTAGATGATAAAGAGAATATGCCCATGCAGGAGGAAAAACCTCCCATCCCGATTCCAAACGCGATACGTCGTCAGTATTTAACCGGATTCGATATCCAGGGGGACAATGTACTGTTCCTGATCGAAGCATCGGGTGGTATGACGGATGATGAGTATGACGCCGCTGTAGCGCGGCAGGCGGATTCGGATGAAGAAAAACGAAATTCCCCGAAATGGAGTCGTGTTAAAAAGGGAATGACATGGATGATCGCGAACCTGAAGCCGACTTCTCGATACAAAATTATACTTTTCAACAACGAGCTGACGCCTATCGAATCCAGATATGGGTCAGAATGGTTCGACCCAACTGATAGCGATGTAACGCTTGAGGTGCTTGAAGAGCTAGATAAGGTCGTTCCCCAGCAAGGAGCGAATTTGGAAAAGGCATTCGACATGGTAGATGACATGCCTATCACGCCGGATCGTGTAGTTCTTATCGTCGATGGACTCCCTACGCTGGCCGACAGTTACGAAGGTTCGTCGGCCCTAGATGACCATGATCGAATCAACATGTTTCGCGTAGCAAGGAAAGCCCTGGTTTATAACGCTCCAGTTAGCGTGTTGCTGTATCCTATGAAGAATGATCCTGGTGCTGCCGTGCACTACTGGCGGTTAGCGGATGAGCAAGGAGGCTCCATGGTCTGTCCCTCTAAAACTTGGCCTAATACATGAAACGGAAGCGGTCCACGCAGATTTTTAGCCTGTCATTTCTAGACGTCATTTGCTGTGGGTTTGGGGCAATTATCCTGTTGTTTGTCATAACGATGGGAAAGAAGACCAAGGAGATTACGAATTTGAGAATCGCCTTGGAGCGGATCATTCAACAGCGAATGCTCCAGCTTAATGAATACGAAATAGTCACCGAGGAGATCGCCACCCTTATCCGTCTGGAACGAGACAAGGAAAAAGAAAAAAAGATAGTGGAGCAGGACTTGGATGCGGTGCTGGCGGATCTGAAAAAGAAGATAAACGACAAGGAGTTTAGCAAAGACAAATTGTTGACTGATCTCGAGCAAGTTGAGGATGAGCTGGCGGTAATGCAGACGGACCCCGAAATTGAGCAGAAGAAGATGCAGCCCTCACCGGTAGGGATTCCGGTGGAGAGCAATCATATTGCCTTCGTTATAGATACCTCTGGAAGTATGCGTGATCCTAGTACGAGTCTGGTCTGGGGGTATGTGATCCAAAAATTTGAGGAAACACTTGATTCATACCCTGAGGTAAAAGGTATCCAGCTTTTAGATGCAGACGGGCATTTCATTATGGGCCGGGGTATGCGAAGCAAATGGATGACGGACAATCAGGAGACGCGGGACTATATGGTTCGAGCAGTTAGGCTTTATCCTTATAATAGCGATAGTAATCCTGTGCCGGGAATCGCTCAAGCCATTCGGAATCTGGCAGAACCTGATAACGAGGAAATGAAGATGGGCGTCTACGTTTTTGGGGACGAGTTTACGGGCCGTTCTGAACCCGTCCTCAATACCTTGGACAGGCTCAATAAGAACAAGGATGGAGAACGCATGGCGATTATAAATGCCGTTGGTTTTCCGAATCTTATTCGGAATTCATTGTCCCTAAGCCAATCTGGATTAAAGTTCGCCAACCTTATGCGTGAATTGACTTACGAGCATGGTGGGGCGTTTGTAGGGCTCGAACGCGAAACGCTCAAGGCGCGGGATCGAGAGATTCAGGAAAGATATCCCACGCCAATTCCGCGTAGGGAATCCAGGATGCCTTCAATAATCTACGGTCCTGGCGGAAGGGGTGGGATTTACGGCCCCGGTGGAAGGGGCGGCATCTACGGTCCCTAGCGTTCTGTAAAGGCATTCATTTTCGCCCGCATCAGAGGTTTCAATAGATAGTCTAAAACACTCTTTTTGCCGGTTTTGATATCAACCTGAGCAACCATTCCCGGAAGGATTTCAAACCTTTCGGCAGTCGTCTTCAATGAGCGATCCCCAGTCCGAATGAGTATTTGGTAGTAACTCTGTCCATCCTCTTCATTCAGGAAAGTATCTGCGCTTATTCTAGCTACTTTCCCTTCGAGACCCCCATAAATTGAATAGTCGTAAGCCGTGAGTTTAACAGTAGCTTCCTGTTCAAGCTTCACAAAAGCGATATCTGATGGACTGATTTTAGCCTCAACAAGTAGGCTGTCTTCAATGGGGACAATCTCCATGATTGGGGCTCCCGGCTGCAGTACGCCACCCAGCGTTTTGACATGGATTTTGTTAACGATTCCAGAGAGTGGGGCTTTTATATCTGTTCTGGAAACTCGATCTTCAAAGGCTAGAATCGATTGCTCGATTTGGTTCAGTTTCGTTTTGTAATCGTTGTTTCGAGAAACAACTTCATTTAGATATTCAGATTTCTCTCGCTCTAATTGCCCCTCTAGATCGTTGACCATTGTTTCCAGCCTTAAGAGCTCGACTCGGGATACTACTCCCGACTCGGCTAGGGGCTTGGTTATGGAAAGCTCTCGGCTTTTTAGATCGAGGCTCCTTTGAAGTCGCTCCTGATTCGTGTTAATCTGATCCCTTCGTGTTTGAAATAATAGGGTTTCTGATGTGACCAGATCAGCATTCGACTCTTCGAGGTATTTGGGGAAGCGTACATCATCAAGTTCTTGCGATTCCGCGTCGAGCCTAACGATTTTCGCGACTAGGTTGTCTCTTTCGATTAGACTTTCCCTGTAGGGTGAAAGAATCGCTGTATCGTCGAGTTTTGCGAGAACTTGGCCTTTTTCCACGAAGCTGCTTTCGGAGACGAAAAGGTCGGAGAGAATGCCACCTTCCAGGCTTTGGACAATCTGTGTGCTTCCGGAAGGAATGACTTTTCCTTGCCCTCGCGTCAGTTCACTCACTCTGGAATGGTATGCCCATAGTAGAAAAGCGGATACAATACCAACTACGGTTAGTAGAAGGACGTTAGCGTAAGGCATCTTCTCTTCAAGAAACGCCGCCTTGCAATCAGCAATAAAGTCAAGATCGCCTGGCTGAACTTTGCCTTCCGGCGCGTTTGGCCCGTCTTTTGGATCCTTATTGTTACTCATCAGTTTTTGCCCGCTCCTCCGGAAAGTTGGCGCATCACATCTGCTTT
>CALDFV010000131.1 GCA_937942145.1 uncultured Opitutaceae bacterium
AAGCAATAATCGTCGATCCGCCTTGGAAAACTCAATTACAGCGAGCCCGGTCCCCCTTAGACTGGGGTCGATACCGAGAATCACACCATTGAATGGACTGCGGGAAGTCGCGTATCCACTCTTTGAAGAAGAATGAGTCGATTTCCCACTCACTTTGTCAGCCCAAAGTTGCCTTGAACTTTTTCTAGCCATAGACAGCGACGACCTCCTTTATCGAATTCCAGATCATGTATCCAACGGCGACGATTGTAAGCCAAAACGCAATTCTCTCAAACCACAATTGATTCACCTTCTTTGCAAAACAAAACCCCAAAAATGCACCCGCTACAACAAATGGAACCAATCGTACATTCGCGCTAGCGCTTTCGATCGTAATGATATTCAAATACACAAGAAAAGGAATCTTAAACAAATTCAGTAAAGTAAAGAAGTAGACGCTTGTGCCGAGAAACGCCATCTTCGGCATCCGCATCGCCAAAAGGTAGAGGGTCATCAGCGGTCCTGCTGCATTAGCGATCATAGAGACGAATCCCGCCATTCCTCCAATGACTGGCCCCACCCCTGGCGCGAGAAGACCGGACTTTTTAATGTTTCCGGTATTTCGGTTCAACAGGTGAAGGGCAATCATTACGAGAAGGGACGCTCCAATTAAGAGTCTAGCCTGTGCATTGTCGATATTTTCAAGTACAATAAAACCGACCACCACGCCGATACCAGCCCAAGGAATTAGTTTTAGTATTTTTAGCCAGTCGGCATGACGCCGAAAGGCAATCACTGCACAGAGATCTCCAACCACGAGCAGAGGAAGTCCAAATCCAGTGGCATCCTTGGCCAGCAGGATATTCTGAAAAATAGCAACGTTGAGAATCCCTAAACCAGGAATTCCGCATTTGCTCATTCCAATAATCATAGCGGCTACTCCGAAGAATAGCCACTGCCAGATTTCGTAGGCCATCCCCCAACCACGAAGGATAGCCAATTAAAGAGCAATGCCTAAAATCGACCCATTTAATGGCTGATCGTGACGCACACGCGATCCAATCTAAAATAAGAAACGATCCCAATCCAAATCAACCGGGACGTCTAAAAATGTCTCGCTTACGATCCTTTTTCGTCGCCTCTGCTTCGACACGTTGCTTTCCAGTTGTCCAACTTCCAGCATAGCGAATTTCCCCACGCCCAATTTCATAGGCTTCGATATCGGTTAAACGATAACCATCATTGGCCAGAACCGCATTCTTTTGATAGAACTCGTCTGCCATCATGTGGTAGGCGAACTGCGACGACTGTTTTTCATCAAGCGACACCCACTCGCAGGCAAAATTGAGCCGGCCGTCGACATTATAGCCTTCGATGTCGACGAGGCGAAATCCTTCCCCTTCCATCAAAGCCGAAACCCTTCCAAATTCCTCCTTCGACAAGCCTCTGTAGAACCGCGCTTTTTCACCCTGCTTGGGTTTCCAAATCGCTGCATATCTCGTCTTCCCATTGGTCTCATAGGCTTCGAAATCAATCAGCCTATAATCGCGGTCCGCCATCTCTCCGTAAAAGTTCGAGAACATCAGGTCGTCCATTCCAAACTTCATTTCAGTCGTGAATTCCTCATTACTTTTCAACCAAACGCCTCCGAAATGGAGCGTCGCCCCGACGCGATCCACTTCGATATCCACCGGAACGAAGCCCTTTTTCAAAAAGTTTTCGTTCTCCTCCTTATACTCCACAACCGTTAGTTCGCGTTGCGACTCCCATTCGTCACTCGGCATGGCTTTAACCCATAAGGCAGCCTGCTTGGTCGATCTGCCAGAACGGTACTGCTCGATGTCCACGACACGCATGCCTTCGCTTCGCCGTTCCTCCATGGTTTCCTCAAAACGGTCCTTTTCCAGACCTGCATCGAGCTTCCACTCAATTTTCGAACCATCATAGTCAGCCCCATTGAGACTGAAACCACCGAGAGACAAAAAGACGGAAGCGGCGAAAGAGATTGTTGTTTTTCCAACAAGTCCAAATTTTTTAGAATTTTGCATGGCTATTTTGATTAGTTGCGACACCAAGGTTCCCCATCGACAGATGGAGAGAGGATTTTAGCAAAAATGATACTTAGCCTTGGGCAAGCGCGCCCTATCCACCCGAGAGTCTTGGCACCTACAGGCAGTTCACTTTACAAAAAGCCCGTTCCACACTGTTCTTGAATAGTCTACTTTTAACCAGAGCGACAAACGATTTATGCCCTCACTAGAAAACTCAAAAACACTCGTTATATTCGGGTTCAGTCTAATGGCTCTCCTTCCCGAACTTTACTCTCAGCAGGAAAGCGGCGTTCTTCAACTTTCCCCGCTCGTAATCGACGCGGACCGACTGGTTCAGCCTCAAGCGTACGACGACTCCAATGCGGGAATGACCTTATCAAACACTCTTTTGGGCGGCGCTCAAATTGGCCTTTTGGACTTGTCTGAGGCCATCGCCCAGTATCCGGCCTTTGCCGCATTTAGGAAGACTCCCGCGAGAGCGGCCCACCCAACCACCCAAGGCGTGAGGCTTCGAAATCTTGGAATTAACTCCACGTCCCGATCTATAGTTACTCTTGATGGCGTGCCTCAGAACGATCCTTTCGGGGGCTGGATCTATTGGCAGAGATACCACGCCTCCTCGCTTTACGATATCCAAATAAAGCCCTCAAGTGGCAGTGAAGCCTGGGGAAACTACGGAACCGGCGGCCACATATCGCTGAAATCGATTTCCCCCAAAGAGTCACGTATTCATGCTAAATTAACGGGCGGAAGCGACGGAACGAAAAGCGCTTCAATCTCATCCGACACTAAAATCTCGCAAAACGTTTCGTTCAACCTCTCGGCTCTTAACGCAGAGACTGACGGATTTTACACGCTTCGTTCAGATCAACGCGGATCGATTGACCAAAAAGCAAACTCAGAGGCCCATGCCTACCAAGGCCTTCTGCGAATCGAGGCAAATGAATCCTGGCTTTTTACACTACGAGCAGCGCTGTTTGAGGAAGATCGAGTGAATGGGACGCCCCTATCATTCAATGGAACTGAAGCGACCGACTTTTCAATCACCGCTCTCCATCGTTTCGACGATTCAGATTCAGGATTCAATATCGTTGCCTACACCCAGGAACGTGACTTTCACAATCAATTCACCTCAGTGGCCGATGATCGAAATTCCGAGCGGCCCGCGCTAGATCAATTTGACACGCCGGCAGGAGCAGAAGGGGCAAGCTTCAACTACTTCACACGAATTGCTGAGAAACATGACTTTTCTATTGGGGCAGACATCCGATTGCTGGACGGCGATGTCAATGAGCGCTTTCGAAACTTAGGAAACGGTTTCACTCGGCTCAGAAAGGCGGGCGGAGAACAAGGGATATTCGGCCTCTATTCTACCTCACAAATCCTCCTTTCCAATAAGTCTCGCCTCGCAGTAACCCTTCGGGCTGATGAAGTAAAGAACACCGATGGTCTGCGACAAGAGTGGAACACAGAGAGCAACGCTCAGATTCGCAACGATCGGATCGCGTCAACCAGTGAAAGCTTCTTTTCCAACAATCTAACTTTCTATCACGACTTTTCTCAGAACCTGAGAGGCATGATGCGGCAATCAAGCGGATTTCGAGCCCCGACTTTGAATGAGCTCTATCGACCCTTTCGGGTCAAAAACGATATTATTGAAGCAAACCAGAATCTCAATACCGAAAAGCATCTCGGGTTCGAAGCCGGACTACGGTTTAACGCAGACGATTCCTGGTCGATCAGCGCAAACGTCTTCACCTATAGCCTGGACGACATGATTGCCAATGTGGTCCTTTCCAGCGAGCCAGGGTTTAATCCGCTATGCGGGTTTGTTCCCAGTGGTGGTTCCTGCGGACAACGCCTCAATCTTTCAGAAAGCACGGTAGAAGGTTTCGAAATAGTCTGGGAATCCCAATTGACCGAAACATTCAACGCCCGTGCCCAATTTCTCTACGCGCCCAGTGAAATTGATTCCAATGATGCGATTCCAGAACTGAACGGAAATGAGTTCCCCCACTCATCCCCTTTCCGAGCAAATATTTCGCTAGACTGGCTTCCACGAGACGAACTGAAAATCTGGTCCAGTATCCGCTATCAGGAAAACGAATACGAAGACACGGGGAACCGGAGAATCCTGAAAGATTCCTTTCAAATGGACGGTGGCATCCAATACGCGCTTTCAGGCCAACACGCTTTATCGCTCCATATTGAAAACCTCTTCGATGAGGAAATCGAAACGGGCATTTCGTCGGCCGGCCTCGTCTCAATCGGAGCCCCTCGAACGTTTTGGTTCTCCTGGGACTTCTCTCGCTAGAAATTCAGAAAGCCCCCTCACCACCCGGGCGCTTTAAAAGCTACTGAGGAGGAGGTAGACTGTGTACCCACCCAGCAATGCAATGCCAGTCGACTTTGTCAGGTGAGTCTTGCAGATGAATGTGGATACTTGAAAAATCAGCATCAATCCAATCATCGCAGGGAAGATTAGAGTAAAGAACTCCCCACTTGCAAGGAGACCACCCTGCGTGACGGATGCGGAAGCTCCCGCGACCAACAGGATATTCAGAATGTCCGCGCCTACCACGTTCCCAATCGCGAGTTCGCCATGACCCTTTCGAACCGCGGTCACAACGGTGACCAATTCAGGAAGCGACGTTCCAAAAGCGACTAGCGTTGCTGCTATGATGGATTGAGGCACCTGAGCTCGTATCGCGGTTTCCTCTACCGCATGTATCAACAAATGGGAGGAGGATATTACCAATGTTAGTCCAATCAGTATTTTTACAAAGATTACAGCTGTGGAGCCTTTCTCACGCGACTCCACGCCAAAATCTTCTTTTACGTTTTTCGCCCAGTGTACTGACGCCCACAAGTAGCCCGCGAGCAACCCGAGAAATACGAAGCCTGTGATCTGAGGAAAACGCCCGCCTTTTTCGAATACCGAACTCAAATTGCTGAAGGGTAGACAAACGGCAATAATGAGAAATCCCAGTGCCAAACAGAGCAGACCCTGTCGTCGCATCAAATACAGATTTATCGGCACTTTGCCGCACAGTGTGGCTACACCCAGGATCAAGCCCGTATCGCAAATGACTGACCCGACCGCGTTACCCAGCGCCATGTCTGGCTTTCCGTTGATCGCGGACATCACCGAAACCGTGACTTCCGGTAATGTAGTCCCCAGACTCACAATCGTAGCCCCAATGATCACTTTGCTAATACCATGACGGATTGACAGAGTCACAGCTTCTTCAACTAGAACGTCAGCCCCTTTTCCTAGTACCGCTATGCAGACCGCGATCAATACCAGCAACAGGTAGATAGGCAAACCTTGCACGAATTCAGTCAGTAGTTCTTCCATTGTTCAGATGAGCGTTCGAGGAGAATTGGGACGATTTACTGACTTGGGTGGACAGCGCAGTCAAGAATACACCGAAGATTCCCCTTGCAACCCAATCAACCAATCTTAAAGCCGCAGAAGCAATGTCGGAAACGACCATTAACTACGATTATCGATTCGGTGGAGTCGAACGCCTTTACGGACCCGGAAGCCTCGAGAGAATTCGCGAGGCCAGTGTTCTCGTGGTCGGTATTGGGGGCGTAGGATCCTGGGTCGCTGAAGCCCTGGCTCGGTCCGGGGTCGGCACCATCACGCTCGTTGATCTCGATGACATTTGTGAGAGTAACATAAACCGCCAAATTCACGCTCTGGATGGGCAAATCGGAAAGCCAAAGATTGAGGCGATGGCCGAACGCTGCCGGCTCATCAATCCCGACGCGACCATAAGCGTACTCCACACATTCTTCACAGAGAAAACTGCTGAAGAAATATTCAGAGATCCTTATGACTATGTCATGGATGCCATCGACAGCGTGAAGCACAAATGCGCCATGATCGATTTTTGTCGAAGAAGAGGCATTCCCATTTTGACCTCAGGAGGAGCCGGTGGACGTATCGATCCGACCAAAATCCAAGTCTCCGACATCACGAAGTCGTACAACGACAAACTCCTCCAGCGAGTAAGAAAGAAACTAAGACAAGATTACGGCTACCCTCGCGAGAGAAGGCGCCGGTTTAAAGTCGAGTGCGTGTTCTCGCCCGAGGAAGCTCACTATCCCGAATCCTGCGCCACAAAAGACGGCGACACAAGCAGTCGGCGGCTCGACTGTGCCTCCGGTTATGGAGCCGCCGCCCAGGTTACTGGAGCTTTCGGTTTTATTGCAGCAGCAAGAATCGTTCAAAAAATCGCGAAGTCTGAAGATTAAATGAGAGTTATCGACCTTAACCGGAATGGAGGCATTGGAGCCAACTCCCTCTTCGTGGAATTAGACTCCTTTAACTTTATCGTTGATGCCGGGCTCAATCCTAAATTTGCAGGAAACTTGGCTACTCCAGACTACACACTGATCGAGGACGCCGATATCCATTTCATCGTTATTACCCATTGCCACCTCGACCATATTGGTTCGCTACCCGTCTTGATGAGGAAGCATCCTGAAGCGAGAGTCTTCATGAGCCAGGCCAGTCAAATGCTCATTGAACGCATGCTACACAACTCCTGCAATGTCATGACACGGCAAAGAGCCGAAAAAAATATTCCCGAATATCCACTTTTCACTCATGAAGAAATCGATCAAGCAGCGGAGAGATTCGAAACTATTCCATTTAGCAAACCGGTCCAGCTTTCAGAGGCTGACGGTGAAATTGAACTGACACTCTACCCTGCTGGACATGTGGCGGGAGCTGGAGGACTGGAAATCTCGAGCTCGGGAAAGCGGCATTTCTTCTCTGGAGACGTGCTATTTGATAATCAACACACTCTGGACGGAGCCAGTTTTCCAATCGAAAACCGCTTTGAGACGGTCTTCCTCGAAACCACTCGAGGTGAAACCGAGCGCCCAAAAGAAAGAACAAGAGCGAGTGAGATCGATCGTCTACTGAAAACAATAACGAATGTCCTGCGTCGTGGAGGATCAGTACTCATACCCGTTTTCGCCTTAGGCCGGATGCAGGAGATACTCACGCTGATTAACAACGCCCGCAAAGAAGGTCTCCTACCTACTTGTCCCATTTTTGGAGCAGGTCTCGGATTGGCAGTGGCGGACCATCTGGATCAGATTTCCAAACGAACCGGTCAGGTGAAATTCACCCGCAAGACAATTAAGGAACTGCGACTTCGTCGCCCACCACGTAAAATGACACCGGGCAAGGAACCACCCGAACAGGGCATCTATATTCTGAGCAGTGGAATGATGGTCGAACATACCCCCAGCTACAATCTCGCCGCAAGTCTCCTCCCTCAAGGTCGCAACGCGATCTGCTTTGTCGGATATTGTGATCCTGACACCCCTGGAGGCAAACTTCTGGACACCAAGCCAGGAGAGACTTTCCTCTTCGAAACCATCGACTATCAGACTCCCGTGAGAGCGCAAATCGAACGCTTTGAGATGAGCGGACATGCCGACCGAGAGGAACTTCTAAAATTCGCTCTGAGAACACATCCCAAGAAAGTCGTTCTAACTCATGGGGACCCAGGGGCACGGGCCTGGTTCGCGATCGCCTTAGCCGAAAACGACCCTACCCTCATCGTCATTGATCCCAAGCCGCTTGAGCCCTTTGAATTATAGTTTGTCGATTCTGAGGACCAACCCAATCCGGCTAATTCCAAATATTCTTCATCAATGAAGTACAGACGACTTGGCGCAAGCGACATACGCGTATCAGAAGTTAGCCTCGGATGCTGGACACTTGGAGGACTCAACTGGATCGAGGGTCATGCCACGGGATGGGCGAATGTCGATCCCTGTGAAATTGAATCCGCAATAAAGATTGGCATCGATGGAGGCATCAACCACTTTGACAACGCAGACGTTTACGGAAATGGGGATGCCGAACGACTTCTCGCGAGTTGTCTCCAAAATATTGGGATTAACAGCGACTCTTTTATAATTGCGTCGAAAGTCGGCCACGACAAGGGAACCGCAGCCCACGCTTACGAGAAAAATCATATTCGTCGGCAATGCGAACAGTCGCTCATAAATCTACGTCGTGAATACCTTGATATTTACTATCTGCATCATGCAGACTTTGGACCCAACGACAGATACTTGAATGACGCTGCGGAAACCATGCAAGCGCTGCAGGCTGAAGGTAAAATTCGCCTCATCGGTCAGTCCGCCTACCGGTCTTCGCATTTCAAAAAATCCGTGCCAATTATAAAGCCAACCGTCCTTCAAAGCTGGGCCCACGCTATGGATACGAGATTCGTTGAACGAAGCAGTATCGTCGGTCAACTTCTCGAGAAAAATAACCTTTCGTTCATAGCATTCAGTCCACTCAATCAGGGACTTCTTCTAGACAAATTTGATCCCGAAAGCCCTCCAGTCTTCGAATCGGGCGACCATCGTAGAAACAGTCCTAAATTTTCCAAAGAAGCGCTTGCGAAACTAGCGCCCCAGTTGAATGCGCTTAAGTGCCGATTCGGCAATTCCACTCTGGACCTTGCCAGCGTCGCTTTACGGTTCGTCCTAAATCACGACCGGGTTGCTTGTGTCATACCAGGCTTTCGAAACGAGCGGCAGGTTTCATGCAACTTAACCACGTGTGATCGAGAATTGAACAAGGAAGACATGGCGTTTATCCGCGATGTTTTCAGCAAAACAAATACAAAGGCTACTGCAGCCAACCAGACCAACGGTTAAAGTCCGTCCAAAACTTGCTTGTATTGAGCTTGGGAAGGATTCAGTTCCACCGCTTTCGACAAAGCCTCTTTAGCTCTTTCCGTTTGCCCTACTTGCATGTGGGCAACTCCTAAGTTATACCACCATCGATCTTGAACAGGATCTAGCTGCACTGCCCTTTCCATGGATTGGATGGACCGGCTAGTGTCGCCTTTTTCTGCATACAAGAGTCCTTCACCAAACCAAATAAGTCCAAGGGATGTGTCAATTCGCTTGGCCTGGTCGATTTTCAGCAAGGCACCATCAATATCGCCTACACGGGCGAACATAATCGCCACATCGTACAGAAGATGGGCATTGTTTTTGTCAAAATCGGCTGCTTGCTGGGCAAGCTGTTTGGCCAAGGCAGCGTCACCCTGAATCACCGCTAATTCCGCTCGTCTGAGAGCGCCCGCAGGTCGGTCCGCGTTGGCCTCCGCGTATTGCTGCCATTCTTGAAAGGCGCTTTGCGTTGGATTAAACTGGGTTGACAACGTATCTGCGGCTTGGTTGCGAACCAATCGAGATGAATCGTACAAAGCCCGTTGCAAATCAGCTAGGCGATCATTCCGGTTTGCCATAATGCGAAGTGCTGACTCTCTTTCAATAGGCGACTTCGACTTCGCAGAGGTAAGCGCTGCCTGCAAACTCTCAGGAGTTCCTGGAGCCATCGCCCCTAGAATCCTCAAGTACGCGGATCGCCAATACACGTTCTCTTCATTCAGAAGCAAGCGATGCACATCAGTCCATGAATCCGCCTCCCCCTCGTAATACGAATTCAAGACGTCCGCTCGATCGCGCAACGCCAACCTGCGCTCAGAATTCGGATACCAGCCTTCCACTTTGTCCCGCGCCCACTCAACAGTCTTATCGCCATGGCAAGCAGAGCAAGCATTCGGCGCATCGTAGTCGATGGTCAGCTGCGGGTCAGGAATCGTAAACCCATGGTCACGCCTCGCATCTCTTTGCATGTAAAGGCGCGTCGGCATGTGGCAAGAAACACATTGGTTCCCAACGCTGTCTAGTGGATGGTGGCTGTGCGTAACCGGGTCAATAATCGTCGCCTCATTTAGACCCGTAGAATGGCAACGCATGCAAAGTGAATTATCTTCCACGGGTAAAATAGTCTCGTGGGAATGAGGGTTGTGGCAATCCAGGCAGCTCACACCTTTATGGCCCATTTTGCTCAATTTAAGCGATGCGTAGACATAGTTTTCCTCGTTGGCCTTCCCGTCGACAAAGTAAGCGTTTGGCAGATCAGGAAGAACGAGGCGGAAATGGTCATCAAAACGTTCACCCGCATGAAAGTCGTTAGCCGTCAGCTCTTCCCGTCGCGCGTGGCAACTCGCGCAATTATCCATAGCCAATTCAATATTGGGAGGAGTTTCCCTTTTCTTGTATTCTCCAGATCTTGCTGAAGCCACATGCGACTCCATATCCGCATGACATTGGATACAGGAAATTCCCTCGATTTTCCACTCGCTCGAATATTCGTCTGCACGGATATCATAGTTCTTCTTGTAGTCCGTCATATGGCACCAGGCGCAATTGGAATTCCAATTCATGCCCTGTTGACTCCAATGGCCCCAATCACCCTCATCTCGATGCTCGTCTCCAAAGACGTTAAACCACTGTTTCTTGTGCGGGTCCCAAGTCAGCCCCTGAATCTGAAATCGACCACCCGGAAAGGGAATGAGAAACTGGCGAATCGGAGTCTCTCCGATCACAGAGTCCACCTCGCTCGGTAACTGTGTTTCTAGTTCACTAATTTCGAAACCATTCGCTTTAGCAGCGAGCTGGTACCTCCGCTCTGCCTGATCAAACACTTCTCCTTGCGAAAACGCCTCGCTGTCCTTTTCCGAATCCAGACGGCGATGGGCTAACTGATGATGACTTCCGAGCCAATCATCATACTGGTCAGCGTGGCATTCCCGACAGGTTTCCGCAAGGTACCAATCGTCATTACTGACAACCGATACCGAATCTCTGCCAGAGGATTCCTCGGTACTCCGTTTATCGGCTTCTTTCGAACCGGAGCTTTCGGGTCCGCAGCCAACGAACAGAACGAGAGCCGCGTTCGTGAAACAAACGGAGACAAACGCAACGTAGCCATGCTTTCGGACTGTTCTGAGTAGATTTTGTAGCATGATTTCAGGCTTTGGGGAGAAGCACCGAATAACAGCGAAGCCAAAAGCGTTAGGAAAGCAAATTCGCCAATAAATCCATTGAAGCCTCGCTACCGCTCGCCTGCAACAGGTCTACACTACGCTCGATTAGCATGCAGCGAAGAAACCGAGAACGAAATCGAAATTCCTCCCATTTTACACTACCTACCGAATGTCGCCTTCGAGAGTCGACCCAACTGGCTTTTCCCAACCAAATGCCTCCGACGTGAGGAACACCGGTGAAATTTGAGGTCGATAATAGTGTTGATTATTCGTACCATTTCACTGTATTTTCAGTATAGGCACTGAGAAAACTCGATTAAGTTTAAACCTCAAAAAGCACCATGAAAAAAGCCACCATATCTATCCTTTTGATGATCAGCCTTCTTTTCCATGCGTTCGGGGATGACGATGACATCATGCCGTACGAACACAGTATAAGCAGCGAAGATGTTGATTTGCTCTTTAAGGTTATGCGACAGCCAAAATTCCCAGAATCGCTTCGATCCCAGGGATTCTCCAGTGGACGCGTTCATTTATTGCTCGAGTTACACTTTGATGGCGAACTAAGGGACTGGATTGTTACCTACGCCTCCCACCGCGACTTCGCGGAGTCAATTGAGAGAGTAATTGAGGAATGGGAATTCGGCCCTCCTAAGCGAAAAGGCAAGCCCGTCTCGCTCATAGTACCTGTCGAAGTTAACTTTCGGGCATCTGGGGATGTAGTCAGTTTCAATGCAACCAATGGTCTGAATCACATGATGAGCAGCCAGTATGGTTATAGCTCCTTTGATACCATCAAAATCGCAGACGTAGACAATCTCGATAAATTCCCTGAGCCAGTCTATGTCGTCAGACCCAAAGTACCCAACTCTCTCATACGAAAGAGCGATGGAAGCTACGGCGTCTTCAGATTCTTTATCGATACGGAGGGACGCGTTCGGCTTCCCCATGTGGACCATGTCCGAGGAGGAAAAGTGGATGTGCGACTCCTCGAAGCCGCACAGGACGCCTTGGAAGAATGGGAATTTGCTCCTCCTACGGTTAGGGGTAAAAGAGTTATTGTTGAGCTGAAGCAGCCTTTCCTATTTCAGCGTACTCGATAACGGTTTACATGCTGGTCACTGATCGACTCCCATCAGTTGTTTTGAAACACTCTCGAGCCGGCTTAGGTCCAAATCGCTTCCGTCATCTGGAAACTGAAACTCTCCAAGGTACCAATCTTCAGTAAAAGAAGCGTATTCACCTGGCCCAATATCCTCTCTCGGACCAATCGGCTCAATTTCGCAAACGCTGACCTTGTCCTCTCCCCAGTTATCTACGTACCAAAGAGAGAGTGTCATCCCAACCATTTCCCAATATCTTCTATTTGGATACGTCGGATACTTTTTAATAAAGGCCAAGTCATCGGGGGTTACATATGCCAACCATCCTACGTGCGAATCAAGTCCAAGCTTGGGAAATCTGGGTGGACCTTTCAACAGGAAGAAGCCATCCCTAATTTCGATCTGCGGATCTTCCGGGAGAAATTCGATCGCCTGTTTGTCATTATACATGACGTAACTCTTTGGGTAGGCAGAGTCTTTCGAAAGAGGAACCACGCAGATCCCTCCTCCTTTACCAAAAGTTCTACTCCAGTGAGACCAATGAACTCGCTCATCGGAAATATTCCTGATCGTCTGGGTAACACGCAAATGCGACGAATGAGAATCCAATTTGAACTCGCGTATTAGCTGTACTCCCGTAGCGGGGTGCTCCTGGCTGACAAGAACCGCTGAATATTTTCCAGTGATCTCTCCTTCCCACTCACCTTCCCACAGTTCTTTACGTTGGGGAATGACTTTTTCCGGCCCAATGTCAAAACGGCCCGGACCCAGTTTGGCAGGGCCCAAGGCGCTTTTACTCTTCCATGAATAGCTTAAAACCCGACCGCCATAGGATGGAGCAAGCACAACCCGGGTCGTAGCGTTTTTTAGTTCAATACAGTCCTTGAAACCTTCATAGTCGATTCTTCCCGTTCCCATCGCCTCAATATTCCCGAAAATAGCGAAGAAAAAGAGCCCAAAACACAATCCATTTAGGTGTACTCCAACGTATCTCATTCAATTGGCTATGAAGCCTTATCAGAGAGAACTCAAGACATCGGAATCAAAAAGCTCGTCAGGCTTGATCTTTTCCGACTAAGCATGAAATGCAACGCACCTGTAACTTCATGGCGGGGAAACCGTCTTTACCTATTACAGAATAAATCTATTTCTCCGTTCACAAATCAAGGTCCAACAACGGTTTGACCCGGCGTCCAACCACCATCAATTTTTCGGAAAACGTCATTTAAAATGAAATCAAACAATCGTATCGACTCGAAACCCTCCCGTGCGGCAATGCGCTTTGCGATCGCCACGGCAGCCACTTTCTTCATTGCAGGCACAACATTCGCCGCAAAGACGGCCCGCGTCTTCATAGACTCTGAAGCATCTACTACCTACAACGAGGTCAAAGAAAACGATGGCGGGGCCAAGTACGAGACTTACGTTTTCATAAAGGGAAATTTCTACGACGGTGATTTCGCCGACAAGAGTCTCAGAACCGCTAGCTTTGAAGAAGTAGCTGCGACGCTCGCGGAAAACATGAAGCAGCGCAATTACTACCCGTCATCATCTCCCAGTGAAGGCGACCTTATGATCGTCGTTCACTATGGAACGACTAGCGTAGAGCCGGATTTGGAAGAACTCTTTATGCTCGATTCGACAGATCCCTACGCACAGGGAGAGACTGGACTAGGCGGATTTTACAGCGAAGGTTCAGAGGAAGAACCTGGCTTTTCCGAAGTATACAGCGACGACTTTGTCGATTTGGCTGATCTAAGTGACTTCGGCGCCAACAACACCGCCCAGCACCAGCAGACGATGCGGAACAATCGCCTAGGCATTAGCAAGGCATTGAATCGAAAAAACATAACGTCGACCGAGGAATTCGACCTCCGAGTCGAGATGCAGGACGAGCGCTATTTCATTATTCTCATGGCGTACGACTACGAAAAATTGAGATCGGAAAACGAAAGAGAACTTCTTTGGACGACCCGCTTCAGTGTACCCTCGATTGGAACAAATTTTGAAGATGCCTACCCCGCCCTTGCGAGAGCAGCGAGTGCCTACTACGGCACCAGCTTGGAGAAATACGCCAAGACAAGCACGCATTTCGGCACTGGCACCGTCGAGATCGGCACGCTCGAAACGGTGGGTGTCGAAGAAGACGCCTCTGCAAACCAATCTTCTTCAAAAGAATAACTCAATCGATAGCTGTCCCAATTCAAATATGCCCAATTCAATATTCAAACCGGGCATTTTATGCCTAATCACCCTTTTCTTAGCGCTTTCCTCCAAGGGGAACGAAAACACTCTGGAAATTGCCTCCGAACTCGCTCAACAAGCAGTGGAAAGCTCGCTGGCCCTGAAGATTGCCACAGACCTGACGACCGATATCGGTCCCCGTCTCTACGGCTCGGAAAGTGAAAAGCGGGCGGTGGAATGGGCGAGAGCTCGATTTGAGGAATATGGTTTCGACAATATATGGAGTGAACCATTCCCCGTTGATCGTGGCTGGGAAAGAGGGCTCGAAACGGCTTCGATTACGCATCCCGCACCTCAAAATCTTGTTATTACCGCTCTCGGCGGAAGCGTTCCCACGCCAGAAGGCGGAATCGAAGCAGAAGTAGTCGTCTTTAGAACAATCCAAGCCCTGCTCGATCAACCGGAGGGCTCCCTAGACGGCAAAATTGCGGTTGTGACCCAGGCGATGGAGATTGGCGGATACGGAAGATTTTCTGGCCCCATTCGCCAGAACGGACCATCGGAAGCGGCTAAACGAGGGGCCATTGCCTACTTGATGCGGTCCGCTGGAACCGACAACGACCGAATGGCGCATACCGGTGTCACAAGTTACCAACCGGGAGTTCGTCGCATTCCCGCCGCTGCGCTCTCGGTTCCCGATGCGCAGCAGATAGACCGTCTCGCGAATCGCCACAAATCGATACGCATCAAACTTTTGCTTACTCCGAAAGAGCTCGGGACAGTTACAAGCCATAACCTTATTGCTGAAATTACCGGGAGCCAAAAACCGGATGAGGTCATCTTGCTTGGCGCCCATATAGATTCGTGGGATCTCGGCACGGGAGCGATCGACGATGGCGCGGGGGTAGGCGTGGTTATGGCAGCATCTAAGCTGATTCGCGACCTGCCCAATCCTCCAAAACGAACGATTCGTGTCGTTCTGTTTGGGGCTGAGGAAATTGGAATCTACGGAGGCAACTACTACGTCGAAAAGCACCGCGACGAACTTTCAAAACACATCATTGCCGTCGAGGCTGATGCCGGCCAAGGCCCCGTTCACACATTCAACATTGGGATCGGAAACCCGCTCGACCCTAGCCTTTCCATCATTCGTAAAGCCCTTGAATCGCTCGGCGTAAAGGCGGGCCGAGCAAAGTCACGGGGCGGTCCCGACATAGCGCCTATGAGCAATGTCGGTGTTCCCGTTGTCGGTTTGGACATGTTCACGGGTGACTATTTTGATCTTCATCATACCGCAAACGATACAATCGATAAAATCGTACCCGAACGAATCAACCAAAGCGCGGCCGTTTACGTAACCTTTGCCTACCTGGCATCTGAACTGGGGGGCTACTATAGGGCAGAAAACTAGTGCCTATCTTTTCTGTCTACCGGCAGCGAAAGCGACTATCGCGAAGGAACGACCTACCGCAGATCTGATCAATTCGACGGATCGACTATTCCTTTGTCTCTGAGAAAACTCTTTTTGTTCTGCCAATCCGGGGCAACCTTCACCGATAGTTTCAGGTCAACGAACTTGCCAAGATCGACTCTTAGTTTCTCCCTCGCACTCTTAATGACGCGGTTCACCATTTGTCCTTTCTCCCCTATGACAATCGCCTTCTGACTATCCCGCTCGACATAAATAGTCGCAGCGATCTTGATCTTCTTTTCATTCTCCGCCCAATCGTCGATTTTCACGACCATCTCCTGAGGCAATTCCTGGCGCATCAACTCATTTGCCGCCTCGCGAATGACTTCTTCCGATATTTCGCGCTCGATCACATCTGTCAACTGGTCATCCGGAAACAGGAAGGGCCCCTCTGGAAGCGTTTGGCGAAAATGATCCAGAAGAGAATCAATCCCCTCACCTGTCATAGCAGAAATCCTGAATACAGATACATCACCCATGATCGCTTGAAAGCTTTCTGCGATCGATACGGCCTGAACTTCACTAGCTGTATCCATTTTATTGATGACCAGGACGACTGGCTTTTCAGCCCCACGAACAAGTTCAGCGACCCGTCGATCCTCATCGCCAAACTCGCGAGTGGCATCGCATAGGCACAAAATAGCATCGCCGCCGTTTACTTCGCCGATGACTGTATTTGCCATCGCTTCATGCATGCGGTTTTTAGCGGAATGAACCCCTGGGGTATCAGAAAAGATGATTTGGGATTCCTTGTCGCTCAAGATTCCCAACCACCTTTTTCGAGTCGTATTCGGACGGGTAGACACCGCAGTCAAATGGTAGCCGAGAGCTTTGTTAATAAATGTGGATTTTCCTACGTTTGGCCGTCCCACAATTGTGACAAACCCAACTCGACCTCTACCAAATTCTATACAATCTTCTTCCACTTTGAATTTCCCCTACCAACGCGTTAGAACCTTCCCTTGGCAAGTCTATATCTGCGTCGCCTCACGGCAAGAACGAGAACGCTCAGTAGCAGAACTTATTGACCCTTGGGGGATTGATCTCGAACCGTTGGATTAAAGCGCGGAACAAACGCTTCAAAAGCCTAAAGAAATACTCAAATCGAGCCGATTCCTAATCTATGCAACCAAAAGATAAGCGACGTTTACTCCGAAAATGGGAAAAGCAACGCTTGGCGCTCCAGTCCAAGATCGAAGCTGTTCTTGCTGAAAAGCACCCCAACGATCCAGCCATACAACGATTTACGATAGACTGGGATAATGCGGGAATTAATCTTTACAGTTCAGGTTGCGAATCCGCGCCACCCCACAAAAAAAAGAAGCTAATCGATGAGGCCGCCAAAATGTGCCAGCCAGAGATCACCGAATTGGCCGTACTTGTGGATCGCTCAATTAAGGAGCAGGAAGCGCTGTACCAGAGTCTACTACGCAAAGCGCCCTCTCCCAAATGGCCAGAATGTTTCATCGAAGCCAATCGCTCGCTCGCTGGAATGCGTAACTGAAATCCGGTCCTTCACATCGCCAATCCCCTTCAATACTTCATTTGTAATTTCTAACACTTGAAGTCTTTCTCTCCAGGTGCCAGATTTTCCCGGCATGGGTCGGTGGGTTGAAACTCGGAAAGTACTGAGCGTTACTAGCGCGCTCCTAATGGCATTTGGCTTGCCTGAAGTTGGAGCGGATTCAATCACCGAGCTTCGAACCACTGTCGCAACCCTCACTAGGCAAATTGATGAGAATCCAGATTCCGCGAGTGCCTACCAGTCGCGTGGCGTCGCGTATTTTGAACTTGGAGAGTTCGAAAAGTCGATTTCCGATTTCGATCGATTTATTCAGCTCTACCCGAACCAGGAGCCGCATCACTGGCAAAGAGGCATTGCCTACTACTACGCCCACGAATACGAAAAAGGTGTCCAGCAATTCGAGCTCCACAAGTCCGTCAACCCGAATGATGTCGAAAACGCGGTCTGGCATTTCCTCTGCAAGACAAAGTTAGAAAGCGTCCAAGCAGCACGGGATTCGCTCATTCCCATCAAATTCGATTCGCGAATACCTATGGTCCAGGTTTGGGAGCTATTCTCTGGCATCGGAAGTCCCGAGAAAGTCCTCCTCGCGGCTGGCCCAATAGACACCGGTTCTGGAATCTCCCGCCAAAGACATTGCTATGCCCATCTCTATATTGGGCTTTACCACGAGGCATTGGGTCAAACGGAATTAGTAAAAAAGCACATATCTATCGCCGCTAATGAATTTTCGATGCCCAACTATATGGGAATGGTTGCAAGAGTCCATAATCGACTCATCAATCACTAATCCGATCATCGCTAAAGTGCATGAAGTCCGATCAAAGTCTTATGAAAGGAGAGCATCTTCATTCACTCTCTCGCAGAGAATGTGTTCAATGACTGAGAGCAGTCGATCCCTACTGGTAAGTAATGAAGATAATCGCAACCTTTGGGTGTTAAGTGGTGTATAACACGCTAATAGCTGCCATAGTCAAACCGACCTTCCCAACTCTTCCTTCCTACAGCATGAAACCCATCACTATTTTTGTTCTGTCGATCGTCACTGGACTCTCTCTACTCGGATGCAAAAACCCGAATGCAGACACCAAAGGCGAAGAGGATGACAAAGGAATCGAGGAGATCGTAGCCATACCTGTAAAGGTCGCCGCTGCAAAAAGCGGTCCGATCTCATCCTACCTCGAATTCGACTCGATTTTGGAGACTGAAAGCGCCGTCGAAGTCCATCCCGAGTCAAGTGGCCTGGTCGTCGCCGTAATGGCGGAAGTGGGCGATTCTGTTGAAGCGGGACAGGTCATCGCGCAGCTCGAAAATGAGGAACAAGAAGTCAATGTGCGAGAGTCGCTTTCCCGCTACCAGCACCTTCAGTCGAAATTCAAGCGCACCGAGGATCTGTTCAAACGAAACCTCATCAATCAGCAAGAATACGATACGGAAGTGTTCGATCTCGAACAAGCGGAGATCAACTATGAGCGATCTCGTATTCGCCTCGAAGATACTCTCATACGTGCTCCTGTTTCTGGGGTGGTCGCTAAACGCCTGACCCAAGAAGGCATGCGAGTAACGACAAGCAAAGTTCTATTCCGCTTGTTAAATATGGACGAGCTCTTCGCCCAAGTGAACATACCAGGACAGCATCTGCTGAAAATCCAAAAGGGGCTCAAAGCAAAAATTGTTTCGGAGATCATCGAAGGGATCTCATACGATGCCGTCGTAAAACTGGTCAGTCCTGCGATCGACTCAGCCAGCGGCACCTTCAACGTAAAAGTGTCAGTCGATCCAAATAGTCAGATTCCCATCTACCCCGGTATGTTTGTAAGCGTTCGAATCGTTATGGATACAAAGGAAAACGCTATCATCATCCCGAAGGCTGCCATTGTGCACGAGGGAGAGAAGACGTTTATTTACACCGTAAACGACCTAGTCGCCAGAAAACAGGCGTTTCAACCCGGCTATGACAGCAGCGAAACGATCGAGTCAATTTCGGGAGTCAAAGATGGCGACTCGGTCATCGTGCTCGGTCACAATTCTCTTAAAGACGGAGCATCGGTGAAAATCGTCGAAGAAAGCTTGTCTGCCGAAAAGAGCGCCGAAACGGAGAATATCGATACTAGCGAAGGTTAGGCTCCATACCGACTAGAGACCCACTTCTCTCGTGAAGAAATCTTCCGTATTCGTTTTTTCTACAGAAAGACCGGTGACCATTCTGATGGTCGTTATCGCGGTGTGTGTATTCGGTTTCGTTTCCTACAAGAAGCTACCGCTCACACTCATGCCGGATATCTCTTATCCGAGCTTAACAATTCGGACCGAGTACCCCGGCACCGCGCCCCAGGAAGTCGAAACTCAAATATCCCAACCTCTCGAGCAGCAATTGGCGATCGTCTCCAATCTTAAAACAATTAGCTCCATCTCTCGGGCTGAGCAATCAGACATTGTGATGGAGTTTTCCTGGGACTCAGACATGGGGCAAATCGCGCAGGAAATCCGGGAGAAAATGGACCGAGTACGACTCCCGGATGAGGCAACCCGGCCTCTCATACTGAGATACGACCCAACTCTCGATCCCATCATGCGGATCGGCGTCACCAGCAGCGAAATCCCAATGGATGAGCTTCGAATCATTGTGGAAGACGTCTTGCAGCGGGACCTCGAGGGCGAGGAAGGCATCGCTGCAGTTCGAGTTATCGGGGGACTCGAAGAAGAGTACCAAGTCAACATCGATGAACACAAACTGGCTTCACTTGGACTGGATATCCAACAAGTTAATACGAAATTAGCCCAAAATAACGTCAATATTCCAGGTGGTCAACTAGACGAAGGCGAAACGCGCTACATGATCCGTACTTTGAACGAATTCCAGTCGATCGAAGACATGGAGAACATTGCCATCGCAAAAAAGGATGAGGTTGTCATTCGCCTTCAAGACTTCGCCATCGTCGAGCAACGACACAAGGAGCTCGAGATTATCACTCGGGTCAACGGAGTGGAAAGCGTCGAAATCGAGATCTTTAAGGAAGCGGACGCCAACATAGTCGAGGTCGCCCGCATGGTTAGAAACCGCCTATTCGGCCTACCCGCTCAGTTGAAATATGAAGAGGAAAGCAAGAAGCCGCCTAAAGAAGCCGATTCTGAGAAAAAGGATGTTTCGAAAAAGCCAAATTCCAAGAAGAAACCAAATCCCCGAGATCATCTAAGGCTTACCGATTTCATTTCCCACAAAATGCCATCCAATACCTCGATCGAGGTTTTGACTGACCAGTCGCTCTTTATAAAATCCTCCATCGATGAAGTTAAAAGCAATGCCGTATTTGGCGGACTGATTGCCGTGTGTGTTCTCTACCTGTTTCTCAGAAAGCTGGGAAACACGTTCATTATCAGCATCACGATTCCAGTTTCGGTCGTCGCTACATTCGCCCCCATGTACTTGAGCAATGTTTCGCTCAACATCATTTCTCTGGGTGGACTCGCGCTGGGAATCGGCATGCTCGTCGATAACTCTATCGTTGTACTGGAGAGCATTTTCCGTTGCCAGGAGGAAGGGGACGATCTCAAGGCGGCAACCATTCGAGGAGTTTCCGAGGTCGGAGGGGCTGTTTTCGCTTCCACTCTAACAACGATCGCAGTGTTCTTTCCCATCGTATTTGTGGAAGGCATCGCAGGGCAAGTGTTTGGCGATATGGCGCTAACCGTTGTTTTTTCACTACTCGCCTCCCTACTTGTAGCGCTTTTTTTCATACCAATGCTTGCTTCCAGAGGATCGATGACTGGCTCAGGAAACTCTCGAGATAGAATTTCCTACTGGAATCCTAGTTTTCTAATCCAGCCCTTCTGCCGATTCAGAGAACGCTGGCGGGCCTTTTTCAATCACTTTTCCTCGGGCAAAACCGTTCGACTCCTAAGTCGTTCTTTACTTTTGCTACCTTTTCTAGTATTGAGTAATATAATACTTCTCATTGAACTAGCCTTCCAGATTCTCGGGAAACTACTTCAAGGACTACTGCTCCTTGTACTCTTTTTCGTTTATGTAATCGGCAAGGTTGGGACGCTTCTTTTAGGCCTAACGCGACCTGCACTCGCATTGTCAAACTTCGTCATCCGTTCCGCTAGCTCGATCTACGAAAGTTTCCTTAGACATTCTCTCAACGCCAGTATCGCCATTCTTGCTATCGCTTTTGGAACTTTCGCGTTCTGCGCTATTTATGTGTATCCTAAGATTGGAAACGAACTTATTCCGGAAACACGACAAGGCGAGTTTTACATTGAGTCAAAATTTCCAGTCGGAACGCCTATTGAAAATACGGCAGAGACGGTTCAAGTTTTGGAAAGGAAATTGCTTTCCGACTCCCGCATAACTCGATTCGCTACAACGGTTGGATCGGAAAAAGGAGCCACTAGTGATACAGATGAAGGAGAGCACACTTCACGTATCACTGTCATCATGAAGCCTGGGTCTACCGAGCTCGAAGAGAATGGACTCATTGAAGAACTGAGAACTCTCGCCCAAAATATTCCAGATCTGAAAATGGAGATCGACTATCCTGTTCTATTTAGCTCAAAAGCGCCTATCGAGGTTGAACTCTATGGATACGACTTGGATACGATGAAAACAGTGAGCAATAGTGTCTCCGGAACGCTCGCTCAAATCCCAGGAATCGTGGATGTCCGTTCTAATATCCAGCCTGGCAGCCCAGAGGTACAGATTATCTACGACCGAAAACGCATTGTTCAGTTTGGGCTTGAATTGCGTCCGATCGCTGAACTCGTACGCAATAAAATACAGGGCAACGTAGCCACGACTTTCAGAAAGCTCGACCGGCAAATCGACATCAGAGTCCGACTCGAGGAAGAGGATCGCTATGGACTCGACGATCTTAAAAGGCTTATTGTTAACCCGCGAGGGGAATTCCCCATCCAACTTTCAGCCGTGGCCGATTTCATCGTCAAAGAAGGAGCCAATGAAGTTCGTCATATTGACCAGCAACGGGGGACCGTTATCTACGCCAATGTCGCGGGAATCGATCTGGCCGAAGCTTCTCGACAGATTCAGGCTGCTCTAAGAGACTTCAATTTTCCTTCTGGTTTTTCATTCGACATCTCCGGGCAACAAGAGGAGATGGAGGACTCGACATCGAGTATGATGTTTGCCCTCGGGCTCGCTCTTTTTCTCGTCTACATCGTAATGGCGAGTCAATTCGAGTCTTTGCTTCATCCCTTCATCATTCTCTTTACGGTGCCACTGGCGATGATAGGTGTTTTACTCACCCTCTACGCAGGCGGCTGGACGCTTAACATTCTCGTATTCATCGGACTGATCATGCTAGCCGGAATCGTAGTGAATAACGCCATCGTGCTTGTGGACTATATCAATACGCTTCGACGGCGCGATGGCATCAGGAAAATGGATGCCATACAGAAGGCGTGCCTCATTCGCTTTCGTCCCATTCTCATGACTACGCTAACCACCGTTCTGGGCATGCTGCCCATGGCGCTAGGTTTGGGGGAAGGGACAGAAATCCGTGTGCCTTTAGCCATTACGGTAATCGCTGGTCTCAGTAGCTCGACCCTACTTACTCTTATCGTAATCCCTTGCGCCTACTCTTTGATTGTTCGTGAAACAAAGAAGCTTCCTGGCTAAGAGAACAATGGCTCATCGAAACAACAGCCTCCTCCCATCGCTTTCGATTCGACGGCCAACTACCGTTGCGATGTCCCTGCTAACTTTATTAGTAGTAGGAACTATAGCCTATTTTCGAATTCCCATCGCCCTTTTCCCAGATGACATGGAGAACCCTGCGCTGTCTATCAGGGTATCCAATCCAAACTCTAATCCCACCGACACCGAAGACCAAGTCACCAGAAAAATTGAGGAAGGTCTCGGCACCGTTCCGGGCGTTGACCGAATATTGTCTACGTCGTTTGAGTCTTACTCCCAGGTTCAGGTCACCTTTCACAAAGGAGTCGATATCAGCGAAGCCTACGCAAACGTCCGCGATCGAATGGATCGCGTAATGCCTGATCTGCCTGACGAAGTAGAACGGATAGACGTCTTCAAGTTTAGCGCCAACGATATTCCAATCCTCTTTGCCGCTATGTCCCTCGATGAGAACACTGTAGATGTCGACTACGCATCCGAACGATTTATACTCCCAGCACTGCAGCGTATCAAGGGAGTTGGAAATGTTCAAATAAACGGTCTCCAAGGCAGGGAAATCAGAATCGAACTCGATTACGACAAGATCAAAGCTCACAATATCAGCGTTGCACGTCTTGCCCAGACGTTAAACAACCAGAACTTCAATCTCAGCGCTGGGCTGGTTCGAGAATCTGACCGGGAGCTCTTTGTCCGCTCAGTTGGTCGCATTCCCGATCTAGAAACGTTTAGGAGCATACCCGTTGATACACGCATGGGGCTTCAACTAGGCGACATCGCGACGATTGATCCCAAACCGCAGGACACATGGAGAGTCTTCGCACTTGAAAGGGAACGGAGCTACGGCATCGAGATCACGCGATCCTCAGGAGCGAATATTGTTCAGGTTTGCGAGGACATCTCTCAGGCATTCGAAGATCTAAAGAAACTCCCTGAACTGGAATCCTTCAAAATCCACACGTTCTGGGACCAGGGGAAACACGTCACCGAGTCGGTCAACAATCTCAAGCAAGCAGGACTTTGGGGAGGATTATTCTCGATTTTTGTTCTCTATCTCTTTCTCCGTTCCGCCAAGATGACTCTAACGATTACGCTGGCGATTCCTCTTTCAATTCTCGCTTCGATCGTAGTGCTCTACTTTCTGGGATGGTCCTTGAACATGGCAACCATGATGGGCCTTCTTCTCAGCGTTGGTCTCGTCGTCGACAATTCCATTGTAATCGTAGAAAACATACACGTCAAACGCGAGCTGGGGATGAACCCTAAAGAGGCTGCTCTCTCAGGTGCCGGTGAAATGGGCCTGGCGATCACCCTAGCCACTCTCACCACCATCGTAGTGTTTCTTCCTTTAATCGTGATGGGTGACAACGGTGAAATGCAGTTCTGGCTCCTTCGAATCGGGGTTCCCGTCATGCTCAGCCTCTTGGCTTCGCTCGTAATAGCGCTTCTTCTCATTCCGCTTGCGACAATAGTCTTCGCTGAAAAAATAGAAACAAATAAAGGGACCAAAACACAGTCTCGACTCAGCAAATGGTACCTTTCACTACTACGGTGGACATTGCTTCAGCGCAGCTATGCAAGCATTACAATAGTCGCTCTTTTGGTCCTGTCATATGCCGTCCCCTTCAAAAAGATCGGTCAAGATCTCAATAGCGGAGGACAACAAGACGTCCGGTTGCGATACGAATTCCCAGGTGGGCAAGACATAGAGACAATTAAAAGCTATTTTGACACAGTCTACGACTACCTTGATTCCCAGAAGCCTCGCTACAACTTCGACACCTACTCGTCCTTTTACTGGGCTGAACAGGGCTCTATTCAACTCCAATTCGATGAAGCGGTTAAGCCATGGTATGTCACAGGGTATCAGTCGACTTTAGGGTCTTTTGGCCTTTGGAATAATCCTCATTTGACCCGTGAGGAGATCGTCGAAGATTTACGGAAAAACGTATCCGCACCACCGGGAGCCCAACTAAGATTCAATTCCAAAGATCAGGATCCGTCCAAGACTTTCAACATCGCTCTCTACGGTGACGACACAGAAACACTAAAGCGCATTAGCCAAGAAGTGGAAAGGCGTCTTCGATCCGTAGACGGTCTCGTCGCAGTCGAGACGGAAGACGACATGCAGCGCCAGGAAATGAACATCACTCTCGACCGGGAAAAGGCAAATCACTACGGAATTGAGACGCAGATGATTTCGGGTGCAATTTCCTATGCCATCCGAGGCAATCAAGTGGGTTACTATTATGACAGCAATGGACGCCGCAGTCGTATCCGTATATGGTTGGATGAAAATGATCGGGAAAGTATCAATCATGTCCGTAAACTCACTTTTGAAGGCTCAGATGGAGCCCTCGTGCCACTCGATTCACTCGCTTCACTATCCTACGAAAGCGGTGCCAGAGCGATTCGTCGTCAAGATCGGAAAACGGTTATGCGAGTACAGGGAATTGCTACCGAAGAAGACTCCACTGAATTATTCAAACAGGTCGATGCCGTAATGAAGGACCTGGAGCTTCCTCGGGGCTATCGATGGGATAAAGGAGGTAGGTACCAACAGCTTCAGGAATCCAACCAGACCCTAACATTTACGCTCCTCATGATCGTTGTATTCATTATCTTGTTAATGGGAGCGATGTTCGAGTCATTCATCCTGCCATTTTCCATTTTCCTCACCATGCCACTAGCCGGGGTAGGCGTCGTCTGGACACTCTACTTAACCAAAACCAGTTTCAATATAATGGCCTCAATAGGAACCATCATCCTATTAGGCGTAGTGGTTAACAACGGCATTGTACTAATCGATCTTATTACACGTCTCCGCTCTCAGGGAATGGAACGTCTCGAGGCCATTATCGAAGCAGGTAAACGGCGATTTCGACCCATCTGGATGACCTCTCTCACAACGATCTGCGGAATGATTCCCATGTCGCTTGGAGACACTAAGATGCTCGACATGTCCTATTCGCCACTCGGGAGAGCAATGATGGGCGGAATGCTTACGGCGACGGTTCTGACACTTCTAGTAGTACCTCTATTCTACACTCTATTCGATGATTTACGTGTCATGTTTTTTGGCTACGTCAGATCGATATTCCAAAAAACGGAAACAGCCGAACTTCGCCCGGAAAGTCTAGAAGCGACGGATTGAAACAGCGTACTTTGCTAGTTCGCGTAGTTCGTGTGCTTTGGCTTAGGACCAGAAGGCGGTTCAACTCCGTGTCTAGCCATCACCTCAATAATCGCTTCCACCGTCTCAAACGAAGGCTTGAAGTTTCCAGGACGGTAACCTTGCGCGATTAGCAAAGGAGTCCAGCCATCATCATTTTTCGTGTTCCAAATATTGATGTCCGACCCTAATTCATCGAGGTAATAGACCATTGAGGGGATATTCTTCAGCGCCGCTCCATGCATCGCGGTCTCTCCATTTCTATCTACCGTATTGATATCTACTCCCAGAGAAACGATGAGTTTCGTGGCTTTCAAGCATTCCGCTTCATTTCCAGCTTCTTCCTCGGGAGCTCTACTTCCGACGCCCGCCGCCGCTAAAAACGCTGTCGTGCCTTGATTGTTTGGAATGTGCGGATCCGCACCGAGCTCGAGGAGCAACTTCATATAGGGAACGTCCGCCCTATCGGAGGCTAGAAAGAAAGCTGTCGCGCCAAAATCTCTATTCTTGACGCTTCCCTTACCTTTCTCGAGTCGACAATTGACATCAGCCCCTCGGGCGACCAGCTCGCGAATAAACTGTTCACTATTGCGTAAGCCAGAGCCGCGCGGTGCAGGATCTCCACTAGCCGATTCTCCGATATCCGGTTTACGTATCCACGTAAGGGCATGCAAAACGGAGTATCCTGTGCGAATATCGTTTGGATCTGCTCCCCTGTCTAAAAGTTCAATCGCGAGATCAAAGTGACCATTTTCCGCTGCCAGCAAGAGAGGGCTAGTCCCTGACATGGGAAGCTTTCCGAAAAATCGCTCTGGACTCATCACCGCATTAATGTCCGCTCCCGCATCAAGGAGCATGTGCGTCACTTCATGTTCACCATTTCGCACAGCGAAAAACAAAGGCGTGTATCCAGAATACTCAAGAGGGGTCGTAAAATCCGCTCCAGTTTCGAGAAGTTCGCGGACCACGCTAGCATGCCCCTCAGCGGCAGCCCACATAATGGCAGTCTGATCACGGCTTTCCTGGGCATCGATCTCGGCTCCCGCATCCAGTAGGGCTTTGACAGCGCCAATCTTTCCGGTACGCGATGCGGTCATCAACGCGGTTTCGCCTCCACTGACAGAGCTATTCGGATCCGCCCCCGCTTTGAGCAGTCTCGAGACGATCGCTTCATTGCCATTTACACACGCTAGATAGAGAGGGGTGATTCCGTATCGATTCTCTATAGTCGGACTGGCCCCTCGCTCTACCAACTCGTTTACGAGATCGGCCTTGTCATGGTAAGCCGCCCAATGCAGCGCCGTCATCCCATCAACCTGAGTCGCATTGATGTCCCCTTCCTCAATAATTAAACTCACTGTATCAAAGGCCCCTGCCTCAACCGCATCGGCCAGTTTCGAATCTGACGCGGCTTGCAGCGGGCCCGAGAGAAGAACGAAAACAGAGAGAGAGATGGGATATGTTTTGATCTTCATTTCTTAGTTAGTTCTGCAGTGAGGATTCAACCGAAGATTCGTTTAGACCGAAAGGGGTTGAAACAGATCGTCGATCATTCCGTCACTATCGCCAAACGAATCGATTTTCACCCCAACCTTGTCGAGAAGAGTGAGATGCAGGTTCGCTAAAGGCGTAGGCTTGTCATACCGAATGTGGCGATTTCCCTTCATCCCACCGGAGGCTCCACCCGCAACGATGCAAGGCAGATTCGTATGATCATGAACATTGGGATTGCCAATGCCGCTTCCGTAAAGAATCAGCACATTGTCTAGCAAAGAGCCGTTACCTTCTGGAGTGTTCTTCAATTTCTCCAAATATTCCGCAAACAAGGAGACGTGAAATGCATTGATCTTAGACATGCGCTCAATCTTATCCGGATTGTCACCATGGTGCGAAAGTGGATGGTGCGGATCGGAAACACCGATTTCAGGATACGAGCGGTTACTGGTTTCCCGCGCAATTTGAAAAGTCGAAATTCGTGTAATGTCACCTTGATACGCCAGCAGTTGGAGATCAAACATGAGACGCGCATGATCCGCATACATCGCTGGAACTCCCATAGGGCGTTCGAGATCTGGCAATGGGTTGTCTTTCGAATCTAACTCCGCTTTCTGTATGCGTCTTTCAACTTCACGTATGGAGTCCAAATACTCTGTTAAACGTGCTCGGTCACGAACACCCAAGTCACGCTTCATGCGTTTCATATCTTCTGTGATCGAATCGAGTAGGCTCGCACGCTTCCTCAAAGCCTCCCGTCTTTCCTCAGGAGTCCCGCCTTCACCGAAAAGGTTTTCAAAAACGATGCGCGGGTGGGCTTCCGCCGGAAGTGGAGTTGTAGGGGAAGACCAAGAAAGATTGTTTTGATACACGCAAGCGTATCCATTGTCACACTGGCCAACCGTCTCCATCAAATCCATGGCTAGCTCTAGTGAGGGAAGTTGGGTTTCCTGTCCGATTTGCTTAGCAGCCACCTGGTCTGCAGTAGTCCCAAGGTAATAGTCTGAACTCTCGGTCACCTTCGCCTTCGCAGCGCTCAAGAAGGAAGAATTCGAAGTCGCGTGCGACCCCGGGTACGCAGGTTTCAACTCCATATTCGTAAACACCGTTGTATGGTCTTTAACGGGAGCGAGTGAATCGAGAATCGGCGAGAGCTTATCGAGCGTGTCGTCGCTCCCAGGCGTCCATCTTGATTGGTCACAGCCCATTGGCATGAAAACGTAGCCGAGACGCCGCACCCCGTTGGCTGCCGTTCTCGAGGTAGCAGTGGCGGCAGGAACCATCGCATCGAGTAGCGGCAATGCGAGCGACGCTCCCACGCCTTTGAGAAAGGTTCTCCGGGGTATATACTTTTTAGTTATGAATTTCATAGTATTTACTCTCTATTGCGAATGGGTCGCTACGTAATCACCGTCTGGTTTAGCTCTCATCTGAAACGGCACGCTATTCACGATACCTAGTATTATCGACGAAAACCTATATTCGTTTGACCGCGCGTTTCTCACGATCCCCCGAACTGCAGGGGCGTCGTGGGCTTCAATTCCCCTACCTAGGGCAAATGTAAGCAATTTTTCGCTTAAAGTACGAACAAAAAGTTCCGGGCGCTCCAACAGGCCCTCCTCGAGCGGCCCTACTCCGTTGAAAACGCTTCCATCGGGCAATCCGCCCGATACATCAATCGACGTGCCATCTTCGTATTCCCTCCAGCGGCCAACGGCATCGAAATTCTCCAATGCAAATCCGACCGGATCCATCAGGTTGTGGCAGCCAGCACACGCCGGATTCGCCCGATGTTCCGCCAATTGCTCCCTCATTGAAAGTGTCGCATCCACTTTGTTCTCCTCTAGAGCGGGAACGTTCGGAGGGGGCGGGGGCGGGGGCGTTCCTATAATGTTTTCTAGAATCCAGCTTCCTCGGATAACGGGTGAGGTTCGCGTTGCGTACGAAGTAACCGTAAGGATACTGCCTTGTCGCAGCAACCCACCTCGATTGTGTTCCGGATCAAGACTGACCCGCCGGAAACGGCTACCGGCAATGTTAGGGATGCCGTAGTGGTAGGCCAATCGCTCGTCAAGAAAAGTATAGTCCGATTTTAGCAAATCCAGGACGCTTCGATCCTCCCTCATTACGCTTTCGAAAAACAGCTCTGTCTCTTTTCGAAAGGACTGCCTCAAATTATCATCGAAGTCCGGATACAACCTCAAATCGGGCACAATCGACTCCAAGTTTCGCAGATGCAGCCATTGGCTCGCAAAATTATCTACTAGGTTAACCGCCTTCTCGTCGTCAAGCATCCGCGCTGCCTGTGCTTCCAGAACTCCGGGATTACGAAGTTTGCCCGCAATCGCCAAATCTAGCAGTTCCTCATCAGGCAAACTGCTCCAGAGGAAGAAGGACAATCGGCTCGCTAATTCCAAGTCACTGATCCGATAAGCCTCGCCGGGCTTCGAACCCGCGGGATCTTTCTCCACTCGAAACAAAAACTCAGGACTCACGAGAATGGAACTCAAAGCCATCTCAATGCCAGATTCAAATCCACCCCCTTCCTTACCTTCCTTGAAGAAGTCCATCGGGCGCTTTAGATCCGCATTGGAAATAGAGCGGCGATAAGCCCGCTTCATCAGGTTCGCGAGGATCTCGCGGGCGACGGACTCCTCCGCACGCTCATCGGAAGGATGCTTTATGAAGATCTTTTTCCGGCTGGGAGTATCTCCTGCCCCTTTTGCCTCAAAAGGACCCGTAATGGAAATTTGATATACCGCAGGTGTAAGACGCGGGTGACGGTGATGATTGTAATGGGCACGGAAGGGCTCTCGCTTAATTTCCAATAGCGAGTACGGAGTCTGCAAAAACGTCACCCCTAGTTTCCTTGGACCGGCCTTCGCGCTGAATCGCGTCTTTAAGTGTTTATCCAATTGGCTATGGTCTCGAGTGCCTTTGGGAGGATCTATTGTAAACCGTTTCACCAGGGATCGATCGAGCAGGATCTCCATTTCGTGAGTCTCCTTCAGTCCTTCCACGTGCTCATTGCGATCACGTGTTAGAAGCACTTCGATTTCGTATTCACCATCTTGGGGAAACGTATAGTCGATGAGGGTACCGCCACGGGTGCCGATCGGAAGTCCGTCAACATGTTTTTCCTGAGTAACATCTGGACGGATACGGTAGGTGTCTCCCCTTGGAGAACGGTAGGGCGTCCCCACTGCTAAGCGGCTGATCTTCTGAGCCGCTGAAATATACCGGTCGAGCAAGCTCGGGGAAAGCGCTCCCACTGTGACGTTATCAAAGCCATGGCTCTCATCGTCCTTCGGGAGCAAGGTCTTCGCATCGATGTTGACCGCGAGAAGATCACGAATCGCGTTCTGGTACTCAGTTCGATTCAAACGACGAAACGTCTCAACGCGTCCCGGCTTCGGGTGAATTGAGGCGTGGGCGTCCAGCGATTCAGTAATCGAAGCGAGCACCGCATCATAGGTAGCCTCGCTTGGCCGCTTCCGGTCGGGTGGAGGCATTTGACGTGAATCTAGGCGTTTGATCACCTTCTCCCACAATTCAGGATTTTCCTCTGAATCCTCGAGCGAAATTCCTTCCAAGACCAAGTCGCCCTTTCTTTCATCCGGATTGTGACAACTGACACAGTACTGATTTACCAGCCCATGCTTGGAAGAAATAATCGGATCTCGCTCAACCCCGTTGTCCGACAATCCAATCAATTTGCCTTCCAGCCATTCCGCTACCGATTCGAATTCGGATTCCCGAGGGCGTTTCACATCCTCCTCATCTTCGGGCGGCATTTCGCGTTCCCGCAGCATCCAGGCCACCTCATCCCAAACCTCAAAATGCTGGTCAACTCCAGCCCCCAAGAGGGATTCGAGATCGAGTTTTCCCTTTTTCTTGTCCGGATTGTGGCAACTGACACAGTATTCATTGACGAAATCGAGAAGAGGCTCCTCGAGCGCGTAATCTTCTCCGCTCGTTTTCGATGTAAAGAAAAGCGAGGAAACGCCCCAAATCGCTAAGGAGAATTTTGCGTGTAAGGCAACTGGGATATAGGTAGGGCAGAGCATTTCAGGAAACAGCCAGGGCTAATTAAGACAGGTGCGCAAAAGCCCCTCCAACTTATTACATCCATGGGTGGAAAACTGGACGGATTCAAGCTTAAGAGCCCCTCTCAAGGAGAGAAACGACCTTTTCCGATTCTGGGCAACCGGCAGAACATTCAAAAATCAACCGGAAAGCCTAGACACTAGCCTTGATTTAGGGCCTTTAGCTGCTCGCTGAGCCAGATCTTGCGTTTCCACCGGGTATTTTTTGAAGACATGTCGATAGAGTAGAGACTGTCGCCCATGTCCGGTTGCGGCAGGTTGAGGATACGACACAAATTTAGGGCAAGCCACTTTTCAATTTTTAGTACGACCATTTTCTTGCGAAGCCGCCCCTGAATATCGCGATTGAGCACCGTTGGAATGGTGTTGAGCGTAAGGATTTCGTCGATCGCCGTATTGGCCATTTTTACTCGACCCTCCTCGCTTGCGTAAAAGTGCGTCAGAGCAAAAACAGTCTTACCTGGGTTCACTTGCTTCAATAGCTGACAGGATTTAACAACCGTCGAACCAGTCCGCACCATATCATCGAAAAGAACGATGTCATGACCTTGAATGTCCTCGAGCTTCGTTTCACTTTCCTCATGGATTTTGATTTCAACCTGCCGCTCACTAATCCGCTCCTTGTCGAGAAGGACAAACTTTGCCTTGTCGAGTCCGAGTTGGGCAAACATCTCCTTGACGAACTCCCTGGCTCCCTTGTCCGGGGCGCAAAGCGCCAACCCTTCTCCAGCATCTTCGTAGTCGACAATATCTGAATTCAGCAAGTAGTCGACGTAGATGTCATAGGGAATCAAGTTGTGAAACTTCCCATCGAAGACTTCGCTAAACATTGCTTGCACTGAGAAAGAGTGATTGTGGACCGTTAGCACTCGATCCACTCCCGCTAGCTTCAGCATCTGCGCGTACAGCTTCGCAGTAAAAAGCTGGCCATCGAATTTCTTGAGATCCTTCAGGTCGCGTTCAACTTCGGTCTTGCCCAAATTCGGTCGCGGTCCTCGGTCTTGGGCACTGTAGTACAGATCGGGCTCTACGAGAATCACCTCCGCGGCGCCGTTCTCTTTCGCAGCCCGAGCAATCATCAGGTTTCGCATCGCGAGGCTCTGACGGCTCATCACGAGACTGCTCGTGCTGACGATTATAATGCTTTTTCCACTCAGCTTGTTTCCGATTTCGGAAAAATCCTGCTCATCCGAAATGAAACGCGGACAGAATTCCGAATTGGCGAACCGCTTCATGCTGATGAGGTCCGCAACATCCTCCCCCTGACCCATCGCGAAGGCGACGTCGATAGCGAACGGATCATCTGAGGAATTTCCAACGACAATGTATTTTGGTTCAGTCATACGGGAGAATTTCGATTTGGAAAACTCGGGACTTGGAGGAGCATGCTCGAGTATTAGGAAAATCAAGCAACGAGAACCAAAAGGGCGAGCTTTATTCGCTACAAATGTTCATGTGGGAAGGGTTTGTTCGAAACGTTGACTGACTCGCATAAGGTTGCGTCAATCACGATGTTTCTCTTTCGTTAGACTCTCACTCAACACCCCTCACCTTTTCCATATGAAAATCTTTGGCCTAACTCCCTCCCAAGTTCTCGAAAGATCGGGGACTGAAAAAATCAAAAGCCCCTACTCCCTAACCTTTTCCATTCTCTACGGAGGCATCGGTTTTGGATTGGTCAGCGTGATTGCCTATTCGATTTGGGCCTTCAGACTCATCCGCGGACAAGGTCCGATGTATGCCTCAATTGCACTCGTGTACCTGCTACTCTCTGGCTGGGTCCTGAGTCGGCTAACACTCGCGCCAAAGAATCAAATTCGGTTTACGGCTCTTTTCGCGGTCGCCTTTCTCGGATACGCCGTCCTCTGGTGCCTCTTCTGGTTTGGCCTCAAGGGGCAACATCACGGCGATCTTTACGGCTCTGCGCTAGGACTCCTTCTAATGGCAATTATTCTGAAACGGGCTTTTGGCAGCCAAGGGAATCTATTGTTTGTATTCGGAATCTTGTTCACGTTCCACACGTTGGGCTACTATGCGGGCGATGACCTCCATCAAATCACAGGGGGTTCCACGGGTCGTCTTTTGTGGGGGGCTTGCCACGGAATTGGATTTGGAGCAGGCTTGGGCTGCTTGATTCACCAATGTCAGCTCCCATTGATAGAGGCTTCCGAATCAACCGACTAAGGTCCCTCGTCAATTTCGCGGGCCCGATGGAACTGAAATGCGTCGTTGACGGGATCTTGAGTCAAATTGGGAGACTACCAGGAAACGACAAGGGTTCCTTCTATTCGAATATCGGCTCGCCCCAATGGAAGGATTCCAAATCCATCGTCGTTGACGTATGAGCTTCCCCCAACCGTGTTCTTTCCTTCAGTCTTGAAATGAGCGGACGGACGCGAAAAAAAAGGGGCGTAGCGGCTGCCTTGTATTCGCGAATTTCATACCGTCAATTCAACTCTTGGCCTCTCGCCATCGCAGCCTATAATGCAGGAGGAAGCCGGGTCAGTCGCGCTCTTGCCAAAGTCAGGGCAACCACCTTCGAGGACGTTTCCTGCCTATTGCCCGCCGAAACTGGCATGTACGTACCTAAGGTCGTGGCAACACTCGCTCTGCGAGAATCCATCGAGCCAGAGTTTTTCCCTGGATAGGTAGATTTGGCTTTCTGTTATTTCGAACAGGACGCTTCGATTATGGAAGGAAGCACCCATCCAATTTTCCCTGGAAATTGAAACACCTGGCTTGGCATCAGCCCAAAAAAACTCATTGATAGAATTACTCCTATGCCCCGAATCTCTTTTACCACTCTAATTCTTTGGATAGCCTCTACCCTCCGACTTCTATCGGCTGACAACCCACCACCGGGCATACCGGTTCCTGAAGCAACTCGCATGGAGCTGGAAAAAGGTGTCGCTGAGCTTGGCATACAAATCGAGGAACTTCGCTTGGACCTCGCCCACAAACCAGAGTTAAGCCGCTTGATTTCGGATGTAGTGATCTACTACAACGCGGTTCACTACGCCCTGGTTCTCGACCAGTTCTATCGCAACGAAAAGCCCAACGAATTCGACATCGCATTTGAATTTCTGAAGACCGGCAAAATCCGCGCTCTCTCGCTTCAGAACGGAAGCGCCCCTTGGACCCGCCAAACTGGGCTAGTGGTTCGTGGGTACACTTCCAAGATAGATCAATCCGTTCAGCCATACAGTCTCGAAATACCGGATACATACGATTTTGACAATACTACGCCTCAACGACTCGACATTTGGTACCATGGGCGGGGTAACACCCTCTCTGAAATTAAGTTCATTCACGATCGGGAAACCCAGCCGGGCAAATTTCAATCTCCCGATACCATTGTGGTCCATCCCTTCGGCCGATATTGCAACGCCAACAAGTTCGCAGGTGAAACCGATACGTTTGAGGTGATTGAGTCTGTCGCCAAACGCTATCGCATCGATACCAACCGAATCGCCGTGCGGGGGTTTTCCATGGGTGGAGCTGCCACCTGGCACATGGCCACTCATCATGCCGGACGCTGGGCCGCCGCTGCTCCCGGCGCAGGGTTCGCCGAGACCGCGATTTACGCGAATGTCATGAGCAAATCCCCCCTGCCCACAGGATACGAACAAACGCTGTACAATCTGTATGATGCCACTAAATACGCTCGAAACCTATTTCACTGCCCAACCATTGCCTATAGCGGATCCGAAGACAAACAAAAGCAAGCGGCGGATATCATGAGCGAATACATGAGCTCTGAGAACCTGGAGCTCGTTCATATAATAGGACCTGGGATGGGGCACAAATACGACCACGCATCCATTAAGACGATCAACGACCAAGTACAGGCATGGGTCCGCGACCCGATTGATCCCTTCCCAACGGAAATCCGCTTCACTACCTACACACTTCGGTACAACAAGATACTTTGGTTGACAGTCCAAAGTCTGGAGGAGCATTGGAAACGCTCAGATGTCACAGCGAAGATCGTCGACAACAAACGAATCCAAATTGAATCCCGCAACATCAATGGACTGGCCTTAACGCTAAGCCCAAAACACGTCTCCATTGATTCCAAATCCAAAATAGAGATCTCTGTAGATGGCGATCAACTCAAAGTATCCCCACCCAAAGCGGAAAACAATTATCAGATTCGTCTTCTCAAGACGAACGGCAAATGGGTACTAGGGGATCAACTTCGTTTAGGCGAATCTAGAAAAGTTCATGGAATTCAAGGACCTATAGATGACGCCTTTATGGACTCCTTTATCTTCGTAAAACCCACCGGAAAAGGAAGCTCAGAAACATTCGATCGATGGGTGGCTCGTGAAAGTGAAGAAGCAGTCCTTCAATGGTGGAGACAGTTTCGAGGCGAAGCCCAAACCAAGAAAGACCACGAGGTTACCAACGAAGATATCAAGTACTCTAATCTCATTCTCTGGGGCGACCCGAGCAGTAATCAAATACTGGCCCGTATTCAATCGAGACTCCCCTTTGAATGGAACGCCAAATTATTTCGGATCGGCGAACAAACCTATTCGACCGATGAACAGGCACCCGTGATGATCTATCCCAATCCGCTTAACCCGAAGCGCTATATCGTAATCAATTCGGGTTTCACTTTCAGTAAATTCTCAGGAGGCAGCAATTCCCTACAGGTTCCCAAGTTGCCTGACTGGGCGGTCATTGACTTGGTCGAAACGCAAGATTCGCAGTATCCCGTTGGAGTTATCGACGCCGGCTTTTTTGACGAGAGTTGGCAATTTAAAGCGCGCTAGTTCCCTACTAGTCCTCTGGTATCTGAAGATTAGGCACCTGACTTGTGGCGGTCCAACCGCCATCAACCAGCAGCGTTTGCCCAGTGATGTGATTTGCCTTGTCGGATACCAGAAAAAGGGCCGCGTTGGCGATATCCTGAACCGTGGCGACTCGCCCCATAGGAATCGTCCCGCACCAGCCATCCTCGAAGGTGGGGTCGTCACCCGTTGTCCGCTCGGTAAGCACCGCCCCAGGGGAGATAGCGTTTACCGTAATTCCATACTGGGAAAGCTCTCCCACGAGCCCTTTCGCCAGCATACGCAGCGCAGCCTTAGTCATTCCGTAGGGAACCAAATAAGGATGAGACTGATGCCCCGTAACGGAGGACATGAAAAGGATCCGTCCTCCCGTATTCTGCGTTTTCATACGCAGCGCCGCTGCTTGAGCGAGAAAGAACGACCCTTGCAGGTTTAAACTCACCAGCTTCTGGAACTTCTCCACTGAATAGTCAAGAAAGGCTCCGTAGGTCGTGATTCCTGCATTCGCAATTGCGATATGAATCGAGCCAAATCGTTCAACGGCATGGCCTATGAGCGAAGCCGCGAACTTTGGATCGCTGGCATCGCCTCCCACCGCCTGACAAACCCCTCCTTCACTGCGGATCTTTTCCGCAGCGCTTTCCGCTACCAGTTCATCCAGGTCATTGAGAATCACTTGAGCACCCTCAAGCGCCAGAGAACGACAAATCTCGAATCCAATCCCGATCCCTGCACCAGTTACGACTGCAACTTTTCCCTTAAATTCAAGCTCTGACATGACATGCTATCCGTAGTTAAAAACGATCAGGGATCAAAAGGTTTCTTTGGGATAGGGTCGAATAGTTCCAATGGTCGGGCGGCTTATCTTTAAGCAGCCGACACTTTGGATGGATCGACGACTGACGGTGAATCGTCAGCCCTACCTTTCGACTCGCGGGAAAAGCGAGAGAAGGCCCTGCTCAGAATGGCCAGCAAGGTAGAAAAGATCGGCTCGATCCTCCTCATATGGAACTCGAGACGGAGGACCGAACCGGTCCTCCCTACCATTTCGACACTATCGACTATTTTCTTCCCTTTGATTCCGCATACCCTATTCCCATTGAGCATCTGATGTTGGGACGACTTGAAAAACGCTGGCGAGAACCGGGTGGCTATCGGCAACTCCTAATCGTTGCGGTCCCCCTGATTCTCAGCATGGGCTCGCATTCGATTCTCATCTTCGTCGATCGCGTCTTTCTTGCCCGTTACTCCGCAGATGCCCTTGCCGCTGCCCAGCCCGCGGGAATGCTCAATTTTTCCATTCTATGTTTCTTTCTTGGAGTTTCAATCTACACGTCGACCTTCGTAGCGCAATACACAGGAGCCAAAAAGCCCGAGAAAGTAGGACCCTCAGTATGGCAAGGGATCTACATCGCGGTCATTGGTGGTTTAACGCTTCCCCTGTTCGCCCCGTTCGCTGATGAAATTTTCGCGCTGATCGGCCACACCCCTGAAGTCCAGAAAAACGAGGCGACGTTCTTCAGTATCCTAAATTTTGGGGCATTTTTCTTTTTAGCCAATGGAGCATTTTCCTGCTTCTATTCTGGCCGGGGAAAATCATGGACCATCGTGTGGATGAATCTGTCGATGACGATCATCAATATCGTCTTAGACTATGTTCTAATATTTGGAAAATTCGGTTTTCCCGAGATGGGAATCGCCGGCGCCGCTATCGCCACCCTCGCTTCTTCCGCAACGATCATGTTTGCCTACGCAGCCCTCATTTGCTCGAAGGGGAACAACGAGAGATTCCAAACGAGAACCAGCTGGCATTTCAACAAGCCGCTGTTTCAACGAATGATTCGCTTTGGGACGCCTTCAGGGGTCCACTTCTTTCTCGATGTCATGGGTTTTACCATTTTCGTCCTCCTAATCGGTAGGATCGGGATGGTCGAGCTCGCTGCGAGCAACATAGTCCTGAACATCAATCTCCTTAGCCTGCTCCCCATGATAGGACTCGGAACCGCTACCAGCATTATGGTGGGACAATTTCAAGGAGCACAGAACAGCGGGCTTGCGGTCAAAACAACCTACTCCGCCCTACATATGGCCGTTATACATAGTTCGATAATGGCTACACTGTATTGGCTGATCCCCGACGTTCTCATTAGCCCTTTCATACATGAAGCCTCTGGTGGCAACCTTCCTCAACTAGAGGAAACGAGTATTAAGTTGCTGCGATTTTTCATCGTTATCGTCTTTTTCGATTCACTGATCATAATAAGTGGAGGAGCACTCAAGGGATCAGGTGACACCAAATTTGTCATGACCACCCTCGCGGTCACTTCTATTTTCCTACTCGTTATTCCTTCGTATCTATTAATCGAAGTTTTCCACAAGCCTGTTACATACGCATGGATCAGCGTAGTTGCGAATCTCGGCATCGTGGGAGTCGTGTTCTTCCTGCGATTCCGGTCCGGAAAGTGGCACAAGATCGAAGTGATTGAGCGGTAGGGAACGCAGATCGACTGACTAGGGCATTTTTTCGTTCGCAGGTCGTAAAAGGTAGGGCACGACGTGCCGCGCAAGCGGCTCAACCAACGCGGCTCGCCGGGCCGTCGAGCCCTACCTGCGACGCGAGAGGTTTCTCACCCACTCCCATGGATAAGCGACCGACTCGTCGAGAAATGCTCTAGAGATAGTCAGCCCTACCTTGATCACTAACGGTTAACTATCAAAAAAGGCCCCACTTTCGCGGAGCCTTTTAAAAATCAATATTGATTGGCTTAAATGGGCCTAAACAAGCGGGACTAGCCAACCGCAATCTGCTTCATCGCTGTCATGTAGCCGCGCAACGTGGCTCCAACTTCTTCTACGGGATGATTACGGATTGCCGTATTCACTTCTATGAGGCGCTGGTTGTCTACTTGATTGTCTGAGACGTCGAGTCCCTTTCCAATCACGTCAACATTAACCCCTTTCATGAAATCGCCCAGTAAGGGAACCGCGACATTCGAAAATAGGTAACAGCCGTACTCAGCCGTATCCGAAATTACCTTATTCATTTCGTAAAGCTTTTTCCGACCAATCAAGTTGGCGATTAGTGGGGTTTCGTGGAGCGACTCGTAATAGGCCGATTCCGCTTTGATCCCCGCGTTCGTCATCGACTCGAAGGCCAATTCAACCCCCGCCCGAATCATCGCTACCATGAGGATACCTTTGTCGTAGTAATCCTGTTCCGATATATCAACATCAGCTGGATTGGACTTTTCGAACGCCGTCTCATTCGTAGCCTCCCGCCATGCGAGCAAGTCTTTGTCGTCGTTGTCCCAATCCGCCATCATTCCTGACGAAAACGCGCCGGACATGATGTCCTCTTGGTGCTTGTCGAAAAGATCGCGCATGATGTCCTTCATTTGCTCAGACAATTCGAACGCTTTGATTTTCGCCGGATTGCTGAGACGGTCCATCATGTTCGTGATGCCGCCATGCTTGAGCGATTCGCAAATGGTATCGAAGGCGTGCTGAACAAACTTGCTGGCCCAACCTTCGTCCATTCCTTGCTCGACCATTTTATCGAAGCAAAGAAGCGATCCCGCCTGGAGCAGACCACACAGGATCGTTTGCTCCCCCATCAGGTCGGACTTCACTTCTGCAATGAAACTGGATTCGAGACAGCCGGCGCGATCTCCACCCGTTCCGGCGGCATACGCTTTCGCAATGTCCCAGCCCTCATCATTGGGATCGTTCTCGGTGTGAACCGCCAAAAGGGTTGGGACTCCAAAACCGCGCTTATACTCCTCACGGACCTCAGTGCCTGGACTTTTCGGCGCGACCATAACAACCGTCAGATCTTCACGAATGTCCGCACCCTCTTCTACGATGTTGAATCCGTGACTGTATGATAAACATGCCCCCTGCTTCATGTGAGGCTGAACCGCTGCCACTACTGCGGCGTGCTGCTTGTCAGGAGTCAGATTCAGGACCAAATCGGCTGTCGGAAGCAGCTCCTCGTAAGTGCCTGCCACAAATCCGTTTTCAGTCGCGTTCTTCCACGACTGGCGCTGCTGGGAAATCGCTTCGTCTCGCAGGGCATAGCTGACATCCAAACCAGAGTCCCGCAGGTTAAGGCCCTGGTTCAGACCCTGGGCGCCACAACCCACAATCAAGATCTTCTTCCCCTTCAACGCTTCCACGCCGTTGAACTCAGAGCGATCCATGAATCGGCACCGTCCGAGTTGTTCCAGTTTCTGAGCTAAAGTCAGAGTGTTGAAATAGTTTTTTCTGCTCATCGCGAGGTCGTCTAAAAATTGAAAGCGGGAACCCTATGCAGGTCGCGCGACACGCGTAAAGCGAATAAAAGCTTTCCTGAGAGCTCTTTTTAGCAATCACTGAATCGCGCATGATCCTGAAGATTCTCCACTACCGGACCCTCCAAATCGATCATTGGGAAACTCACTCGGGTGAAACTTGGTGCTTGCTGGGCGGAAACGCATCCGGAAAGGGCCTCCTCGCCACACTTCTCACAGGAAAAGAGAAACCGGAAAAGGGCGAAATCATCGACCTTCCCGCCCCGACTCGATGGGCTTCGTTCGAACGTCAACAGGAGATTTACGAACGGGAGCTCAAGAATGACGAAACCGACTATCTAGACCGGCTCGATCCCGGAACAACCAGTCTCGAAATGCTCCTGCAGTCGGGATGCTCGAATTCAGAGGCCCTCGAACTCTCGCACGAGATGCACATCGAGGACATCCTGGAACGCGGGTACAAGCTCCTATCTAGCGGAGAGGCTCGCAAGGTCCTCCTCCTAAAAGAGATCCTTTCCAAGCCAGAACTCCTAATCCTAGACGAGCCTTTCGAAGGCCTCGACGTTCAATCTCGCAGAGAGCTTATTGAGCTGACTCAAAAGCTCGTTGATTCGGGCCAGAAGCTGTTGTTTCTCGTCAACCGCATCGACGATATTCCAAACTTCGCCACCCATCTCGGACTGCTCCAAAGGGGTCAGCTTGTTGAATCCGGTCCCAAAGAGAATGTAATCCAAAAGCCGGAATTCAAACAAATCGTTGAACTGGACCAAGCATTCGTTCCCGAACTGCCACCCCCTCCGGTTGAGACTTCAAAATCATTTGATACGATAGTCCGCCTTCGCAATTGCTCAGTTAAGTACGAAGAAACGATTCAGTTCGACGGCTTCGACTGGGAATTGAAATCTGGAGAACACACTCTAATCACGGGACCAAACGGCGCGGGAAAATCCACCCTTCTCCAGCTCCTTTCGGGAGACCACCCTCAATGCTACCAGAACGATATCAATATTTTCGGCTATCAACGCGGTACTGGAGAGAGCATCTGGGACATCAAAAAACACATCGGTATCGTATCGGCATCTCTCCATCGCGACTATCGCGCTCCGGGAAACACGCTTACCACGGTTGTATCCGGATTTTATGACAGTATCGGGCTGTATCAGCAAGCAACACCCGCTCAAAGGCAGTTAGCCCTGAAATGGCTCGAAATCATGGGACTTCGCGATCAGGCAAACGTTTTCTTCCGACAACTTTCATGGGGCCAGCAGCGACTCGCCCTAATCGCCCGCGGACTGATCAAGCAGCCACCTTTGCTCATCCTGGATGAACCGACCCAAGGTCTAGACGATCTCAATCGGCACTTGGTACTCGCTTTTATAGAAAAGCTGGCCGGTTTGAAGAATACGACTCTACTCTTCGTCAGCCATCGACAGGACGAACATCTGAGTCTTTTCAAGCAGCGGGTCGAGTTTTCGCCTTCAAACCGGGACGGAGTACAATTCGAGCTTGGTCTTATCCAAGACCGTAATACGTCGCGCTAGTGCTCAAGCTACGCCGAGTTCGTAGAGATGGCCCGATAACTTGAATCGCTATGACAGGGGTGCGCAGCATGGTGCAAGTCCCTCCCATTTCTCCCCCTGCTCACCGAAACGTTCAGCAATCCTCGCAAGGCTTCGACCATTTCCAATTTAGGAAATGGCCCAATACAAAAGCAATTCCTCCAAGCAGCGTCGCATAGGGCTCCAGAGAATGGTCAACAAATGGCCGGACCAGCAGAAAAATCGCTAATCCGATTACGCCCAGAAGAAAATGGCCTTTTTTCCCATGCATCCGGAAGCCGTTTATGAACGTGAAACCTGCTAGAAGCGCGATCGCCGCAATCATTCCTGATTCGAACCCTTCGTGCCCTAAAAACTCGAAACCTAAAAGGGGCAAGGCACTCAAGAGTACCGGGGTCGCCAAGCAATGAATGGCGCAGGCCACTGACAAGCCCATGCCTGCCAGATCCAATTTCGCTACGTAACTCGCGGGAACAATTGTCTTCATGCTTACTTAATATCTCTATAAAATCGACCTTTATGCAAGTAGCTTGCGAAACTATGGCAAGTTATTTGCGATTAATTAATAAAATCTGCAAAAAGGGACGGTACCCAAGAGCAGTTTCGGAGGCATTCGTTGGGCAACCGGTTCCTTCCGGGCATCCTCGCTTTCCCAGTACCTCCTGCCCGACCTTGCAACAGATCACGGGAACCGTACGTTGTTTCATCTATGAGATTCGCCTTTACCAAATTTACTGTCGCACTCACCGTTTTGAATATTCTTCCTATGACCTCACACCTCGCCGCTGACGATATTGCCGGAACCGATAAGATAACCCTAGGAGCGGGCTGCTTCTGGTGTACCGAGGCGGTCATGGAGCGCGTCGAGGGCGTCAAAAGCGCCGTTTCAGGCTACATGGGAGGGCACGTCGACAACCCCACTTATCGACAGGTCGTTACGGGTGAAACCGGCCACGCCGAGGTTGCCCAGATCCATTTTGACCCAAAAGTGATTTCACTCGAAGAAGTCCTCGACATCTTCTGGCTCATGCACGACCCGACGACTCTTAACCGACAAGGAGCAGATGTGGGAACGCAGTACCGCTCAGCGATCTACTACCACAGCAACGAGCAGAAAAAAGTAGCTGAAGAGTCGATCGCCAAGCTCACCGAATCAGGAAAATTTGCCGACCCAATCGTCACCGAAGTCACCCAGGCAAGCACCTTTTATACGGCCGAAGATTATCATCAGGAGTACTACGAGCTCAATAAAAACGCGGGCTACTGCCGTTATGTCATCCATCCCAAGCTGAAAAAGCTAGGATTTGAGGACTAGATTGTCTTATTCGCCCCTAAAATAGGCCAGTCGCCGACTTACATTACCTCGCACGTTGGAGCGCCATTCCTTCGGAAAAATGTCTGGATTGATATTAAATTCGTATCCGGGCTGGCCATCTTGAAGCAAAGTCACCGTGTTTAGGATGAGGTTCGCCTCCACTTCCGATTCCGCATTTTTCAACGACAAGTAAATTGCCTCTTGGGGTTTTACGGCGCCGATCAAAGCGAGGAACTCAGCCGCTCTGACTCTAACCAGATTATCAGCGTCATTCTTAACGAGATTTTTTGCCGTTTCGGTAAAGCTCGAAGCTTCCTTGCCAAAAGAGCTGCAAACAATCGCTCCCCAGTACCGTACCCAAGGGTCATTCGATTTGAACGCTTGTGCGATCCCGCTTTTCGCTTTGGCAAAGGGAAGCAGACTCAAATTAGCCGTATCCACGAGCTTGCCGATCCGATCTTGATTTTCTCGACCAAACTGGACTGGGTTCGACAAGGCCTCTGAAAGCATGGCGGGTTCCGGCAAAAAGCTGAGATCCGAGATCTCCTTGACCTGATTTGTTAGACGCTGTCTCAGGTCCCTCAATACGCTCGCAGATTTAGGGTCGTCGGCCATATTTTGGGTCTCGTGCGGATCCTTTTCAATATCGTATAGAGCCTCTGCCGCACGTGGCTCAAAAAACTGGCTTTGCACTGCGTTGAGTTCGCCCGCTTGGTACATCGCGTGCCACTCTCTGTAGGCCAGCATCTTGTATCGGTAGTCGTTGAACAAGCCATCGAAATTGAAGGGCTGGTAATTGCGAATGTACTTGTATTTTCCTTTTCGAAAGGTCCTGACCAAATCGTACTTCTCATCGAAACGGTCCGCGTAGCCAAAGGCCTCGTCTCGGCGATTGAGGTCCCGAGCCGTAACCCCTTCTCCCAAAAAAGGCTTCCCATCCATCGTCTGGGGCACATCCACACCTGCCAGATTCAGCACGGTCGGCCCAAAGTCGATAAAGCTCACAAACCCGTCCACGCTTCTCCCTGCATTCACTGGCAGCAAATGTCTCCATTTTTCGGGAGCATAAACGACAAGTGGCACGTTCAGGCCACTTTCGTAAGCGTAGCCCTTTCCACGCGGCAGCACCCCTCCATGGTCCCCGTAATAGAAAACGATCGTATCATCGGCAACGCCGTCGTCCTTTAACCGAGCCAGGAATTCCCCCATTTGGGCATCCGTCTCGATGTGATGATCCTGAAATTTGGCGTAAGTATAGCGGAAGACTGGCGTGTCCGGATGGTAAGGAAAAACTTTGATGGCGTGCGGATCGGTTTCGGTCGCGTTCTCCTCCATGAATGCTTCGGTGAAATGCAACTGCCCTTCATGCGTTCTCCCAAAGTTCTGCACATGAAAAAAAGGCTGCTCGGAATCGCGGTTTCGGTAGGTCGCCTTGTTGGACGACTCATCCCACATCCCCTTGTCGCTCAAATTGTAGTCCGTCTTGCTGTTGTTGGTCGTGTAGTAGCCCGCTTCGCGCAGATAATGAGGAAACATCCGCAGACCTTCGGGCATCGGAGCCATGGCAGCTCGCCGGTGGTACTGAGCGGCGATTCGCGGCGCGTAAGATCCGGTGATGAGCGTGCTCCGGGCAACTGAGCAAACCGGAGCATTCGAGAAGGCGTTCTGAAAAACGAGCCCGTTCTCCGCCAGCTTTTCAATGTTGGGCATCGCTGCCCCTCCCTCTTCGTAGAGGCGAAGCCAGTGCTTGGAGTTGTCCTCGGAAACAATCCAGACGATGTTGGGCCGGTCCGCCGCTATGGCAGCGACGCCGACTAGAGAAATGATGAAAAGCGCCAGTCTCATAAGTTGTTTAAAAGTGGGTTAATCGGGCAGGATCCAGTACGATGCCTGTGAAAGGATTAAATCGGATATTGACCCTTCCAATTCGGCTTATCGCAAGACAAAAGCAATGGTTTTCACGAAGGTGAAGGAGGCGGCCCAGATAAATGGGATTGCGATCCTTGCTCATCTCACGAGATCATCCCTCACCCAATCATGAGCAAACGATACAAGATCTCCCACCTCGCCGACATTGAAGCCACTCCCTGTCCCTGCGGATTTTCCCGCCGCGCGTTCATGGACGATGACAACGAAATCGCATCCATCCACCTCGTTGACATTAAGAAGGATTCACAGACGCATTACCACAAGAAGCTAACCGAGATCTATCTGGTCCTCGAGGGCGAAGGCCAGATCGAGCTCGACGGGGAACTGTTCCCCCTCAAGCCCATGACCACCGTCCTCATCCGCCCCGGATGTAAACACCGTGCCATAGGTGAAATGAAAATCGTCAACATCCCTATCCCCAAATTCGACCCCGAAGACGAGTGGTTCGACTGATTAAATTTGTCAGTGCGATTGCTCTCCATGGGCCGCGCGCTCTCCACACACACCTCGTGCATCCACGCACACTTGTACCATTCCGACTTACTATCTCTCGCGAAACTCCCTGCGTTCGGCTTCCGGATTGTTGAGGTTTCCTCTCGTTTTCCATTCCGAAGGGGTATGCGCTTCAGCGAACAGCTTTTCGAAGGTAGAAACCAATTCAGGATGGCTCTTGGCGAGGTCATTCTCTTCCGCGATGTCGTTTGAAAGATCGTATACTTCAATCGGACCGGTCAACATGGGCCTTCTAACCGCTTTCCACTTGTCCCTTCTTATGGCCTGTTTCGATCCTTGTTCATAGAATTCCCAATACAGGTACTCGTGACGTTTTTGCTGCCTACTCTTACCCAAAAGCGTAGGTAAGAAACTGATACCGTTCGTCGGAACTTCCAATGAATCCCCCGCGATATCTACCGCGGTCGCCATGAAGTCGACCGCTCCAGAAATAAGGGAAGTGGTGGATCCAGATTTAATTTTTCCGGGCCATTGCACGATCATCGGAACCCGTATTCCCCCGTCGTACAAGGCTCGCTTAATCCCCGTCACGGGGCCATTCGCATCAAAAAACCTGGGATCATTTCCAGCTTCGCTGTGGGGACCATTATCTGAATTAAAGAAGATCACCGTATCTTCGATCAATCCATGCTTCTCGAGTCGCTCCACAACTTGGCCCACCATATAGTCTAAATAGGTAACCATGGCAGCCTGACCTTTGTTCTGCTTACTCCAATCCTTGTCCTCGTAGATTCCAT